>NZ_JBHJWG010000055.1:0-60679 GCF_042266305.1 Kitasatospora sp. NPDC056076
GCCCGAGAGATCTACCGAGTCCTGACCACGCCCAGCACACCGAGCACCACCACCGAGCAGCTCACCATCGCTGCTTGACATCCATAAGAGCATCCCTCCCGCCCGCGCCTGCGAGTCCGCAGGCGCGGGCGCGGGCGCGGGCGCAGACCCGCGCCGCGTCGCCGGAGTTGGTCGCGCGGCCGCCGCGCGAGAAGCGGTCGTCACGAAGTCGGTCATGGCCGCCCCGACGAACGGTACCTAGCACCACCATCAACTCGGATAGGAGCGCTACTGCCTCCGGCGCGCGCGAACGACATGCTGATGCCGTGCCCGAGGAACGGGCACGGGAGGGAGTCAGGTGTCATGGCGAGCACTCAGCCGACCGGCGTTCATTCGCTCCGTCCGGTCGGCGGGGACGCCGGTTCGGACGCCGGTGCCCGGCGGATCCTTCCGAAGGCCGCGGCCGCTCCGACGTTCCCGCTGCTGCTTCGCCGAGGGGCCACGGTCCTCACCGCGCTCGGGCTGGCGATGATTCCCTGGCTGGTCTTCCTGCACACCGGGCTGCCGGCCACCGCTCGGGCCTCGCACTGGGCCTGGACGTGGACGGGTCTGGACGGCCTTGAGGCGCTCGGCCTGCTCTCCACCGGACTGCTCCTCAGGCGCGGCGACCGCCGGGCCTGCCTGGCCTCCGCCGCGACCTCGGCCCTGCTGCTGGTCGACGCCTGGTTCGACACCATGACGGCCGCCCCGGGTTCGGACTTCACGCAGGCGGCGTTCATGGCGGCCTTCGCCGAGGTTCCGCTGGCGCTGGCCTGCGCGGTTCTCGCGACCCGGACCTTCCCTCGGCCGGGCCGCTGAGCGGAACAGCTCGTGACGTGATCGGCGCGCCTGCGGTCCGGTCCGCAGCGCCGGCGCTCCGACGCAAGTCGACTGCACACAAACACACCTGACGGACCATCAGAGCTGCTCTCGATGGCCCTAGTCGGACATTTATGGAGGAATGATGAGGAATTCACGAGCATTGATCGGCGCGGGCGCTGCCGCCGCCGTCGCCACCTGGTGGTTCACCGACTCCGCGCCCTACCCGTACTCCCAGCACTGGCTGCTCGACCTGCCACTGCCGTTCCTGACCTTGAAGCGTCTGGACCACGTGCTGCAGGCCCGGGAGGGCGAGAGGATCCTGGAGATCGGCCCCGGAACCGGCCTGCAGTCGCTGCACGTCGCACCGCAGCTGGGCCCGGACGGGCAGCTGGACATCGTGGACATCCAGCAGGAGATGCTCGACCACGTGGGCCGCCGGGCCAAGGAGCAGGGCGTCGGCACCATCGTGCCGACCTGCGCCGACGCACATGAACTTCCTTTTGCGGACGGCTCGTTCGATGCGGCCTACCTGGTGACGGCGCTGGGCGAGATCCCGGATCCGGCGCGCACGCTGGCCGAGCTGCGCCGGACGTTGAAGCCGTTCGGGCGACTGGTGGTCGGCGAGTTCTTCGACCGGCACCAGATCCGGCCGTCCTCGCTGATCAGCCTGGCGGAGGGAGCCGGGCTGCGGGTCGCCCGGCTGTACGGTCCGCCGTTCGCGTACTACGCGGTGCTGCGTCCGATCCACGCCTGACGCCACCGTGCGCGCGGCCGCACGGGTGCCCGAGGACCACGACGGGACTGGACGCGAACAAGCGGGCCCGCCCCCGCCCCCGGGGTTCAGTCCCTGGACGCGCCCAGGAAGCGCAGCACGGCGAGCACCCGGCGGTGGTCCGCATCGGCCACCGGCAGGTCGAGTTTGGCGAGGATGTTGTTGATGTGCTTGGCCACCGCGCTCTCACCGACCGTCAGCGCCTCGGCGATGCCGGCGTTGGAGCGGCCCTCCGCCATCAGGGCCAGCACCTCCCGCTCGCGCGGGGTCAGGGCGGCCAGCGGGTCGCCGCGGCGGAGCAGGAGTTGGGCGACGACCTGGGGGTCCAGCGCCGTCCCCCCTTCGGCCACCCGCCGTACCGCTGCCGCGAAGTCCTGGACATCGGCCACGCGTTGCTTGAGCAGGTAGCCCACTCCGCTCGTGTTGTTCGCCAACAGGTCAGCGGCGTAGCGCTCCTCCACGTACTGCGAGAGCAGGACCACCGCCGTGCGCGGCCGGCTGCGGCGGATCGCCGTGGCCGCCCGCACGCCCTCGTCGGTGAAGCTGGGCGGCATCCGGACGTCCACCAGGGCGAGTTCGGGCCGGTGCTCCTCGACGGCGGCCAACAGCGCCTCCGCATCGCCGACTTCGGCGACGACCTGGAAGCCGCCCATCTCCAGCACCTTGACCAGGCCGACCCGCAACAGCACCGAGTCCTCGGCGATCACCGCGCGCACGGCAGCTCCACCGTCACGGTCGTCGGTCCCCCGACGGGGCTGCTGAGCCGGAGGACGCCGTCGACGGAGCCCACCCGCTTGGCCAGCCCGCTCAACCCCGTACCACCGGAGGGGTCGGCGCCGCCCAGCCCGTCGTCGGTGACGTTCAACCGCAGGACCGTCCCGACCCGTCGGACCGTCACCTCGACCCGCGAGGCGCCGGCGTGCTTGGTCACGTTCGCCAGCGCCTCGGAGATCACGAAGTACGCAACCGACTCCACGGCGGGCGCCGCCCGTTCCGGCAGCTCGACCCGCAGGCGCACCGGCAGCGGAACGCGGGCGGCCAGTCCGGACAACGCCGCGTCCAGGCCCCGGTCCTCGAGCACCGCCGGATGCAACCCGCGTACCATGTCGCCGAGTTCGGCGATCGCCGCCTTCGCCTCCAGGTGCGCTTCCGCCAGCATCGCACGGGTCTCGCCCGGCAGGTCGGGGCTGGTGGCCATGGCCAGTCCCAGGTTGACCGCCAGCGAGACCAGCCGCTGCTGGGTGCCGTCGTGCAGGTCGCGCTCGATCCGGCGGCGCTCGGCATCGACCGCCTCGATCAGATCGGTGCGGCTGGTCGCCAGGTACGCGACCCGCTCCTGGAGCCGATCGGCCCGGCTGGGTCCGAGCAGCGCCGCGGCGGAGCGCGACTCCGCCCGGGCCACCACCCCGGCGAGCCAGGGCAGGAGGGACAGCAGCAGGAGGCCGAGCACGGTGTAGCACGGCATCAGTGTCGCCCAGCCGAACCATACGCGCCGCGCCCCGACCGGCAGCGCCCACACCCAGCCGTACCCGGTGGCGCCCGCCAGACCCACCGCCGCCGCCACCAGCACCAACAGCTCCGCCAGGGCCGCCGGCGGGCCCAGCACCAGGTGGTACCCGACCTGGCGCCAGGCGCGCGGCGAGGAGAGCCACCGCAGGGCCGTGGCGGGAGACCACCACTGCGCAACGGGCGCCGAGCGACGGATGTCCACCCCGAGCAGCGCCCGGTGCCGGTACCGCTGAACCATCGTCAGCATCGGGGCAACGCTCAGAACCAGGGCGACGGACACCGGGAGCACGAGCGCCCAGTCCCCCGTCCTGGCAATGGTCGCCGCGCCCCAGGCCCACACGGGCACCAGCGCCAGGTGCAGCGGGACACCCGTGGCCAGGAAGCCGGTGTCCCGCCGCGCCCGCCGCGCCAGGCGCCCCAACCGGGGTGGAATCGTCATGGCTCGACGTTAGAGCACCCCGACACGGGCCCGCTATGGATCTTGTATCCGCATCCCTGGTGAACCCAGTACCACCACGCCGGGGCCGGGTCCCAGCGGACGTCCAGTCCCGTTCTTGACGGTTCGGCAGCGTCCCATGGCCTGCCGGCCTGGCCTCGGCGGCGTTCCACTGCTTCGCCCTGTGGCGCGAGCGCGACCCGGACCGGCAGATTCAGGAACCGGCCTCCGAAGCCGTTGTCCACCAGCTGAACCCGCGGGCATCGTCGGCCCGTGGTTCCGTACATACGGAGTATGCATCGCCGTACGCGTCAGGCCCTGCCCGACGCACCACCGCAGCACACCATGTCATGCACGCCCAGAAAGGCCCCCTGGTCCATGCCCGCAGCAAACCGCTCTCTCGGCGGCTCGAAGCGCCTGACGGCGCTCCTGCTCTCACTCGTCGCCCTGTTCTCCGTGGCCCAGTTCAAGGCCGCCCCGACCGCCAAGGCCGACACCAGCAACTACTGGTCGGTCGTCACCTGGGACATCACCGGACTCGCCGCTGGGGGCAGCCGTCCCGCGGCGAACTACCGGAGCATGATCAGGCAGCTCAGGGAGCTCTCCGGAACCAGCATCGCCCCCGCCCTGGCACGGACCACCACGGCCACCGGGCGGTACATCGAGATCAGCGTGAACGACTACAGCGACCCGATCAACACGCACCGGCTCTCGCTCTACCTGCGCCTCGACAACCTGTACCTCGACGGCTTCACCGCCTCGGGGCGGAACTGGCGGTTCAGCGACGCTCCGACGTACCTCAGCACCCGGTTCGCCGCCGCCTACCCGCGGGACGGCCTCCTCGAGAACCTCCGGTACTCCTCCCACTACTCGGACCTCGCCAGCCCCGAGGCCCGCGGTGCCCAGCGCTACAGCGGAGCGGCCTTCTACGGCTTCCTCAGCACGCTCTTCGGGGTCTCCGAAGGCTCCCGGGACCAAGCCCGCGCCCCACTCGCCGCCATGATCGGAGCGACCTCCGAGGCGGCCCGTTTCGGTTGGATCGAGAACCGCATCGCCGCCTCGATCGAGACCGGCGGACAGCAGGACGGCGCCCAGCGCTACGACAACCTGGGCCCCTTCGGAGCCGGCCTGGAGAACAGCTGGGACGAGCTGTCGCGCCTCGTCTACCGGGAGCAGAACGGTGACTCCCAGCGCCCCACCGTCAGGATCGACGGCCGCAACTACAGCAGCATCAGCGACATCGTCAACGGGATCGGCACCGGAACGCCGAGGATCGCTCCCTTCCTGACCCACGGAACCGCCCACTGACGGCATCCCCACCTGCCCGGAGAACCGCCACGGCCGCCACCGAGAGCACTCGGTGGCGGCCGTGGCCCGGTATCAGCCCTGCGCGGAACGCGGGTCGCACCACCCGCCTCAGGACGGCATCCGCACCGGGGCGATCACCGAGGGCGGGGAGCAGTGCGGGGAGGTGCGGCAGACGGTGAGCGGACGGGGGTTGGCGCCGTCCAGGACCTGGACGGACCACAGCACGGGGTAGCTGCCGCCGCAGATGCCGCAGGTCGGAGGCGGCGGCGGGGTGAAGCCCTCGGGCGGCGGGCCGAAGCCGGGCGGCACAGCAGGCGACGCGGCGGGCGGGGCAACGGGCGGCGCCGCGGGCGGCGCCGGTATCGGGGCCACGGCCGGCCTCGGCGGGACGGCCGGGCGCGGCGGCGCCACCGGAGGCAGGGGCGCCACCGGCGGCACCGGCGGCACCGGAGGCGGCGCCGCGCCCCACACCGCCAGCCCCGCCACCAGCGCCTCGAAGTCGTACCCGCACTCGCCGCAGCTGATCAGCGCCCCCTCCGTACGCATGTCCCCGCAGCCCGGGCAGAAGGTCACCGGGTGTTCGTCGGCCGCCGTGCTCTCGCAGCGCGAGCAGATGAAGTCGGGCTCGACCCTGCCCTGTTGGAGGAACGCCCCGATCATCGCGAAGGGGTTGATCTCACCGTTCTTGCCGTGGCCGGCCCGGACGACGGTGGTGATGAGCTTGAGCCGCCTCCGCCGTTCCCGCATCCGCTGGAGGTCCAGGTTCACCACCTTGGTCTGCCGGCAGTCCCGGCAGGTGCACAGGGTGCGGACCGGCAGCTGGGAGCGGATGCCGAACTGGCGGTACAGGAACTCGAAGACGGGGCGCTGTTCGCTGCCGATCCGCACGTCCACCACACCGAACCCGACCGCCGCCAGGCAGCCCTCCACCTCGGCGGCCAACCGGGCCACTCCGGCGCCGAGTTGTTCCGGTACGCCGTCCGGCCGGCTGCTCATCATCACCGGTATCGCCAGCAGGGCGGCCAGGGCGGAGTGGTCCAGGCCGAGTACGCCCGCGCGGGAGTGGAAGACGGCGCCCTGCACCCCGCTCCAGAGCGAGGGCCCGGTGCGCCGGGGGGTGCCGGAGAGCCGGTCGTTGATCATGGCGGTGACCCCGCCGACCACCCGTTGCCCGGTCTGGTGGTGCCGGGCCAGCGTCTCGGCCTGGGGTGCGCTGGTCCACCAGCGGGGCTGCGGGAAGTCCGTCGCCGCCTCGGGGTCGAGGGCGGTCAGCGCCCGGTCGAGGGCGAACAGCGCGTTCTGGTAAGCCGTCACGTACGGGGACTGCACACCGAGGGCGACCACCGAGACGGCCCGGTCGGTGAGGTGCACCGCAACCGTGGTGCCGTTCCCGTCGGCCGCGGCAGCGGCAGCGAACTGGAGCCGCGCCGCGAGCGGGACTTCGTCGGGCAGCAGCATGGCGGAGCGCACGACCGAGCCGCGCCGGGCCTCCACCACGGTTGCCTGCTCCGAGGTGACCTGGAAGCCGAGCGAGCGCAGCGCGTCGACGGCGGCGATCCGGACGCGTCCGGCGTCGGCGCGGACGCGGCGCTCGGCGTCGAGGGTGATCGAGGCCAAGACTCCTCCGCAGGAATGGATTTCGGGGCGGAACGACCGCACGACGGACCGGGATTCTAGTCACCGACGGCAGCACCCCGCAGGACGAATCATCGGATCCGGGCACCCGCCCCGACCAGCTCCACCACCGCGTCCGCACACCCCCAGCTCAGTGTCACGCCCGCGCCGCCGTGCCCGTAGTTGTGCACGATCCGGAGCCCGGCCGCCGCCTCCCCGCCCACCGCTTCCCCATCGGCCGACTCCTCGACCGCCAGCCGCACCCCGCCCCTGCGGTCGGGCCGCAGGCCGACCGGGCAGCCGATGAGTTCGGCTCCGCGCAGCTCGGGGACGTGCACCGCGCACCGGGCCAGGATCGCCTCGGCCGCCGCCCGGTCGCCGCGGAGGTCCCAGCTGCCCTCCTCGAAGGTGCCGCCGAGGACGACGTCCCGGCTGCGCGGGTGGACGTAGGTGTACCCGGCCGGTTCGTCCTGGATCCGCAGCGAGGCCCGCAGACCGGGGTTGCGCACCAGGGCGAGCTGTCCCCGCACCGGCCGCACCGCGTCGTCGCCGCACAGCAGCCGGGCGCCGAGGCCGGCCGCGTTGACCACCACGGGCGCCCAGGCGCCGGCCTGCCGAAGGGTGTCGAGCCGCCGGTGGAGCACCTTGCCGCCGCCCTCACGGAAGCGGCCGAGCAGCCAGGGCAGGTAGCGCGGCATCTCGACCGTGGGGGCGGTGAACCGCCAGCCGTCCGCGTAGGCCGGGGCGAGGTCGGCCGGCTCCAGTCGGCGCAGGTCGGGGACGCCGGCGCCCCACCAGGGGGTGCCGCCGTCCTGACGCCGGAGCGCGGGCATCCAGGTGTCGCGCAGGACGACGCCGGGCACGCCGGCCCGGGCCTGCCGGGCGAGTTCGGCGTAGGTGGCGGCCGACCAGGCGGCCACCTGCCCGCCCGCCTCCACACCCACCGGGTACCAGACGGCGGCGGCCACGGCCGAGACCGTGGACAGCAGCCCGTCCGCCGTCACCACCCCGACCCGCAGGCCCCGCTCCTGGAGGCGCAGGGCCGTGGTGAGCCCGATGATCCCGCTGCCGATCACGACCACGTCCAGGCCCACGCCCAGGTCCGGATCCGCATCCACGCCCGTACCAACACCCGTAGCAACACCCGTAGCAACGCCCACACCCACGGTGATCCCCTCCCACCGACTCCCCGCCGGCCGATCCGGCCGATCCGGCCGCGGCGGCCGGACTCCAGGAAAGCGGGGCGGGCGGCGAGGCGTCCAAGACCGGTTGCGTCCTCCGGCGATAAGGCGCCCTTATCGCCGCCGGTGGGCGGTGCGCGGGCCCGGCGCCGGTCCACCGCGGCGGGCCTATCATCGCCCGGTGGACCTCCGTCGCATGCGTTACTTCGCTGTCCTGGCCGAGGAGTTGAACTTCACCCGGGCCGCCCGCCGACTGCGGGTGGCCCAGCCCGCACTGAGCCAGCAGATCAAGGCGCTGGAGCGGCAGCTCGGCGTGCAGCTGGTCGAACGCACCAGCAGGGGCTGCACGTTGACCCCGATCGGCGGCGCGGTCGCCGAGGAGGCCCGGCAGCTGCTGCACCGGGTGGCCGAGGCCGACCGGCGGATCGCGGCGGTGGCCCGGGGGCAGCAGGGCAGCCTGCGGGTGGCGTACACCCGCTCGGCCCGCGGCGGCGTCTCGGACACCCTGATGGGCGAGTTCCGCAGTCGCTACCCCCGGGTGGACGTCGCCCTGCAGACCGGCTGGACCGCCCTCAACGTCGACGAGCTGCTCGCCGGGCGGCTGGACGCGGCCTTCGTCCGTCCGCCGCTGGACGTCCCCGAGCTGGCCTGCCGGGTCATCGCCGAGGAGGAACTGCTGCTCGCGGTGCCGAGCGGCCACCCGCTCGCCCGGGGCCGCGGCCGGCTCGACCGGGGCGCGATCCGGGACGAGCCGGTGGTGCTGTGGCCGCGCGACAACGGGCCCGGGATGCACGCGTCGATCACCGGCCAGCTCTGGCCCGACCGGCCGCCCCGGATCGTCCGCGAGGAGCCGGACGACGAGCAGCTGCTGCTCGCGGTGGCGGCGGGCCACGGCATCGCGCCGATCCCGGAGGGCCGGGCCCGGGTCTTCCGGATCCCCGGTGTCAGCCTGCGCCGCCTGGCCCGCCCGGCGCCGACGGTCTCACTGGGCCTGGCCCACAGCCCCCGGACGGCCTCCCCGGCGGTCCAGCTGCTGCTCGCCATGGCCCCACGGCTCGGCGCCACAGCGGCCTCCCCGCCTGGCAGTTGAGACCTCCGGGCCCACGCCCGTACGCACACGCACGAGCCCGTGGGCACGCGCGCGAGCGGCCGAGGTGGGCCCGGCGGGGTGGGCGGCCGTCAGCCGATGGTCGAGCCGGTGACGGGCTCGGACAGCTCGACGGTCCTGCCGTTCAGCCCGGCCTTGACGAACTGCCAGGTGAGGCCGCTGATCACGCCCTTGTCGAGCGGGGCCAGCTTGGCGAAGGCGGGCTGGCTGAGGTCGATGTGGGTGGAGTCGCAGGACGGACACTGGTCCTTCACCGGGACGGTGATGGTCTTGCCCTGGTACGTGACCTTGACCGAGATGCCCTTGCACACCGGGTCGTTGTTGGGGTTCGCGGTGGTCCACCAGGTGTGCGAGACGGCGACCAGCATCTGGTTGGAGGCGTTGATCTGGGTGCCGCAGGCGCCGTAGCCCGCGTCGGTGTAGTACGTGGCCTTGCCGGTCATCGGCTTGTTGATCGGTATCGCGGCGCTGGCGGAGCCGGCCGTCAGGGCGATGAGGGCGGCGGCGGCGAGCGGGGCTCCCGCGAGGATCCTGAGGTTCTTGCCGATGGCGCGCATGGTTCGTTCCCTCCGGTTCGACGATCCCGGGAAAGGTCATGGGCATGACAGCCAGAAGTCACCGAGGCCACAGTGCAGTTCGGTGAACGATCCGACGATCCGATGCCCACCCGGTGAAAGGAACGTATGCGCCCGTCCTCGGCATGGTCCAGACCTCCCCGGTGTTGCCATGAACACAAGGCAAGGATCTTTACCAATGCGGCCGAAGGGGCGAAGATGCGTGACCGCCTCACCACACAGGGTGTTGACAGGCCGTCACGACCGCCCGCCCCGGAGGCCCGCCCCCATGCGCACCGCCCTCGCCGCCCTGCTCCTCGGCGCCGCCCTGAGCCCGGCCCTCGCCGCACCGGCCCTCGCCGCCCCCTCGCCCGCCGCCGCACCCGCGACCCGCGAGGTGAACCAGGGCTACAGCATCCCGGTCGGCGGCGTGACCGACCTCGGCGCACTGCCCGTCCTCGGCAGCCTCGGACTGGACTTCGCCCACCTGCTCGGACAGTGACGGGCGGTCACCACCGTCCCGCACCCGGGCAGCACCCGACCCCGGCGCAGGAACGCCCTGCGCCGGATCGGAATTGCTTCCGCTCCGCACATCAGTAAGCCCGCCGCCCCCGTGCCAAGGCCGAACGTCCGCCCGCCGCGCTCCCGCGCCGTACGACCCGGAGACGATCGCCCGGGCCCTGCGCGAGGCGGCGGCCGCCTTCGAGTGACCACCTTTCAGTGACCATCGCCTTCCAGTGACGGCCGCCGGGCGGGCGGCCCCGATTTGCCGAAGATCACGGACCGGGCCCGCCCGCCCGCGTTAGGCTCGCTCCGCGCGGCCCGCCGCCCGCGCTCGCCGACCCAGGGGGGAACGCATGATCGGGGACCTGCTGCCGGACGTCGTGGTGACCGAGGTGGCCTACGACGACCCGCCCGAGGCCCGGCTGGAGCCCGCCGAGGAGGCCGCCGTCGCCCGCGCCGTGGACAAGCGCCGCCGCGAGTTCACCACCGTCCGCCACTGCGCCCGCACCGCGCTGGCCCGCCTCGGCGTCCCGTACCGCCCGCTCGTCCCGGGCCTGCGCGGGGCGCCGAGCTGGCCGGACGGCGTGATCGGCAGCCTCACCCACTGCGACGGCTTCCGCGCGGCCGCCGTCACCCGGGCCGGCACCCTGGCCTCGGTGGGCATCGACGCCGAGCCCGCACTGCCGCTCCCCGAGGGCGTGCTGGACTCCGTCGCCCTGCCGGTCGAGCAGGAACGGCTGGCGAAGCTCGCCGCCGAACACCCGGACACGCCGTGGGACCGCATCCTGTTCAGCGCCAAGGAGTCGGTCTACAAGGCCTGGTTCCCGCTCACCCGGCTGTGGCTGGACTTCCACGAGGCCGAGCTCGACCTCTCCCCCGACGGCACCTTCACCGCCCGGCTGCTGGTCCCCGGCCCGGTGGTCGGCGGCCGCCGCCTGGACGGCTTCGAGGGCCGCTGGGCGGTGCGCGACGGCCTGCTCGCCACCGCGATCGCCGTCCACCCGTAACCGGCCGCCACCCGGCGGTTCGCCGCCCGGGCATATCCTCGTCCCCGTGACGGTGACCTATGTGCTCGACGGCGGGAAGATCGGCAACCTGGAGGACTTCTGGGCGGAGGTCGGTCGGAAGATCGGCGCCGACGGCTACTTCGGCCGCAACCTGGACGCCTTCGCCGACTGCCTCAGCGGCGGCTTCGGCACGCCGGACGACGACGACTACGTCATCGAGTGGCGCGACCACGAGGCCTCCCGCCGTGCCCTCGGCTACCCGGAGACGGTCCGCCAGCTGGAGCGGCAGCTCCCCCGGGTCCACCCCACCAACCGCGAACGGGTCGCGGCCGAGCTGGCCGCCGCCCGGGCGGGCAAGGGCCCGACGGTCTTCGACTGGCTGGTCGACATCATCGAGGAGCGGCACCCGGGCGGCCTCCGCCTGGCCTGACCCTCGGGCTCACAGCACGTCGGACAACCGGACGAACCTCCGCCCCGCCGCCAGCAGCCCCGGCAGCGCCGCCGCCACCCCGCGGGCGGTGCCGTGGCCGGGCTGGTTCATGTGCCCGATGACGATCGCCCCCGGCGGCGCCGACGCCACCTCCTGCCGCACCTCGGCGGCCGGGAGGGTCGCCCCGCCGTCCGCGTTCACGGTGAACCCGGCGATCCGTTCGCCCAGGTCGGCGACCACCCGGACCGCGACGTCGTCGTAGTACGCGGTGCCGGAGCGGAAGAACCGCGGCGGGTGCCCGAGCAGCTCGGTCAGCTTGTGGGCGTTGCCCGCCACCTCGTCGTACACCTCGCCGACCCCGCCCGTACCCGCGATCCCCTCGGCCGAACGGCCGGTCACGGACAGCGGGCGGTGCACGGTGCCGTGGTTGCCGATCTCGAACAGCGGGTCGGCGGCGAGCTGTTCGAAGGTGCGCGGATTGGCGTCGATCCAGCGGGCGTTCAGGAACAGCGTGGCCGGGACCTCGTGGGCGCGCAGGAAGTCGATCAGCTCGGCGTCGTAGCGGCTCCCGCCGGGCCCCCCGCAGGCGTCGAAGGTGAGCGCCGTGGCCTGCTGACCCTCCGGCAGTCCGGTGACCACCCCGGGGAGGTCCAGGCCCCAGGCGGTCGGTGCCACGGCCGCGTAGCGCTGGACCAGCTCGGCCCGGCCCGGCTCCCGGGGGGTCGCGGCAGCGGAGGGTGCGGCCGACGCCGTGCCTGCGGGACTCCCCGCGGGACTCCCCGAAGGCGCCGCCGAAGGGCTCGGCGTAGAGGTCGCCGAAGGACTCGGCGAAGAGGTCCCCGCAGGAGTCCCCGTCGAGCCGACGGCCGCCTCGCGCCCCTCCGCGCCGCGCCCCGACCCGCACCCAGCCAGCGCACCGCCGCCCACCACCGCCGCCAGCAGCGTCCGCCGACTCAGTGCCACGCCTGCCTCCCGACCGCCCCGTCGTCACCTGCCGTACGAACCACCACATGACTATGAACCGGTCATCCGTCACTCCCCGCAACTCGCCCCGCCCTGGCCGGGCCCCTCTTTCACCGGCCCGCCCCACCCCGGTGGGTCCCGCCTCACCCCGGGTTCACCCCCGGGGGTAGGCGAACGGACGGACCAGCCCACCCCAGCCCGGAGGCCCCGATGCCCGCCGACCCCACACCTC
The DNA here is from genome assembly GCF_042266305.1 of Kitasatospora sp. NPDC056076. NCBI lineage: Bacteria > Bacillati > Actinomycetota > Actinomycetes > Kitasatosporales > Streptomycetaceae > Kitasatospora > Kitasatospora sp. NPDC056076. The sequence continues at coordinate 12,459 of NZ_JBHJWG010000055.1, forward strand.
CCGCCGACCCCACACCTCCCGCCGACCCCACACCTCCCGCGGACCCGACACCCCCCGCCCGGCCCGCGCACCCCGCCGCTCCCCCGCACCCCGCCCGCCGCGACCTGCTCCGCACCGGCCTCGCCACCGGCGCCGCCACCGCCCTCGGCCTGGCCGCCACGGCCGGTGCTGCGGGCACCGCCTCGGCCGCCCCGAACCGCGACACGAACCAGGACGCGGACCGGACCGACCGCACCCTCACCCTCACCGGCCACCTCCCCACCGGCTGCCCCGACTTCGTCTACCTCCCGCTCGAAGTCCCCGAGGGCGTCCGCGAGATCGCCGTCTCCTACGGCTACGACAAGCCGCCGGTCCCGGCCGGCACCCCCGGCAACTCCTGCGACATCGGCATCTTCGACGAGCGCGGCACCGACCTCGGCGGCGACGGCTTCCGCGGCTGGTCCGGCGGCTTCCGCACCGAGTTCGCGCTCGCCCGCGGCTCCGCCACCCCGGGCTACCTCCCCGGCCCGATCAACCCGGGCACCTGGCACCTCGTCCTGGGCCCGTACCAGGTCGCCCCGCAGGGCCTGGAGTACCACGTCGAGGTGACCCTCCGGTTCGGCGAGCCGGGGCCGGAGTTCACCCCGCACTACCCGCCGGAGCGGGCCCGCGGCCGCGGCCGGGCCTGGTACCGGGGCGACTGCCACCTGCACACCGTGCACTCCGACGGCCGCCGCCTGCCCGAGGAGGTGGCCGCCGGGGCCCGCGCCGCGGGCCTGGACTTCATCGTCTCCACCGACCACAACACCAGCTCCTCGCACGCCGTCTGGGGTCCGCTGGCCGGCCCGGACCTGCTGATCGTGCCCGGCGAGGAGGTCACCACCCGCAACGGCCACTGGCTGGCCCTGGGCCTGGAGGCCGGCCAGTTCGTCGACTGGCGCTACCGCTCGCGCGACGAGGAGTTCCCGCGCTTCGTCCGCCAGGTCCACCGCTCCGGCGGCCTGGTGGTGCCCGCGCACCCGTACTGCCCGTACGTCGCCTGCCAGTGGAAGTTCGGCTACGAGCAGGCCGACGCCGTCGAGGTGTGGAACGGGCCGTGGACCTACGACGACGAGTCGGCCGTCGACACCTGGGACTCCGAGCTCGCGGTGGCCCTGCGGGGCGGCCGCTCCTGGCGGCCCGCGATGGGCAACAGCGACGCCCACAGCGCGCCCCAGGTCATCGGCCTGCCGCACAACGTCGTCCTCGCCGAGGACCTCACCCGCGACGCCGTCCTCGACGGGCTGCGCGCCGGGCGCAGCTGGCTGGCCGAGTCCGCCGCCGTCCGGCTCGACCTCACCGCCACCGGCCACGGCCGCCGGGCGGGCATCGGTGAGGAGCTGACCGTCCCGGCCGACGCCCCGGTGGACGTCCGGCTCGCCGTCTCCGGCGTGCCCGGCGGCACCGTCCGGCTGATCACCGACGAGGGGCAGCTGCACCAGGAGTCGCTGCCCGCCGACGGCTCCGGCACGGTCGTCTGGCGCACCACGGCCTCGCTGGCCGCCTACGTCCGCGCCGAGGTGCGCCACCCGAGGGCGGACGGGACGCCCGGCAAGGGCAACGCGATGGGTCCGGACCTGCCGTGGGGGCCGATGGCGGCCCTCACCAACCCGATCGTGCTGCGCGCCGAGGAGTGCTGAACGGGTCCGGCGACCCGCCCACCGGCTGGGAGGGGGACGACTCGGGGCACCCGTTTGGACTAGGTTGATCCCCGAAACGCATCAGTCGTAGGGACGAGGCGGTCGGCTGTCCGTATCCGGGGCGACCGGCTCCTCCGCACGCCCACCGTCTCGCCCCGGCTGCCCGTCCGTACCCGTCCCGTCCCCGGCCCGCGAAGGGATCAGCAGCTGTGAACCGTACGACCGTAGGTGGGCCGGAGCTCGGGGGCGGCCGGGGCGCCGGAGGCGTCCTCGTCCTCGTCGACCCCGCCGGGGCCGCCGATCCCGCCGGGGCCGCCGGTGGAGCAGGGGGCGGCAGCCCGGTCGCGGGGCTGCTCGTCCAGGAGCTGCGCCCGAGCGTCCACCTGCGGACGGACGATTTCCTCCGGGTCATCCGCAACGGCCAGGTTCCGCCGCAGCTGCCCGGGGCCGACCGGCAGCAGGCCACCGCGCTCGCGGCCGCCGCCCAGGCCGCCTTCGCCTACGCCACCGGCGGCTACCAGGTCGTCGTCGAGTGCGCCGACGCCCCGGCGGCCCTGGACACCTTCCGCCGCGAGAGCCGCACCACCGGCGCGGCCCTGCACTACGTCGTCCTCACCGGCGCGGCCCCCGCCACCCCGCACGAGCTGGACACCACCGACCTCACGCCGGAGACCACCGCCAAGTCGGTGCTGGCGGTCCTCACCGCCCGCACCCACCTGCTCGGCTGGTAGCCCGCCACCCCGGCCCCGACCCGGCACCCCGACCCCAGGCCCTACGCCCCGACCGTGCCGTCGATGGCCTCCCGCAGGAAGTCCGCGTGCCCGTTGTGCCGGGCGTACTCGTGGATCAGGTGCAGCATCACCAGCCGCAGCGACACCTCGGCCCCCCAGCGCGCCTGGTAGCCGGTGACGTCCAGCGAGGGCGCCGCCAGCTCGATCCGGCGCGAGTGCTCGACCTCGGCCCGCCAGGCGGCGAAGGCCTCGGCACGGGTGGCCCCGGTCGGGTCGTAGGCCACCTGGTAGTCCCCGTCGGTGGACCAGACCAGCGGGACGTCCTCGCCGTCGATCACCCGGCGGAACCAGGTGCGCTCCACCTCGGCCATGTGCCGCACCAGCCCGAGCAGGCTCAGCGCGGACGGCGGACTGGAGCGCTGCCGCAGCTGTTCGTCGGTCAGGCCCTCGCACTTCATGGCCAGGGTCGCCCGGTGGAAGTCCAGGAACTCGCGCAGCATCTGGCGCTCGCCACCGGTCAACGAGGGTACGGGTCGGTCGTCGGTGCTCATGCGGGGTCGTGCTCCTCGTGCTCTGGCCCTGGGGCGTGTCCGGTGGATCGGGCCGGTCCGATCGGCCACCGGCGGACTGTAGCGAACCCGCACCCCCGTCGGACACCGGGTTTCCACGCCCCGTCAACCCCGAACCCGCCCCGTCACGTACCGTGTTCGGACCACCACAGGTTTGGGTACGTACCTCGGCGCGCCCGACCGCCGGGCGCCCACGAGCAGGAGACCCGACGGCCCATGGACCACAACCACATCCCCCCGACAGTGCGCCGCACCTACGGTGCCGACGACCTCAGCACCGCGCCGTCCTTCGCGGGCGGATTCATCAACTTCGGTGACTGGCACGGCATCGACCTGACCGCCCCGTCCGCCGAGGACCGGGTGCACAGCCAGGAGCAGCTCTACCGCCGGGTGCTGAACGCCTTCCCGGAGCCACGCGGACAGCTGCGCCTGGCGGAGGTCGGCTGCGGCCGCGGCCTCGGTACGGCGCTCGCGCTACGGGAGTTCCGCTTCGCCTCCGTCACCGGTGTCGACATCCACCCCGACCAGATCGAACGCGCCCGCGCCGTGAACGCCCGCGCCCTGGCCACCTACCCCGACCGGCTCGCCTACACCCTCGGCTCCGCCGCCCAACTCCCCTTCGCCGACGCCACCCTGGACGGCGTCTACTCCGTCGAGGCCGCCCAGCACTTCCGCGAACTCGGCGGTTTCGCCCGCGAAGCCGCCCGGGTCCTGCGCCCCGACGGCCGCCTGGTCGTCACCACCTTCTTCGCCGCCCCCGGCCCCGAGATCGCCGAACGCCTCAAGATCCTCCTCGCCAGCTTCGCCGACGGACTCGACGTCGCCCACACCCTCGACGGCTTCACCGGCGACCTCACCGACGCCGGCTTCACCGACGTCGGCACCGAGTCCATCGGCCCCGACGTCTGGCCCGGCCTCGACCGCTACCTCGCCGACACCGTCCCCAACGACCACTGGACCCGCAACTTCCTCCCCGCCTGGCGCCACGGCCTCCTCGACTACCACCTCCTCACCGCCACCCGCACCTGACCCGCCCCCACCGCCCACCAACCCCCGGGCCTGCCCGCACCCCGCGGACAGGCCCGGGGCAGGACACACCCCACGGCCCCGAGGGGCCCTTGCCTCCCAGCGGTCGACAGCACCCCGGCCGGTCTGCCATTCGGGTGAAAAGCTCCGGGTTGGCCGGGCGCGGATGGACAGCCGGTCCATCGCTGTCAGAATCTCATTTTCCTTGAACTCCATCCGATACACGCGGTGCCGCCGAGGAGCTGGAGCAGAACGTGCGATTCATCCGACCACGCAGCATTCCAGGTCAGGCGACCGGCACGACGGCGGGGCATTTCCCGTGGACGCTGATGTACCACTCCGTGGCGATCGCACGCGACGACCCCTATATGATCACCGTTTCCCCCGCGCGCTTTCGTCGCCAGCTGCGCTGGCTGTCCTCGTGGGGCCTGCGCGGGGTGGCGGTGGAAACCCTGCTGCGCTGCCATCGGGAGGGCACCGCTCGGGGGTTGGTCGGGCTCAGTTTCGACGACGGGTACCGCGACTTCACCGAGGAGGTCATGCCCGCACTGGTGGAGTACGGCTTCACCGCGACGGTCTACGTGGTGGCCGGCCGACTGGGCGGGTACAACGACTGGGACCAACTGGGCCCGCGCAAACCGTTGATGACGGCACACCAGGTCCGTGAGGTCGTCGCCGCCGGACTGGAGATCGGCTCGCACGGATTGACGCACCAGCGCCTGGCGGGCCTCGGTGCCCGGGATCTGGCGGCCCAGGTCACCGGCAGCCGCCGTGCGCTGGAAGACCTCACGGGGCAGGAGGTCGCGGGGTTCTGCTACCCCTACGGCTCGCTCGACGCCGCTGCCGTGGCGGCGGTGGCGGGAGCCGGCTACAGCTACGGGTGCGCGGTCAGCCCCGGAGCCCACGGCGGGCGGTACGCGATTCCCCGTGCCTACATCGGCGACCGGGACGGGCCGCTGCGCATGATCGCCAAGTTGGCGCGCGACCGCTGGCAGCGCTGACAACTCGCAGCTGACAAGGCACAGTTGACGGCCCACGGGTGTCCGCGGAGCCGGAGCTCGCGACGCGATCAGGAATCGGCGGTGCCGGGCTCCAGCCGCAGCCAGGACTCGTGCCAGAGCAGTGCGCACTGGCGGTCGCAGCCGTTGGCCACCGGCTCGCCGCCGCAGCGGAGACCCCGGAGGATGAACCACCGTCCTCCGGCGGGCCGTTGCCACCACGCGAGCGACCGGTGGCGCAGCTCGAAGGCTCCGTGGCGGGTGCCGACGTGGCGTTCCATGCCGGGCTGGAAGGGCACGCCGTCCAGGCGGCCGTCGGCCCCGAGGGTCGCGCTGATCTCCGCGAGACTCCGCACGGTGGCCCATCGCGTGGCCGGCCGGGCGGGCGGGAGCGGCGCGGAGGCCGGCTCCAGCCATGCGTCGCGGAACAGCAGGGCGCAGTCCAGTCCGCAGCCCTGGGTGCCGTCGGCGCCGTGACAGGTGGCGCCGGCCAGGGTGACGGTGTCCGCCAGGCGCCGCATGCGGTAGTGGTCGTCCACCATGCGCCGCACGACGCGCTCGACGCGGTGGACCCCACCGCAGAACGACCATTGGCTACGGGTGAACCAGAGCCCTCGATGCCGGTCCTCGGCGTCGAGGGTGGCACGCACCGCCGCCTCGTCCTTCACCCGGACCCAGTCCCCCACGGAGAAGCGGGAGGGCCGGCCGGGTGCGGGAAGACCGCTCCGGCTCTCGCGCAGGTCCTCGAAGGCGAGCCGGGCGCGGCGGACGACACCGAGCGGGGGGAGGTCGCACAGGGGGAGGTTCTTGTACTGGCACCGCTCCGCCGCCGTTCCGCAGCGCATCCCCGCGGTGCCGTCGAACCATGATGTCTCTGCGGTCATCTGCGCTTTCCCGTCGGGTCGGAAATATTGACACAGGGTAGCGCGACGCGGCCTTTCCGGACGGACTCACCGAGCCTGCCCGAGGGCATTCCCAGCAAATGATACTAGTCATATCGACGATATCCCCGAGAATGTCTTCCTCACCCTCAGAACCCCTTGTCCAAGGCGTCCGAGGCGTCCGAAGCGATCGTGAGGCCGGCCGTACTCCGGGTGTCGAATGCGCGCGGAGAGCGATCGGATCCGCCGTTCCTCTAAGGTCGCGGCATGTCGACTCCGACTTTCTCCACACGCGGCCTGGTGCTGACGGTGTCGGCGCTCGGGGTACTCGCGGGAACGGATTTGCTCAGCAGGTCGGCGCATTCCGCCGCCCTCGCGATTTTCGCACCCGCCCTGGAGTCATCGGTGCTCCAGGCCGTCCCGTGGGCGGCCTTCGTCCTCCATCTGGCATCGATCGCCGTGCGGACGGTGCTGGAGCCGCGGCGGGACCTCGCCGCAGGTTGCGGACGGCTGCTCACGGGCACGGCGGTCAGCTGCCTGGCGGCCGTCGCGGTCCTCGGGGGCGTCGCCCGGCTGCGCAGGGCACGCCGCCGGGCGCCGGGGCCGACGGTGGGTCCGGTGCGGCGCGGGGTGCTCCGACCGCCCGGCCGAGTGGGGGACCTGGCGGTGACGGTTCGGCGGGTGTCGACGGCCGAGCCCGGCCAGGACCGGGGCGTGCTGTGCGAGGTGCTGGAGACGCCGTTCGGGGTCCGGATGGTGATGGGCGATGTCCGGGGTGGCGGCCGGCCGGCGGCGGTGCGGGTGATCGCCAGGGTGGCCGGGGAGATCCGGGAGGCCGCACAGTACGAGCCGTCCCTGGCCGGGGTGGCGGCCAGGGCGGAGTCGTGCGTGTCCGGGGCGGTGGCGGCCGGTGTGCTCGTGACGGCCGTGTTCGCGGAGTTCTCCGGCGCGGCGGAGGTGCTGCTCCTGTCGTGCGGGCATGCGCCGTTGCCGCTGGTCGCCCACGACGACGGCGTGCGGACCGTGGCGTGCGAGCCGGGCCCGCCCGTGGGCCTGGCCGAACTGGCCCTGGGCGAGCCGCTCTTGCGTCAGGAGCCCTTCGTCCCGGGGCAGACCCTGGTGGTGTGCTCCGAGGGTGTGGCCGGGGCCCGCGGCTGCGGGGGTTTGCGCTACCCGCTGGAGGAGCGCCTGGTGCGACTCGCGGGGACCAGTGGGTGGCGGGCGGGCGGCCCGGAGGAGCGCGCGGACCTGCTGTGTGCGGATCTGGAGGCCTTCACCGGCAGGGAGTCGGACGATGCCGCGGTGGTCCTCCTGGTGGAGCGGGTGCGGTCCGCCGACGGGTAGCCGGGACGGGGCTCACGGCGCGTCGACGGACCGCCGGACCGTCACCTCTGGAGGCGGCCCGCCGTGTCCCGGATGTCGGGGAGTCGGTGGTACAGGGCCTCACCGGGGCATTCGGTGGCGAAGCCGTCGCGGTGGCCGGAGATGGAGGCGAAGTCGACGACGGTACCCTTGGGGTAGAGGCTGCTGTCCGAGCCGGAAGTGAGCTGGGCCGATCCGTCGGCCTTCCACCCGCCGAGGTCGAGCTTCCAGGCGGCGATCTTGGCAATGCCGTCCTGCAGTTCCTGCGGCGGATTGTCCTCGCTGAACGTCCCGATGGCGGCGATGCCGGAGGAGTTGGTGTTGAAGCCGAGGGTGTGGGCACCGAGCACGGGCTGGTTGACGCCGCCGGCCCGGCCCTCGTAGATGGTGCCGCAGCGGTCGACCAGGAAGTTGTAGCCGATGTCCCGCCACTTGTTGGTCTGCACGTGGAACAGGTAGATGCTCCTGATCACCTTGGGCGCGTCGGAGCAGGCGTAGTCGGTGGCGGTCGCGGTGTGGTGGACGAAGGCCACCCGAACGGAACCGGTGTACACGAAGCCCGCTTCGCGGATGGACTCGTCCGCACCCCAGCCCTTCCGGGTGACGATGCCGGGGCGCGGAGCCGTGGGGGCCTCGGGCCCGGCCGCGTGTTCGGTGAGGGGCTGGTCATCGGCGGCCGCGGCTCCCTGGCCGGGGTCGACCAGGTCGACCCGCAGTCCGCGCGGGAGACCGGCCGGACCGGGGTGCACGTCGACCGCGACGCCGTTGCTGTGTCCGACCCACAGCGGGGCGGTGGAACCGCGCTGGGCGGAGTCGGGCCCGTCGGCACCGGTCTCCAGGGTGTGCCAGTCACCCCAGCGGCCGGTGGCGGCATCGCGGGTGCGGACTCGTACGGAGCCGCCGGCCAGGGCGGTCGGGGGGCCGTCCCAGACCACGCCGAGGAGGTCGAACGCGCGGGTGGCCCGGGGCGCGACGGCTCCGCCGGAGGTGAGGGCCACCGAGGTGACCGAGCCGCCTCCGGCGGAGGTACGCGGCGCCGGGTCGACCGAGCTGTCCGTAGCGACGGCCGGGGGCTGGAAGAGCAGGGTGGCGGTGCAGCCGGCGAGGACTGCTGCCGGGATTGAGATCCTCATGTAAGGGATGTTCAGGGCAAATCACGATCCCCGCATGTCACCGTCGGGGCCCGCGCGGTCACGGTGGGCATCCGTGGCCGGGACGGCGACGGGGCACCGGCGCGGGCGGTGGAGCGCGGAGGGCGGGCGGCAGTCCCCCGTTCTCAGCAATTCATTGGGCCAGGCCGGTTAACTCGCGGCGGCGCATTTCGCCTCCCGATGGTAGAAGCGCGTATTCAGAAGATCCGTTTTGCGGATCATCCAGGAGCGTCATGCGAACTCGAATCACCACCCTGGTCCTGTCGGGCCTGACGTCGTCCGCCCTCCTCTGGGGCGCCGGCGGTGTGGCCCACGCCTCCCCCGCCATCGACCACAGCGTGACCGCCGACTCGTCGCAGGCCCAGGGCGAATGGGTCGACAGCATGCTGCGGCTCGCCCAGGAGAGCGGTGTCTCATCGGACGGCACCTGGAGCAGCGGGAGTAACGGCGACCTCCAGTCGATGCAGGTCGTCCGCCCGGCCCACCGCGCCGACGCCGGCGAAGGCACCGAGCCCGAGGGCATCGCCCCCGAGGGGATCACGCCCGAGGGACTCGTGCTCGACGGCCAGGCGCCGGGTTCGGCGCAACCGGACGACTCGACCAGGCCCGGCGCGCAGGGCCAGCCGATGGAAAAGGCCCCGGAATCGGCCCAGTCCGAAGGCGCCTGGGACAACGGCGGCAAGCCCTGCGACCAGGCCCCCGGCCACGAGACCCACGGCCACGTTCCCGGCCCCGGCGGCTCCGACTGCATCTGCGTGCCCGAGACTCCCGGCGCTCCCCCGCACGGGGAGCACGGCGAACACGGGGAGCACGGCGAACACGGCGAGCACGGGGAACACGGCGAGCACGGGGAACACGGCGAACACGGCGAACACGGCGAACACGGCGAACACGGCGGCTCGGAGCAGAACCAGGGCCAGAACGGCCAGCAGAACCAGGGTCAGGGCCAGGACCAGAACCAAGGCCAGAACCAGGGCCAGGGTCAGGACCAGAACGCCCAGCAGAACCAGGGCCAGGACCAGCACGTCGCCGTGACCGTCGTCGTGCAGAACACCGTGGCCAACAATCTGAACAACAGCGCCAACAACAGCGCCACCAGCAATTCGAACAACTCCGCGCACAACAGTGCCCAGAACTCCGCGCTCAACAACCAGTCGGCCTCGCAGGCCAACAACCTCTCCAACCACCAGAGCCAGGCCAACCAGCAGTCCGCGTACAACCTGAACAAGATCAAGCTCGTCGCCAAGGAGGTGCCGTCGCGCCCGCACACGCCGGCCCACCACGGCGGCGGCGAGCAGCACCACTACAACCACCACCACGGCGAGCTGGCCCAGACCGGCGCCCCGAAGACCCCGGTCCTCCTCGGCCTCTCCGCCGCGTTCCTCGCCGCCGGCGTGGGGGCCCTGCGGCTCAGCCGACGCCGTTCCTGATCGGACCCGTACGCGGGGAGGATCGACCACCCGGCACTTCGTCCATGAACAGGCCTCCGCCAGGCAGTTGACCTGGCGGAGGCCTCTTCGTGTTCGGTCCGGAGTCCGGAGCCGTCCCGTCGTCCGCTCTCACCCGATCCGGGCGGTTCCGGCGGTTCTGCACCGCGAAATCTCAGCGAATGGTCCAGACCTCTCTTGGCGGCCCGGCCGGGGCGCCTCATCATGGCGGCACATCGTGCCACCCGGCGGCCGGAGGCTCACACCCGCGCGCCGTGCACGCCCCCCACCCCACCCGAGGTCACCCCCATGCGGCTCAAAGCCCTTCTCCTCGCCGGAAGACCGGTCTGCCTGCCACTGGTCTCCACGCTCGCCCTGCTGCTCCCCACGGCGTCCACTGCCGCCGCTGATCCCGTCCCGGTGAACGCGGCTCCCGCCGTCGTCCCCGCCGTTCAGCAATGGACAGGCGGCAAGGGGCGGGTGGTGCTGGCCGACCACCCCCGGGTCGCCACCCCCGTCGACTCCCCCGAACTTCGCCGCCTGGTAGAGCAATTCACCGGCGAGACAGCAGACGTGACGAACCATCAGATCAGTCCCGTGGTGGATGCCGGCGGTAACGGTGACATCGTCATCCAGGTCGACCCGGACGCGGACTTCGGGGCGGTCCTGCCCCGACTCAGGGCCGAGGCCTACCGGATCGACACCGACCGCGGACTGGTCACCGTCACCGGGGCGGCGCAGCAGGGCGCCGTCGAGGGCACCCGGACCCTGCTCCAGCTGCTCGCCGGCTCCGCGGACCACCGCAGCCTCCCGGTCGGATCCGTCGTGGACTACCCGAACTACGCCCTGCGCGGGCTGATGCTCGACGTCGGACGGCGCTACTTCACCCCCGAGTTCATCCGCTCGTACATCAGGTGGATGGGCTACCAGAAGCTCAACACGCTCCAACTCCACCTGAACGACAACGAGATATCCCCGGCGAACTGGTCGACCGCGCAGGCGGCGTTCCGCCTCAGGAGCGACAACCCCGCCTTCGCCGGACTGGCCGCCGCCGACGGCTCCTACACCAAGGCGGACTGGGACTCCTTCGAGGACACCGCGGCCGCGGTCGGCGTCACCATCATCCCGGAGATCGACGCACCGGCCCACGCCCGGGCGTTCACCAGGTTCAAACCGGGGATCGGCCTGCACAAGGGCGACTCCGACGAGTTGGACCTCTCGAAGCCCGCCGCCACCGACTTCATGAAGTCCGTCTACGCCGAGTTCACCCCGTGGTTCCGGGGCCCGACCGTCGGCATCGGCGCCGACGAGTACAAGGGCCCGGCCGCCGACTTCAAGGGGTACGTCAACACCATCGCCCCCTACGTCCGGAGCCTGGGCAAGCAGGTCACCATGTGGGGCAGTCAGAAGGGGATCTCCGGCGGCGGCGCCGGCTACGACAAGGACATCACCGTCGACAGCTGGAACAACGGCTGGTACGGCCCCCAGCAGGCCATCGCCGACGGCTACCCCAAGGTCATCAACTCCAACGACAACTGGCTGTACGTCGTGCCGTTCGCGAACTACTACCACGGCCAGGGCCTCGACGGGAAGGCGATCTTCGACAGCTGGCAGCCCAACGTCTTCTCCGGCGACCAGAGCCTCGCCCCGCAGGACCCCCACCTGCTCGGTGCGATGCCGGGAGTCTGGAACGACCTGGTGCACGAGGACTACACGGAACTCCAGGTGCACGGCCTGATCGAGAAGAGCCTGCCCGCCCTCGCCCAGAAGATGTGGTCCGGCACCAGGGCCGGTACCGACTACCAGGCGTTCCTGGACACCGTCCGCGCCGTCGGCCAGGGCCCCGGCACCGGCTACCTGCCCGACACCCTCGGGTCCGACGACGTCACCGCCGACCTCGCCCTCGGCCGCACCACCACAGCGTCCTCCACCGAGGGGGCCAAGTGGCAGGCGTCCAACGCCACCGACGGGCTCGCCGACACCCGCTGGTCGAGCAAGCGCACCGACGGGGAGTGGCTCCAGGTCGACCTCGGCTCGGTACGCCGGGTCTCCTCCGCCACCCTCACCTGGGAGAGCGCCTACGCCCGGGACTACGACCTCCAGGTCTCCACCGACGGCACCACCTGGACCACCGTCTCCCAGCAACGCGGCCGCACCACCGCCGGTACCGACAAGCTGACCTTCACCCCCACCGACGCCCGCTACGTACGGATGCAGGGCATCCACCGCGGCACCGCCTACGGCTACTCCCTCTACAGCCTCGACGTCCGGGGCGCGGCCGACCTCGCGGCCGGCCGGCCTGCCACCGCCTCGTCCAGCGAGACGGCCGCCTTCACCCCCGACCGGGCCTTCGACAACAACGGCACCACCCGCTGGTCCAGCGACCGCACCGACGACCAGTGGCTCCAGGTCGACCTCGGCACGGTGAACACCGTCAGCGCCGCCACCCTGGTGTGGGAGGCCGCCTACGCCCGGGACTACGACCTCCAGGTCTCCACCGACGGCACCACGTGGACCACCGTCTCCCAGCAACGCGGCCGTACCACCGCCGGCACCGACACCCTCACCTTCACCCCCACCGACACCCGCTACGTCAGGATGCAGGGCATCCACCGCGGCACCGCCTACGGCTACTCCCTCTACAGCCTCCGCCTCGGCAACTGACCGCCCCGCACCCGGACGGGTCGTCCGCCGCCGCACCGGCCGGCGGACCACCCGTCCGGGCCTCCGGGCCGCCGGACGACCCCGTACCCGGCGGCGTGTGCCGATCAGTCGACGTGGAGTTCCATCCATTCGGCGAGGGCCGCGAGCCCCTGGTCGAAGCCCGTGCGCGGGGCCCAGCCGAGCGCCGTACCGCCGCGGCGCGGTCCGCCGTTGCGGGATGCCGCGGTGGTGGCGGCCATGACCGGGCGGCCGCTGTCGAGCCGCGCCGCGGCGAGGGCGATGTCCTCGGTGGTGAGGCGCTCGTCGCCGGTGATGTTCATGATCCGGTGGACGGGCGGCGCCTGGAGGGTGCGGTCGACCGCGTCGACCACGTCGTCGATGTAGACCGGCCGCCAGGTCTCCGTCGTCTCGTCCCCCGTACGGTCGGCCCGTGGCGGCAGGGTGCGCCGCAGGGCCTGCTCCACGACGGAGCCGTCGAGCACCTCCGGGCCGAAGACCAGTCCCAGCCGGAGCCAGTGGACCGTGGGGGCGGGTGTCCGCACCCCGTCCGGGGCCATGGCGGCCGGCCACAGCGGGCGGTCCGCGGCGGGTCCCCAGCGCAGGGCCAGGTCCACGCTCGTCGGATCGCCGACGCAGACCACCTGCGGCACCCCGGCCTTCGCCGCGCCCGCCACGACGTTCTCCACCCGGGCCCAGAGCCGGCCGATGTCCGCGGCGCAGGAGTCGGCGGTCTCGGGGGAGAGCAGGTGGACGACCGCGCTCGCGCCCGGGAGCACCGGGTCGAGGGCCTCCCGCCGCACGGGGTCTGCGGCCAACTCGCGCACGCCCGGGTAGTCGTGGACCAGCAGCCGGGGCGCGACCGCGGTGACCTCCCAACCGGCGTCGGCGAGGCGTCTGGCGAGCGCCGTGCCGATCGGCTCGTCGGCACCGGTGAGGACCAGTCGTCGGGCCCGCCGTCGGCGCCGCGGGCCCCCGCCCCCGGGGTCCGGGGGCAGCCGGGCCCCGCGGGCGAGACCGGCCCGGTAGGCCTCGCGGGCGACCTCCAGGAGGCTGGGCCGCAGCTCCGCGAGCGTCAGCCAGTCGACGGCGGCGGACAGGCCTCCGACTCCCACCGTGGCCAGGCCCCGGTCGGTGGCGGCGCCGTCGGTGCTCCGCTGCGACGACTCGTCCGGGGGGAGACGGGCGCTGGTGACCACGCCCATCAGGAACGCGGCCAGCCAGTGCCTGGTGGACAGTTCCGGGCCGATGCGCTCGACCAGTTCGGTGGAGGCGTCGGAGTTGAGGCCGAACAGCAGTCGCAGCCGCCGGTCGTAGCGGGCCGGGTCGAGGCCGAGCCGGGCCAGGTAGTGGTGCGCCGGGGAGGTCGCCCAGCCACTCCTGATCCGGGTCGCGACGTGGACCCCGCCCCGGACGAAGAAGGGGACGGCGTCCAGTGCGGCGAGCCCGGGTGCCCGGCTCCAGCCGGTGTCGACCTCCGCGTCCTGCGGCCGGGACGACGGCGCGGGGTCGTCGACCGGGTGGAACGGCAGGGGGAACCGGACGTGCTCCGCCGTGGCCAGGTAGGTGGGCACCCCGAAGGTCCTCAGGTAGCGGGCCAGGACGGGACCGTGCCCGGTCCGGTGGGTGCGGCGGGTGGCGTAGCGGACGAAGCCTTCGGCCCGGCCGGTCGGCAGGACCAGCGCCGTGGTCGGTACGGCACCCACGACACCGGGCGCCCAGCGGTGCCCCGTCAGGGCGGCCATCCGCACCGCGGCCGCGGCGGGCGTGTCGGGGTGGGCGTGCAGGACGAGCGCGGCCTCCGGCGCGGCCCGCACGGCTGCGCTGACCCGCGCGTGGAAGTCCTTCCCGAGGACGGCTCCCTCCTCGATCAGCACGTGGTGGGTGGATCCCGGCGGAGGGGTGGACCAGGCGCGGATCGCGGCATTCGATCCGTTGATCCCCCGCGCCGTCACCACGGCGTACGGTTCGGGCGAAGCCCGTTCGGCCAGGTCCCGGGCGGAGGCCGCCCGTTCCGGCCTGGCCATGACAACGCCGCTCAACCGAATGTGCACGGTCAGGGAACTCCTGTTCTCAAGAGGTGGCGCCGGGAGTCCGGCTGTGGTGGAAGTGGCCCCGTCCCGCCCCGGCGCACGACCGACCGTCAGCCGCGCGCGCCCACCTCACCGCGGGGGTGTGCACCCCGCCGCGACCGACCGGCCCCGGGGAGCGTCGGCTGTTCCGGGGAACACGGTGCACGAGATTCGAACAGAGGTCTACACCAATTCAAAAAGTCCGGCCCTCGTTGCACCATGTGCACCGGCCCGCGACCCGGACGGCGGCCTTGATCCGGACCAACCCGATCCTAGGTTCGGCGGGGACGGGATTTCGCGGGCCGACCGGCCGGAACGACCGTGCCGTTCGGCAGAGGCCGGAGCGGCCGGACGGCCGGGGACGGGCCCGGGAGTAGTCCCGACGGCGGTTCAGGCGCCGCGCAGCAGACCCGCGTCGCGGGCGACGACGGCGGCCTGCACCCGGTTGGCGCACTCCAGCTTGGCCAGCAGGCTGCTCACGTGGGTCTTCACCGTGCCCGCCCCCAGGTGCAGCCGCGCCCCGATGTCGGCGTTGGAGGCGCCGGTCCCGAGCAGCGCGAGGACGTCGCGTTCCCGGGCGGTGAGGCCGGAGAGCCGGTCGACCCCCTGGCGCGCGGGAGCCGGTTCGTCGCCGGACGCGCTCGCCGCGAGGTACCGGTCGATGAGGTGCCGGGTGACCCGCGGGGACACCACCGGCTCACCGCGCACCACCGTCCGGACCGCCTGGATGAGCTCCTCCGGGGGGCTGTCCTTGAGCAGGAAGCCCGCCGCGCCCGCCCGGAGCGCCCGGGCGATGTTCTCCTCCTCGCCGAAGGTCGTCAGCATGACGACCTTCACCGCGGGGGCCAGCTCGGCGATCCGTTCGGCCGCCGTCAGGCCGTCCGCGCCCGGCATCCTGATGTCGAGCAGCGCCACGTCGACCGGGATCCGGGTGGCCAGCCGGACCGCCTCGTCGCCGTCGCGGGCCTGCGCCACCACGTCCATGTCGTCCGCGCACCCGAGCACGAGCCTGATGCCGGCCCGGACCAGGTCCTGGTCGTCGGCGAGCGCACGCGTATCACGATCCGGGGCCTCTCGGAACGGGGATGTCGGTGGGGATCACGGTGTCCTCGACCAGCCGGTCACCGAGGAAGCAGTACCGGTGCACCGCCAGCCGGGTCGCCCCTTCGTCACCGTAGTCCGGAAAGTACTCGCACCCGGCACCGGCCGGTGGCTCGGGCTCCTGCCCCCGGACGGCCGCCCGCGCGAACGGATCCCCGAGGCCGTGGTCACGGACGAAGGCCTCGCGGGACGGTTCGGCGGACGGCGGCAGCGGCGCCGCGCCTCCGCGGTACGGGACGAAGACGAGGGTGAAGAACTGCAAGGTGATGACGCCGATCAGTCCGATCACCGGGATCGCGAGGCCGGAGGCGCGCGCCGGCCACCGCCCCGGGCCGCCCGCCCCGGTCGGCCGCCCGGCCGCGCGCGCAGGCGGTTCGAGCGCGTCACCGCCGGCCGGGTCCAGCGGGATGGACACCTCGACCGCGAAGCCCTCGTCCTCGGTCGGCCCGGTCCTCAACGTCCCGCCGAGCAGCCGCACGCGTTCGTGCAGCCCGATGAGCCCGAGCCCACCGCCCGGCAACGGCTGCGGCGGCCTCCCCACCGGCGGTGGACCGTTGCGGACCTCGATCCTCACGAGCTTCGGGCACCTGCGGACCGCCACCTCGACCTCGGCGGCGGCCGCGTGCTTGTGGACGTTGGTCAGTGCCTCCCGCACGACCCGGTGCACCGCGTGCCGCACCGGCGATCCCGCGCCGTCCAGATCGGCGCCCCGCCAGTCCAGGGCCACCGCCACACCCGCGGCCCGGGATTCGTCGACCAGTACGGCGATGTCCGCCCGGGTGCCGCTCGCCCCGGTCAGGGGTTCGGCCTCGGCGGGCGCGGCGGCGCGGAGCACCCCGAGGATCTCGCGCAGCTCCTTCATCGACTGCCGCACCGTGCTGTTCACCAGGACAGCACTCTCCCGCAGCACCGGGCTGGTGCCCTTGCTCGCCAGGGCCAACCCCCCGGAGTGCAGGGCGGCCAGACTCAGGCCGTGACCGAGCAGGTCGTGCATCTCGCCGGCGATCCGGGCCCGCTCGTGCGACCTGGCCCGTTCCTCCGCCGATCGCTGGGCCTGTTCGAGGTAGGCGTTGCGCTGGCGCAGGGCCGTCTCCAGGCGTCGACGCTGGCCGTCGAGTGCCCCGGCCATGCCGGGCAGCACACCGCACACCACGGCCGAGACCAGGGCGACCATGATCCGCTGCTCGGGGAACGGAACCGGGCCGAGGACGACGCTGCCCACGGTGACGGCGACGGGGACTCCCAACAGCACGGCCCCCAGCGCGAGCCGGTGACGCAACCGGGTGCAGCGCCGACCGGCCGCGTACGCGGACACGGGCAGGAAGCAGCCGACCAGCGGATCGACCGCCAGCAGCGCCACCCCGGCCGCCACTGCCGTCCTCGGGAAGCGGTGGCGGACCGCCAGGGCCGCGACGGCGCACGCGACGACCACCGGGATCGCCGTCGAGTCGCCGAGGAGCCAGAGCCCCGGCGGCCACTCGGCCATCCGCACGAACAGGAAGTAGACCGTCGACGAAGCCACCGCGACGAGCGCGGAATCGGCCGCGAACCGGCGTGCCCGGGTACTCATACCGGTGTGCTGTCCCTACTTCCCGTGATGTCCCCGTCGGATCCGACGGATCCGTCGGCCGCTCTGCTCTCGACCGGGATGCCCCGGCGGGGGAGGACCCGGAGTCCGGAGTGCCGAGCGTGATCGTGCCTCGCCCCGGACCGTCCACGGAGCCGTGAACCCGTCTGGCCGGACCCACCGCAACAGCTTGGCCGCTACCCGCCGACGACAGGTACACCCGCAGACGGATCCCGTCGGATGTCCTCTGCCGGGCGGCCTATGCCGTTCGGCGGGGGCCGTCGGGTCGGTCGGCTGCGGCAGTCGGTCTGCGGGCAGTCAACCCGAGCCGCCCGGGTGATCACAAGGGGCCCATGGGCCGATGCCCGGGTTCGGACCGTCGTGCGACGGTGTGGCGATACCGGAACGGCCCGACCGAGCGGTCCGGCAGGACGATCCAGCGGCGGGAGGCCGAGGCAGTGATTCGTGTGGTGGTGGTCGACGACGAGGCCCTGATCCGGTCGGGGTTCGAGCTGGTCCTGAACACCGCCGAGGACATCCGCGTCGTGGCGGCCGTCGGCGGCGGGCAGGCGACGGCCGCGGTCATGGAGCACTCCCCCGACCTCGTCCTGCTCGACGTACGGATGCCCGGCATCGACGGGCTCACCGTTCTGCGACGTCTGACGGCTCTGCCGGTGCCACCGGTGGTGGCGATGCTCACCGCCTTCGACTCGGGCACCCATCTCGCCGCCGCACTGCGGTCCGGCGCCTCCGGGTTCCTCCTCAAGGACATCGACCCCGTCAGGCTCGCCGCGCAGGTACGGAGCCTGGTGGCCGGCGAGGTCGTGCTCTCGGCCGCGGCGACCGCCGCGGTGGTCGCCGGCTACCTCGACCACCAGGACTGCCTGCACCGCCGGACCGACGCGTCGGCCGGGCTCAGCGACCGGGAGCGCGACGTGCTGGTGCTGCTCGCCGAGGGCCTGTCCAACGCCGAGATCGGCCGGCGTCTCCACCTGAGCGCGGGCACCGTCAAGGACCACGTCAGCACCCTGCTGAGCAGGCTCGGCCTGGTCAACCGGCTTCAAGCCGCCCTCTGGGCCCACCGAGCGGGACTCCTCACCCACGACCCCTGCTCAGACTGAAACGGCAGGTCGGCCCCGTACCCGGCGGATGGCGAGGACCCTCCGTCCAGCCACTCGGCGGGACCTCCCCGGGCCTTCCGGGAGAGCCCGTCCGGCCGACCTTCCAGAACCACGGCGTACTGTCCGGTAACCCTCAGATCCGGATCAGATCGCCTTGATCGAAAGCCGATCGCATTCGTACGTTGTGGTCGCCCCGGAGGCCGACGACGGATCTCCGGCCCGGCCTCCACGCCCGTTCCGGCATCCGGGCCTCCGGCATCGATCATCTCTCCGACACGGAAGTTCGGCGTCCGCAGGGTCGTCAATGCGATCAAGGGCATCCGCAAGGGGCAAGGTGCCACGTTGGGCGGAGACTTGAAGGACGCTGCCCTGATCCTGCTCGGGCTGGACGGCATCCAGCAGGCCTGTTCCCGAGGAGGGACTCCATGCACCTGGCACAGATCGTTCTCGTGGCGGAGACCGCCCTCGTCCTCGTCGGGGCGGGATGGATGCTCCTCGCGGTGCGCCACCGTACCCGCATGGCGGGCGCGACCCGGGCCCGGCACGAACTGCTCGCGCCCACAAGGGAACTGCTGTCGGCAGCGGCCCTGGACCTCGGGGCAGGATGGGCGGTGACCCGGCATGAGGTTCCCGACCTGCTCTCGCTGGCGATGCTCGGCGTGCTGCTGCCCGCCACGGCCGGAATGGCCGTGGCGCTGATGGTCGGGCAGCGGGGCGTGCCGACCCGCAGCACCCGCGGATGGCTGGTGCTGACGGTGCCGCTCCTGGGCGGCGCCACGGCCGGGATGTACCCCTCGCTGTTCTGACACCGGCCCCCCGGCACGAGGAACGCGAGAAGGGCCTCCTGGCCGTCCGATCGGATTCCGACATCCGACCGGCCACCAGGAGGCCCTGAACCACACCCCGGCCGCTCCGCACCCCACCCGGTCGGGACCGGGCCGGGGTGCGCCTCACGAGCGGCGCGGCGGCTTCCCGCACCGGGGCGGCGCGCCCGTCACGCGTCCGCGGTCTGGACCTCACGCGGCGCGGCGGCGGTCTCGGCGGACTTCTGCGGCCGGTCGGCGAGCTTGAGCCAGACCACGCCGGCGATGATCACGGCCAGCCACACGGCCTTGGCCGGGGTGAGGCTCTCGTCGAAGACGACGGGCCCCAGCAGGGCCGCGCCGACGGACCCGATGCCGGCCCAGACGGCGTAGCCGATGCTGACGTCGATGGTGCGCAGCGCGGCACTCAGGGCCCAGAGGGTCAGGAGGAAGAAGACGACGGCGACCAGTGACCAGGTCAGCCGGGTGAAGCCGTGGCTTCCACCGACGGCGAGCGCGTAGCCGACTTCGAAGCCGCCGGCGAGCAGGAGCATGATCCACGGGTTGACCGAGTTGCGGCCGGTGTCGGACATGTGCACGGGTCCTTTCGGGAGGTGGAGCCGGGTGGGGGCGGGAGGATCAGGCAGCGCCGCTGAGCTGGAGGCCGACGACGCCGGCGATGATGACGGCGATGCCGACGGCCTTGCGCCAGTTCAGGCGCTGGCCGAAGAGCAGGGCGCCGAGGAGGGTGATGCCGACGCCGGCGACGGAGGTCCAGATCGCGTAGCCGACACCGACGTCGAAGGTCAGCAGTGCCTTGCTGAGGAAGAAGGTGCCGAGGGCGCCGGTGATCAGGGTCACGGCGGTCCACGTACGGTTCTTGAAGCCTTCGGCCTTGCCGGCCGCGATGGCGACGGCGATCTCGAAGATGTCCGCGATCGCGAGGTAGAACCACTGCATGGCTGGTCCTTTCGTTCTTGGGAGGTCGGCGTTGACGGGGAGAGGTGGAGCGGGGAGAAGACAGGGGGAAGCGGGGGAACGCGGGAAGGCAGAGGGAACGCAGGGGGAACGCGGGGGGAAGGCGGGGAGCCGGGCGTCAGAGCCGGTTCAGCAGCCGTCGATCCCGCAGGCGGGAGCGGCGTCCCCGAGGGCGTCCTGCTCGGCCTGGGCGTCGAGCACGGCCTTGCGGATCTGGGCGACGGAGGGCACGCCCTCGATGCGGTGGCGTCCGTCGATGATGATCGTGGGCGCGACGGAGACCCGGTTGGCCTCCGCGTCCCGCAGCGCCGCCCGGTGCGCCTCGGTGTACCGGCCGGAGGTCAGCGCCTCGGCGAAGTCGGCGCCGTCCAGGCCGAGTTCGGCGGCGATGTCGGCGAGGACGGCCACCTCGCCGATGTCCCGGTTCTCCTGGAAGAAGGCCCGCAGCACCCGGGGGGTGTACTCCGCGGCCCGGCCGTGCTCGGCCGCGTACCGGTAGCCCTCGAAGGCCAGCCGGGTGTAGGGCTGCGGCGAGACCGTCGGGAGGGTGATGTCCACGCCAAGGCGGTGGGCCATCGGGTAGACGGCGCGGTCCCAGATCGCCGGCAGGTAGTCGTCCTCCGGGCGCAGCGTCGGGGTGGGGTGGGGCCGCAGCTCGAACGGCATCCACTCGATGTCGACGTCGAGGTCGCGGGTGGCCTCGTGCAGCGGGCCCTCGGCCAGCATGCAGAAGGGACAGACGTAGTCCGACCAGACCTTGATGCGGATCCTGCCGGTTGCCGTTCCGCTCACGGCCGCCCCCGCTCCATGGTGAGGAAGTCCTCGAACGGCGCCGTGCCTTCCGGGATCTGGATCGAGGTGACCTTGATCGGCCAGGTCTCCGGGTCCTCGGCGAAGATCGAGTACGAGCTGGTGTAGTCGAAGCCGTACCGCGCGGCCGTCTTGCGGTCGACCACGTTGACGATGTGGCTGACGCTGAAGTACAGCGACGCCATGTAGCACAGGGCGCAGGGCTCGCCGGAGGCGATCAGGGTGGATCCGGCGGTGGCGTGCAGTCCGTACTTGGCGGCGGCCGCCCGCAGTGCGGTGACCTCGGCGTGCGCGGTGGGGTCGTTGTCCTCGCGCACCCGGTTGACACCGGTGCCGAGGATCCGGCCGCTGTTGATCACCACACCGGAGAACGGGATGCCGCCCTTGGCGACGTGCTCGCGGCTGATCCGTACCGCCTCGCGGGCGTACTCGGTCAGCTCGCTCTCGGAGAGTTCGGAATAACGCAACGCTGCTCCCCCGCTCAGACCGCGGTCGCGGTGTCGACGGTGGGTGCCGTGGGATCAGGCATGGAGTCCCCAGGTAGTTGCTTGTATGTACATGTTGTTTTTGCCCGTGAGAACCTCAGGCGGACAGGTAGAGCTTGCATGAACATACATCTTGCTGTCAATCGCCGGCGGTGAAGAACTTCGCCTGACCCACGCTCATCAGCTCATGCCGGCACGACAATTGGGGCATCGTCGACCCCGCGCCGAGCGCGTCGGGCGTGCCGGGAGGGGTCGGCGGCGCGCCCGAAGCGACGGCTCAGACTGCTACGGGGTACCCCAGGGAGGCTTCCCGGACCCACCGGGAGCAGGGCACGAGCGGCGGCCTCGCCAGACCGTCGCTTCCGGCGCCCGGGCCGGGGCGGAAGGCCCGCATGCCGAGGTCGGCCGCCAGGCGGCTGTAGGTGAAGGCGGCCGAGACCAGGGCCATGTGGTGGTGCCACCCCGGGAACGAGCGGCCCTCGAAGTCCCTCAGCCCGAACCGCCGTTCGAGCAGCTCGACGGTCTCCCCGGTCGCGGCGTGCCGTTCCGCGTACTCCAGCAGCTCGTCGACCGGCCGGTGCACCATGCTGGTGAGCCAGAGCTGCCCCGCACCCGTCGCGTCCTCGTCGGGCTGGGTGAAGAGCCGGAACGGCTGCGGTCTCTGGTCGGCCGCGACGGCGCCGGGAACCTGCACCAGGCCGTCGCGCACGGACGCCCAGCCCGCTCTGCAGACCCCGGAGCGCACCTCTGGGCACCGCTCGCTCACCGTCCGGGCCGCCGCGGCCACCGGCCGGCGGGAGCCGGAGGCCTGGTGCTCCAGCGGGGCCAACGGGAAGCTGTCCGGGATCGCGACCGCGAAGTCCAGCCCGCGCCGGGTCAGGCCCTCGACGAGCCGGCGCGAGTCCAGGTAGCCGTCCAGGTCGACCACCACCGGGACCGGGTCGTACTGCGAGGTCTGCGCCATCTGGTCGATCAGGTTGAGGAGTTGGCCCTCGCACGAGGCGGTGGCGGTGTGCGGGATCCGGGCCTGCTCGCGGAGCGGCCCCTGGGCGGCCCACGTCTCCGGCAGGAACAGGCACCAGCCCACGGGGAACTCCCCCGCCTCCGTCGACATGAAGACCGCCATGCCGATCTGGCAGTTGACGGTCCGTCCGGTGTGCGGGATGAAGCGGCGGTGCACCCCGCAGGACTTCTCACCGCGCTTGGGCAGCACCACGGGGGCGATCGTCCAGGCCTTGGGCCGGGCCCGGTCCTCGACCCACTGCCGGAGCTGGTCGCAGACCGGATCCCACTCCCAGGGGCTCTCGTTGACGAACTGGTGCAGGGCCTGCGAAGCGGTCGGGGAGTCGCTCGACACGGCCGCCAGCCGGCGGATGGACTTCTTCCCGGGCGTGCTGAGGAGGCCGTTGACGTAGGTGTGGGCCCACTTGCGCTGGTCAGCTCGGCGCAAGTGGCCGAACAGCTGGTCCGTGAACTGGGTGACGGAGTCCCATCCCCTCATAGCTACCCCTCCCGTGTTGCGGCTGCGGCTTTCACACAGATCCACCCACACTAAAGAATGAGCACTATTTTTTTCTCGGGTAAAGGACTTCCGGTCGCCACTTCGCCAACTCGATACAAAGCCCTGGCGCGAATCGCCCGCGCCCGGCCCGGGGAAGGGGCGGACGGGGTCGGCGGTCGACGCGGGAAATGGAATCGCCCCCGCGGATCCGGGCACGGCACGCCCTGCGGGACATCGGCCCCGCAGGTCAGGGGCGTGCCGCCGGATGTGCCTGCGGTCGCCGTACGTCTACCGCCCGGTCACCCCTCGTTGCGGGCCGCGTCGCCCCGGGACGGGGCGCGCAACCGCGGCGGGGCGGGCGTCCGGTCGTGCTCGCAGGGGTCGGGGCCGTCCTCCGGCCGGGCGCCGAAGCCCGCCCCGGCCCGCCGCCACAGTCGGCCGAGCTCGTGCTCGACGACGCTGACCGGGCGGCCGGAGCGCAGCTGCGCCTCGGCGCCGGCCAGCAGGTAGGCGACCAGCAGTTCGATGTCGGCGAGCTCCGCGTCGGTGGTGCCGCCCGCCCGGGCCAGTTCCAGCGCGTGCAGCAGGGCGGGCCGCCAGGCCTGTTCCCAGGCGCCCTGCGAACCGGGGCACTCGTGCGCGAGCCGCATCGCCGCGTGGGCCCGGACGTCCTGCTGGAGGAAGGCCGCCAGCAGCTGGGTGAGCCGGCTGACCGCGGCCAGCCCGGGCGTCGTGAGCTGCTGGACCTCGTCCAGCGCCGAGGAGGTCGCGGCCGCCCCCGCCCTGAGCACCTCCTGCGCGAGGTCCTCCTTGGTCAGGAAGTGGAAGGTCAGCGCGCCCGAGGTGACCCCGGCGGACTGGCTGATCCGCGCCAGGGTGGCGCCGGCGTAGCCGTGCCGGGCGAACTGTCCGGCGGCGGCGTCGATCAGGGCGGAGCGGGTCTGTTCCGCGCGGGCCTGCCTCAGCACTGCGGCGCGCGCCGGTACCGCGCGACGGGTGCGGCCGCGGACCGTTGGACGCCCCAGGGACTTCGTGTGAGCTGCATGGCCCCTCCGGCTCGTTCGTGCACCAGCCCCCGTGACGACGCGGCAAGCATACCCCGGTCCCGGCGGCGTCCTGACGTATCGTCGAACTCGCGTTCACCTGGCTCGACCTGCGGCGATCCCCTCCGCGCCACCGGGAACCGGGGCGTGGTGGAAGCGTGGCCGGAGCGTGGCCGAGACGTGGCGGAAGCGTGGCCGGGCGGGGACGCGACGGTCCTCGGGGGAGGTTGCGTGAGGCCGAGTACGGCACCGCACCCCGGGGCAGGGAGGCCCGGGGTGCGGTGGATCCGGAGTGCCCGGGAAAACCGCCGGGTGCGCGGCGGGCCCGACGGGCGGCGGGAGGATCCATTCCGATCGGCGGCGAATAGGCATTGACCGAATAGCGAATTGCGATAAGCGGGTCGAGCACCGGCCGGGCGGCCGGGAAAAGCGGAGCGCCGGGTCCCGTTATCTCACCGGGACTTCACAAATGACCGCACCCTCCGCGGGCGCTGCCGGCCGACGGACGGGCGGCACCGAATGGCGGACGCCGCGGAATGGGCGGACGTCACCGAATGGCGGGCACGTACGAGTCGTCCACCCGACCGTCCGCCGTCGCCGGGTCGAAGGTCGTCGCGGGCGCCTCGTCCCCGCGCGAGCCGTTGCGGCGGTCGTACCGCAGGAAGTCCGACAGCTGGTCCGTGCGCCGCAGGTGCCCCTTGACCAGGACCACGCCGAACAGGTGGTCGCCGTCCTCCCGCCAGCAGACCAGCGGGATGCGGTAGGTGTCGCCCTCCGGCGTCCCGAAGACGGCCTCGTAGGCCTGTGCGTCCAACAGGCTCACGCGTGGCCGTCCTTCGGGGTCGTGGTGAACAGCTGTCCGTAGTCGGTGATCTCCCGGGCGGTCCCGGCGGCGCCGGCCAGGTGGAGGGCGTGCCAGAGGATCACCTGGTTCGCGGTGACGACGTTGAACCCGAGCTCCTCCTCCAGCGGCTTGATGGTGCCCACCGCCCGGATGCCGTTGCCGGCCACCAGGACGGCGTCCGGCCGGTGCTCCGCCACCGTGCCGCGGATCCAGGCCGACAGGTTCTCCGGCGTGATGGCCTTCTGGTTCGACGGCAGTCCGCAGGGGGCGTGGTGGACCACCTCGTAGCCGAACTCGCGGAAGTAGTCGGCTCCTTGGCCGGAGAGCGAGTCGGTGAACCACGGCGGGTTCACCAGCGCGATCCGCCGGGCGCCCAGGGCGTCGAACGCGGCCCGGGCGGCCTTGGTGGTGCCGGTGATCGGCAGCCCCCGGGTGACGGGCAGCAGCCGCTCGTACAACTCCCGTTCGCCCTGGGCCTTCAACGCGTAGCTGGAGGAGGTGAATCCGAGCGTCAGGGCGTGCAGCGGGGAGGCCGCGAGCAGTTCGACGGCCTGGTCCAGGTAGGGGGCCTGGACGAAGGACAGGATCGGGTCGTACGGGATCTTCTCGTCCATCTCACCGCCCGCGCGCATGGCGGCGAAGTGCACGCGCGAACCGTGGACGGAGACGGAGGCGGGGGCCACGGCCTGCAGTTCGGCCTCCGGGCCGACGTCGGCGTGCGGCACGACCACGCCGATCCGGGTCGAGGCGTCCCATCCGTCGACGGGCGGCGGGGTGCTGGTCATGGGGGTTCTCCTACCGGGTGAGGGTGGACTCTTCGGCGAGGCGGCCGCCGTGGACGGTGCCGGTGCCCGTGGTGTCGAGGAACTTGGGGTGCTTGCGGCGCATGGTCTCGATGACGAACTCGTAGGGGAGGTCGTCGAAGCTGCCGTGGTCGGTCAGGAACTCCATCGCGCCGCCGCCGTCGTGGGGGTGGTGGAGGCTGTCGTTGACGCCGTCGAACTCCAGGGCGCGCATGCCGTAGAGCTTGCAGAGCAGCTTGTTGAACACCGGGGTGACCTTGATCCACTTGCCGTCCAGGTGCACCTGGGCGAGCGAGTGGAAGAACACGTCGCCGCCGATGTGGGACAGCAGGCGGGGCGAGGCCAGGTGGTTGCGCACGTCGCCGTAGACCAGCCGGGAGGGGATGCCCAGGGCGCGCACCCCGGCCGCGTACAGCGCGGCCTTGTGCAGGCAGAACCCGGACTTGGTGGTGGCGGTGGTGGAGGCCCGCAGGCCCTCCCGGGAGAGCGGGGCGCCGTAGACCTCGTAGTCGACGCCGTCGCGCACCGCGTAGTACAGCTCGATCGCGTTGGTGCGCCGGTCCGCCGAACGGTCCCGGACGGCGTGGTCGACGAAGGCCTGCACCGCGTCGCTCTCGTGGTCGAGGAACTCGGTGGAGCGGGTGAGGTGGTCCAGTGTGTCGGTCATGTCGGGATTCCCGTCGGTCAGAGTCCAGCCAGCATGGCGATCCGGTTGCGCTGGATCTCGGAGGTACCGGAGTAGATCGTTCCGGCGATCGAGTTGCGCAGGTCGCGCTCGACGCCGTACTCGGTCAGCACGCCGCGGCCGCCGTGGATCTGCACCGCGTCGAGCGCGGTCTGCACGTTGGCCTCGGAGACCACCGTCTTGGTGGCCGCGAGGTCGAACGCGGCGTCCTCGTTCCGCTCGACCTTGGCGCCGGTGTCGGCGAGCCACTTGCGGGCCGTCTCCACCCGGATCTTCATGTCCGCGATCTTGTGGGAGATGCCCTGGTAGGAGCTGATCGGCCGGCCGAACTGGCGGCGCTCCTTGGCGAAGGCGATGGTCTCCTCCACCCGTCGGGTCATCTCGCCCAGGGTGATGGAGAAGCCGAAGAGCACCTCGCGCTTCATCACGTAGTCCAGGACCCGGAAGCCGGAGCCCTCCTGCCCGACCCGCTGGGAGACCGGGACGCGCAGCTCGTCGAAGGAGAGCGTGCCGATCGGGCTGGTGCGCAGGCCGATCTTGTCCATCGCGGGGCCCACGGTCAGGCCGGGGGTGCCGGCCTCGACGAGCAGGGTGGTGAGGCCGAAGGGGCCGGGCTTCCCGGTGCGGACGTAGAGCAGGAACAGGTCGGCGACCGGGGCGTTGGTGATGAACATCTTGTCGCCGCTGACCACGTAGTGGTCCCCGTCGCGGCGGGCGACGCTGGCCAGGTTCATGGCGTCCGAGCCGCCGGAGCTCTCGGTGATCGCGTGGGCGGTGATCAGCTCACCGGACATGATCCGCGGGAGGTACTTCTCCTTCAACTCCTGGGTCGCGAAACGTTGCAGGGGCACGCCGACGGACACGATCTGGGTCGAGGCGGAGAAGGACAGGCCCGCGTCCCGGGAGGTGTGGCCCAGTCCCTCCAGGGCCCGCATCGTCCGGGTGAGGCTGTGCCCGGCGCCACCGAACTCGGGCGCGAAGTGCACCCGCAGGAGTCCGGTCTCCCGCAGGGCCTTCCACTTGTCGTGGGGGAACTCGCCTGCCGCGTCCAACTCGCTGGTGTTGGCGTTGAGTTGCTCCGCCCACGGGGCGGTGAGGTCGAAGAGGTCATCGTCCATGGGGGGTCCTGGGGTCCATTCCGGGGTCGGTCGTGCTGCGGAGGATCGGGGTCGTGCCGTGGCGGGGTGCCACGGCCCGGCCCGGCCACGGGCTCGGGGCGGCGCGTGGCCGGGCCGGGTCCGGTCCCGGCGCGGAGCCGTGCGGGGCTCCGCGCCGGGACCGGTTCGACCGGCCGGCGGTGGGGCGCCGGCTGATCGGCGGCTCAGTACTGGGAGTAGCCGTCCTCGGAGAGGACGTGCTTCTCGTCGCCGTTGATCGGCGGGTTGAAGATCGACACCAGGTGGAGGTCCTCGTCGGCCGAGGCCACCAGGTGGTGCGGGTCGTGCTGGTTGAGGACGTAGATGGTGCCCGGGACGATCTTGTGGCGGGTGCCGTCGTGCTCCACGACCTCACCGGAGCCGCTGATGCAGTAGCAGGCCTCCAGGTGGTTGCGGTACTGCAGGGCACTGGAAGTGCCCTTGCGCACCAGGGTGTCCGCGACGGCGAAGCCCATCCCGTCGCTCTTGGTCAGCAGGCGGGTGCTCAGGCCGTTGCCCCACTCGACGGGGGCGACATCATCGAGGCTGCGGGTGAACATCTCTGTGGTTCTCCTTCGGAATAGGGTGGGAACTACGGGTGTTGCGGAGGTACGGGCCTTGCGGGTGTGCGGCTCTTGCGGGGTGGGGCGGCTCTTGCAGATGTGCGGCTCTTGCGGGGTGGGGCGGCTCTTGCGGGGTGGTCAGGCGGCCACGGCCGGGCTGTGCTCCGTGATCACGGCGGCGATGGCGTCCAGGGTGCGGAAGTCGTCCGGGCCGAAGTCGATGTCGTCGACGGGGATCCGGTAGGCCGTGGTGAAGTGCGCGAGCATCCGCACCAGGCCCAGGCTGTCGATGACTCCGGACTCGATCAGGTCGTAGTCGCCGGTGAGGTCCGATACGTCCTCGCCGGCCAGGAACTGGTCCACCACGTAGGCGCGGACCTCGGCGGCTATGGCGGTGCTGCTCATGCGGTGGTCTCCTTCAGACGGGTCTGCTTGATCAGGTTCCGGTCGGGCTTTCCGGTCGACGTACGGGGCAGCGGAAGGGCGGTGAGGTGCACCGAGGCCGGGATGGCGTGGCGCGGCAACTCCCGTCCCAGGTGGGCGCGGAGGCCCAGGGTGGTGAGGGCGCTGCCCGGGCGCTGGGCGACGTGGGCGTGCAGGCGGACACCGGCCTCCGGGTCGGGCAGCGGCACGACCACGGCCTCGGCGACGTCGGGGTGGGCCGCGATCACGGTCTCCACCTCCTGGAGGTTGGTGCGCACGCCCCTGACCTTCACGTGCCAGTCCGCGCGCCCCTCCAGGAAGTAGAGGCCCTCGGTGTTGCGGGTGACGATGTCGCCGGTGCGGTAGAAGACCCGGCCGTCCAGCTGGGTGAACACCGCGTCGTTGAGCTCCCGGCGCAGGTAGCCGGTGGTCTGGAAGGGTGTGGACACCAGGAGTTCCCCGGTGCCGACCGTGGCGAGGCGCCGGCCGTCGGAGTCGACGACCACGGCCTCGGTGCCCCGGATGGGGCGGCCGACGGGCATCGGCCCGGTCGCCGCGGGGTCGACCCGGTGGATGAACGAGTCGTTGGTCTCGGTGCAGCCGAACACGTTGTGGAAGGCGGCCCCGGGGAACGCGGGGGCGACCCTGGCGAGCAGGTCCGCCGGCATCCGGTCACCGGTGAAGATCGCGTGGCGTACGGCGGGGAAGGTGCCGCCGTGGTCGAGCAGCAGCCGGTACACCATCGGCACGCCCTGGACGAAGGTGACCCGGTGCCGGGCGGCGAGCCCCGCCAGGTGGGCTGCGTCGGTGGCCCGCTGCTGCTCCACCAGGACGACGGTGGCGCCCAGTTGCAGGAAGGTCCAGATGTCGAGCAGGGCGAGGTCGAAGTTGAGCGGGGCGTAGGACAGCGCGGTGTCCTCGGCGGACAGCGCGAACTCGCTGACGGCCCAGTCGGCGAAGGCGTCGAACCCGGCGGTCTCGATCGGCACGATCTTGGGGGTGCCGGTCGAGCCCGAGGTGGTCAGCAGCAGCCTGGTCCGGGCCGGGTCCGGCACCGCGAAGCCCGTCGCCTCGGCCTCGTCCGCCGGTACCGGCGCCGCGGCGAGCGCGCCGTCGGCGGTCGCGGTGAGCCGGTGGGAGACCCTGGCCTGCTGCGCCAGGCGCTCCAGTGCGGCGCTGCCCAGGTCCGGGGAGGGGGCGAGGGCGACCAGGCCCTCCTGGGCGACGGCCAGCAGCAGGGCGACGGTCTGCGGGTTCTTGTGCGCCGGCACGCACACCGTGCCGCCGGACGGGAGGTCCAGCGCCGACAGGTGCTTGCGCAGGCTGCGGGTCAGGTCGTTCAGCCGGCCGTAGGTGACGGCCTGGTCGTTGAAGTGGAGCGCGATGTGGTGGGGCCGCTCGTCGCCGTGGGCGGCGACGGTCTCGGCCAAGCGGGACGATGGCACGGCGGGATTCCTCGCGGTCGGCTCAGTCGCCGGTAACGGGTACCGATCGGCTGTTCGAATTCGTGCGGTGTCGAGGAAGACCGTACCGGGCGAAGTCCATGCTTGGTCAAGCATGCACTTGCCGAAGTGGGTGTGACGCAGACCACCAGACTTGCATGACCAAGCAAAAGACCCCGAACGCGGAATGCGTTCGGGGCCGGGATGGACGGGCTGAGGCGCCACGCCGGCGCGCCACAGCCGTCCGGGACCGGGGGAGCCCGGGACCGGACCACTGTGCCGCGCCGGGGGGCGACGGGTCAGACCTGGGTCGCGCGCAGGGCCTGGACCGTGGGGCCCAGTTCGGGGTCCGCGGTGAAGGAGTTCAGCGCGGAGGAGAGGACCTCCGCATAGGTCGCCCGCGCCGCCTGGTAGCGCTGGCGCCCCTCGTCCGTGATCACCGCGTAGACCCCGCGCTTGTCCGAAGGACACAGGTCCTTGAAGGCGAAGCCGGCCGTTTCGAGCCGGCCCACCAGCCGGGTCACCGACGACTGCCCCAGGCCGACCCGGTCGGCCAGGTCCTGCATCCGCAGCTCGCTCGTCGAGGAGTGGTGCAGGTGCTCCAGGGACCGGTACTCCGACAGTCCGATCCCGTGCTGGCGCTGGAGCGCCAGGGCCAGCTCCCGCTCCACGAACGAATGGAGCGTCAGCACCCGCCCCCAGGCTGCCTGGTCGGAGCTGCGCAGCGGCGCGTGCGGTGAGGTTGCCATAAATGCCTCCCTTGCAGAGGTGTTGCTTGACAGAAGAGTACATGCGCATGCAAGATCCTGGCGCCCCCGATTTTTATTCCGCGGGTCCCCCAAGCGCAGTTCATTGCACGTACAAGCAAACATTCTGCCTGTTCAGCGCCACCGCAGGAGCGCGGGCCGCCTCGGCCCCGCCACACACCGCTCCTGCCCCCGTCCCCATCGGCGACACCCGCTTCGAGGGAGTCCCGAGCCCCAGCACCTGCGCGGGGCGATCCTCGACGCGCAGGCCCACCAGGACGTCGCCGACGACGGCGCCGCCTGCCGCACCGAAGGAACCTGCTGACATGAGCATCCGTGCCCACTTCACCTCCGCGGCCCAGCCGCCGTCCCCGGAGCCGGGGCGCCACGTCCTCGCCACCGTGACCTACGGCGCCGCCACCGGCCT
The DNA here is from genome assembly GCF_042266305.1 of Kitasatospora sp. NPDC056076. NCBI lineage: Bacteria > Bacillati > Actinomycetota > Actinomycetes > Kitasatosporales > Streptomycetaceae > Kitasatospora > Kitasatospora sp. NPDC056076. The sequence goes on from NZ_JBHJWG010000055.1 coordinate 43,473, forward strand.
CACCCGGGTCGAGCACGGCCACCCCGACCTGACCATCCCGATGGCGGTCACCAACGGCGACGCCTTCCGCGAGGTGTGGACCGTCGCCGAACAGCCGCGCTGGGTCCTGCGCGAGGACAGCGCCTACGCCCACGACGGCCGACACCTCTTCGTCGCCGGCCTCCTGCCCGAGCAGTCGGTCTACACCCCGCCGGTGCGGGAGATGTACGAGAAGGCCTTCGCCCTGGTCAACCACCTCGACTACGGGCACATCTTCCGGATGTGGAACTTCGTCGGCGACATCCTCGGCGCCAACGCCGAAGGCATGGAGGTCTACCGGGACTTCGTCCAGGGCCGCGCCCAGGCCTTCCAGACCTACATGGGCGACACCACCGCCCAACTCCCCGCCGCCACCGGGATCGGCACCCAGGGCCGCGGCATAGCCTTCGTCCTGCTGGCGACCAGAAGAGGCGTGCCCCGCCACCTGGAGAACAGCCGGCAGACCTCCGCCTACCACTACCCCGACCAGTACGGTCCCAAGTCGCCGAGCTTCGCCCGCGCCACGCTCCTGGACGACACCCTCTACGTCTCCGGCACCGCGTCCATCCTCGGCCACGAGACCGTCCACCCGGGCGACGTGCGGCGCCAGACCCGGGAGACCCTGGACAACATCGCCCACCTGATCTCCCGCGAGAACCTCGCGGCCCAGGGCATCGACGCGGGACACGACCTCAAGGACCTACGGATGATCAAGGCCTACGTGCGACATGAAGACGATGTTCCGGCGGTACGCGCTGTCTGTGAGGAGACACTTGGTCTGGGTACTGAGGTGAAGTACCTCAACGTCGCCGTCTGCCGGGACGACCTCCTGGTCGAGATCGAGGGCCTCGTCCCCGCCGTGGGGTGGGACCAGTGACCGCCCTCAAGGTCGGCATCGTCCTGCCCGGCCGCGAGGCCGTCGTCGACGAGGGCCCCTACCCGGCCAACCTCGCCTCGATCGCCGCCCTGGCCGAGGAGTCCGGCTTCGACTCGATCTGGGCCGGCGAATCCCCGCTCGCCCGCTCCCGGATGAACCCGCTGCTCGCCCTCGCCGCCGCCTCCTCGGCCACCGAGCGGGTGCAGTTGGGCACCGCCGTGCTGATGCCGCTGCGCGCCCCCGTCCACCTGGCGCACGAACTGGCCTGCCTGGACCGGATCTCCGGCGGCCGGGTGATCGCCGGCATCGGCTCCGGCTTCGCCTCCCCCGCGACCGAGCGCGAATTCGCCAACTACGGGCTGGACTTCGCCACCCGCTTCGGGCGGATGCGGGAGACCGTCGAGATCTGCCAGGCACTCTGGGCCGCCCGCGGCGAGCCCGTCTCCTACCAGGGCAAGCACTACCGGCTCCAGGACGCCGCCCTGCTGCCCCTGCCGCACCAGCCGCAGGGCCCGCCGCTGTGGATCGCCCACTCCGGCCCCCAGATGCTGCGCCGGGCCGGCCGCGGCTTCGACGGCTGGATGCCGACCTCCACCACCCCCGAGAACTACGGCGCGGGCTGGGAGCAGGTCACCGCCGCGCGCGAGGAGGCGGGCCGCCCCGCCGAGGCGGTCACCGGCTCCGTCTACCTCTCCGTCGCGGTCGACCGCACCCGGGAGCAGGCCGAGGAGACCCTCTGGTCGTACTTCCGCGCCTACTACGGCCTCCCGCTCACCACCATGCGCACCACCCAGGGGATCTTCGGCGGAACCCCGCAGGAGGTCGCCGACTGGCTCCACCAGTACGTCAAGAACGGCGCCCGCCACCTGATCCTGCGCCTGCCCACCGCCGAGCTGACGGAGGCCGCCTACCGCGACGCGGTCCGGCGGACGGCGCAGGAGCTCCTCCCGCTCCTGCGCGAGCTGTGAACGGCCGGCCCCAGCCGCCGGGGTGGGCGGTGTGGGCGGCGGCGTGGCCGATCACCGCCGTGTTCATGCTGTCCAACATCCCCACCCCGCTGCTCGCCCTCTGGAAGGACCGCATCGGCTTCTCCACCGGCACCACGACGGTCATCTTCGCCGCGTACATCGGCGGACTGCTGCTCGCCCTGCCGTTCACCGGCGCCCTGGCGGACCGGTACGGCACCCGCCGGGTGCTGGCCCCCGCCCTGGTCGCCGGACTGGTCTCCTGCGCGCTGTTCATGACGGCCACCCACGTCCTGACCCTGATCGTCGCGCGGCTGCTCACCGGTGTGGCGGTCGGCGCGGTGCTCTCGGCCGGCACCGCGGCGGTCTCCCACGTCGGGGGCCCCGGGCGGCGCCCGCAGGCGGTCCTCGCCGGATCGGTGGCCATCGGCACCGGCCTGGCCGCCGGCCCCCTGCTCGGGGGCAGCGTCTCCCAGTACTGGACGGCCCCCACCGTCACCGTCTTCGTCCTGGAGGGGGTCCTGCTCCTGACCGCCCTGGCGGTCGTGTACACCCTCCACCTGCCGCCCGTACCGGTCTCCCGGGAGGAACCCGCGCCGGGGTGGCTGCGCCTGCCGTCCGTCCCCCGGGTCAACCGCCGCGGCCTGGCCACCAGCCTGCTGGTCTACATCCCCGGCATGACGGGGACGTCCCTGCTGCTCGCGCTCGGGCCGATCCTGCTCGCCTCCCTGCTGCACACCGGCAACCGGCTGGTGACCGGCGGGATCGGCTTCATGATGTTCGGCGCCTCCACCGGCGTCCAGTTCGCGATCCGGAACCTGCCGCTGGGGCGGATCCTCACCATCGCGGGCGTCGTCACCGGCGTCGCCATGCTCGGCACCGCCACCGCCGTCCGCGCCCACTCCCTCGCCCTGCTCACCCTCGCCGCGGTCGCCGCGGGCGTCGGGCAGGGCATGGGCCAGTACGGCGGCTTCTCCCGGCTGGGGACGGAAGTCGTCCCGACCCGGCTCGCCGAGGCCAACGCGGCACTCAGCGCGGGCGGTTACCTGTTCGCGGGCATCCTGCCCATCCTGACCGGCTACCTGAGCGACGCCGCCGGGATCGCCACCTCCTCCACCGTGTTCGCCTCCCTCACCGGCGCTGCGGCCCTCGCCGGCGCCCTCCTGGTCGGCACCCTCCGGGCGCGCACCCCCGTCGAGGAGGTACGGGAGCCCAGGAAGGTGCCGGCCTCCTGAACGGCCCGCCCGCTGCGGCCGGATCGCGGCGGGCGGGCTGCTCCCGCGGTCCGCGTGGCGGTCAGCCGACCGCCACGGGCACCCGCTCCGGCACCGCCAGCGCCGCGAGGCGGCGCAGGCTGGCCCGGCGCTGGAGCGCGGCGAGCCCGGTGGACGCCGCACCGAGCGCCAGCCAGCCCACCGGGCCGGCGGCCATCACCACGCCGGTCAGCAGCATCGGCCCCACCGACTTCTGGACCGACTGGGACATCCCCGCCACCCCCAGGTAGGAGGCCCGGGCCCTCGGCGGCGCCAGGCTGACCGCCAGCTCCCAGGAGCTCACCGAGCGCATCAGCTCCGCGAGCGTGACCAGCGCGGCCGCGGCCAGCAGGGCGAGCGAGGCGGTCAGCGGGCCGCCGCCGGTGGAGAGCGCGATCAGCAGGCAGCTCGCGAGCAGCGTCACCCCGTACCAGCCGACCGCCCTGGTCGCCCCGCCCGGCCGCTCCGCCCAGCCGGAGACGCGCAGTTGGAGCACCACCACCAGCACGGTGTTGAGGGTGAGGAAGGCCGGCACCACGGCGTGCGGCGCGTCGGTGTGGTGGATCAGCCAGAGCGGCAGGCCGACGTTGAGCACGGAGTCGTCCAGGCACATCGGCAGGTCCAGCAGCACGAACAGCAGGTAGCCGCGGTCGCGCCAGGGGCTCGGCACGGCGCCGCCCCCGGCGACTGACGCCTCCGCCTTCACCTCCGGTTCCGCCTTCGACCCCGCTTCCGCAGCCGCTTCCGCTTCCGCCACCGCGCCCAGACCGCGCCCGGCCGGCTCCTCGGTGCGCCGGATCAGGGCGGCGGCCAGCAGGTACGAAAGCGCGTTGGCCACGATCAGCGCCCGGTACGCGGTGGTGGTGCCGAACGCCAGGCCGATCGCCGCGACGCCCGTCCCGACCGCGTAGCCGCCGTTGGCCACGCTGCGGAACAGCGCCTGGTAGGTGGCCCGCCGCTCGCCCGCGACCCGGGTGGCGAAGAGCATCTCCAGGGTCTTGGCGCCGCGTTCGGCCAGGCAGGTCAGCGCGACCGAGACCAGCAGCGCGGTGAAGTCCTGGACCACCAGCAGCAGCGCCATGGTGGCCACCCGCAGCAGGTGGCAGCCGATCAGCAGCCCGCGTACCGAGAAGCGTTCGGCGGCCCGTCCGGATAGCGGCGAACCGATGATCCCGGCCACCGCGCCCACCCCGAGCAGCAGGCCGAGCCGCCCGGCGTCCATGCCGCAGACATAGGTGAAGTACAGCACGGACGCGGCCGCCCACACCCCGGTGCCGGTCCGGTCCACGCCCTGGGCCAGCAGCATGATGCGGGCGTCCCGCCCGCCCGGCGGCCGCCGCAGCTGCGACCACAGTCCGTTCCCCCGCATGACAGGTCCTCGTTTCGCGTCCACCGTCAATCTCGACATCAAGATACTTCATGTCGAGATAGTCATGGAACCCCGGTCCCGCATACCGGACGCCCGCCGGCCGGCCACCCCCTCGACGCCCGGCGGACCGTGCGCCACACTCTCCCCAGCAGCACCCGCGCTCCCGACGCACCGGCACCGACGCACCGAACGACCGCACCCTGGAGAGCCACACGGTGACCACACGCCAACTGCTGGAGATCGCGTTCTCGTCCGGCCGGTCCGGAACCGGACCGGCCACCTGGGGCCAACGGGCCATCTGGGACGCCGTACGCCGACTCCCCCCGGCCGACGTACCGCGCTACACCATCGCCACCGCGGCCCCGCTGGACCCGGGCCTGCCACTGCCCGGACTGCTCGACGCCCTGGACCGACTGCTCCACCTGCACGACTCGCTGCACACCCGACTGCTGCCCGCCCCGGACGGCACGCTGCGCCAAGTCGTCGACCCGGACGGCACCTTGACCGTCGAGGTGCACCCGCTGGCGGACGGCGAGGACCCGACCGAGGCCGGTGAGCGACTGCACCGGGACCTGGCCGGACGCCCCTTCGACACCGCCACCCAGTGGCCCCTCCGGGTCGGCGTGGTGACGGCCGACGGCCTGGCCCGGCACATCAGCCTGGCACTCTCCCACACCGCCGTCGACGGCGCGGGGATGAACCGCCTGGTCGCCGACCTGACCGCGCTCAGCCTCGGGCACTCCCCCAGCCAACTCGCCGGGCTCCGCACACCCGCCCAACAGCCCCTGGAGGAGGCCGAGTTCCAGACCTCCGAGCGGGGCCGCAAGCGCGACACCGGCGCCCGCAAGCAGTTCGTCCGCAAGCTCCGCCTCGCCCCGCCCCGGCTGTTCCCGGAGCCGCCCGCGACCGAGCACCCCGCCGACTTCCCCAACGCCGTCCTGCGCTCCCCCGCCCTGCCCGGCGCGGTCGAACTGGTCGCCGCCACCCACCGGGTGAGCACCTCCTCCGTCCTGCTGGCGGCGACCGCCACGATGACCGCCCGCCTCGCCGGCACCACCGAGGCCGTGCTCAACGTCGTGGTCAACAACCGCTTCCTGCCCGAGCTGACCAACGCGGTGAGCGTGGTCGCGGGCGACGGACTGTTCCACCTCCCCGACGCCACCGCCGAGTTCGGCGAGGTCGTCCGCCGCACCCACTCCGCCGCGATCGGCACCTACCGGCACGCCTACTACGACAAGCTCGCCCTGGCCGCCGAGGTCGAGCAGCTCTCCGCCGAGGGCGTACCGCTCGCCGACCGCTCCTGCGTCTTCAACGACACCCGCGACCTGCTCCCGGCCGCACCCGCCCCGGGCGACGAGGGCACCACCCTCAGCTGGCCGGTCGACTTCGAGCCCCGCCCGGGCCTGACCTACGCCCTGGACGCCCTGCAGTCCCCCGAGGCACTGAGCCTCGCCATGACCGCCGACCCGGCCGTCCTCCCGCGCCCCGCGATGGAGCGGTTCCTCTACGGCATCGAGGAGTTGATCCTCACCGAAGCTGCCAAGGCTCCCACCACCTGACCCCGGCCCCGGCCGGCTCACCCCGAGCCGGCCGGAACCGGCACGCCCCGGATCCGCCCGAATCGACTTGACCCGGGTTCTAGCCTGAACCCCATGCGGATCCTCGTACTCGGCGGTACCTCCTTCGTCGGCCGCGCGATCGCCGCCGACGCCCTGCGCAGCGGCGCCGAGGTCACCCTGTTCAACCGCGGCCGGACCAACCCCGACCTCTTCCCCGAAGCCCGCCACCTGCGCGGCGACCGCGACACCGGCGACTACGCCGCCCTGCGCACGGGCGAGTGGGACGCCGTGGTGGACGTCACCGGCTACCGCCCCCGCCAGGTCGACCAGGCCATGACCGCCCTCGGCGACCGGGTCGGCCGCTACCTCTTCGTCTCCAGCCACGCCGTCTACCACCGGCCCGGGCTCGCCCCGCACTCCGACGAGTCCGCCCCGCTCCGCGCACCGCTGCGCGAGGCCGAGGAGCTGTCCGAGGAGACGTACGGCCGGCTCAAGGTCGCCTGCGAGCAGGACGTCACCGCCCGCTACGGCGACCGGGCGACGATCGTGCGCCCCGGCAAGGTGGCCGGGCCGCACGACGAGCAGCGCGGACTGACGTACTGGGCCCGCCGGGCGGCCCGCGGCGGCCGGATCGCCCTGCCCGGACGCCCCGAACAGCCCGTCCAGGTGGTCGACTCGCGCGACCTGGCCCGGCTGGTGCTCCGGCTGCTCCAGGACGGCCGACCGGGCGCCTTCCACGCCGTGGGCCCGGCCGAACCGACCACCCTGGGCAGCCTGATCGCCACCTGCGCCGAGGTCGCGGGCACCGGGATCGAGCTCGTGCCCGTCCCCCCGGAGACCGCCCCGCCGCCGTTCTTCCCGCTGGTCCGGGCCGAACCCCTCTGGCCCGGCCAGCAGCGCGACCCGGCCCGGGCCCGCGCCGCCGGGCTGCCCGCCACCCCGCTCGCGGTGACCGCCGCCGATGTGCTCGCCTGGGACCGCGAGCGCGGCGAACCACCGCTGGGGCACGGCTTCACCCCCGAGCAGGAGGCCCTGGTCCTCGCCGCTCACGACACCCGGTGACCAGTCCCCCGGAGCGGACGGGCCTCGACGCCGTGGACTGACGCACGGCACCCCCCTCCTGACCGATTGTCAGTGCCACCCGCTAGGGTCGGGCCCGAACAATCGCACCACACCGGTACGAATGCACCAGCACGCCCATCAGCCCTACGCACCACCATCATCAGGGGGGACCATGACCACACCGGGCACCAGCCCGCTCACCGCCGCCGACCTCGTGGAGGGTTGGCACCGGGTCGGCGTCCGCCCGGGCATGGCGGTCATCGTGCACTCCTCGCTCTCCAGCCTCGGCCGGGTCGAGGGCGGGGCGGCGGCCGTGGTGGCCAGCCTGCGCGAGGCCGTCGGGCCGGGCGGCACGGTGGCCACGCCCGCCTTCACCGGCTCCGTCGTCTGCGACCCGGCACCGGACCACGCCGGGCTGCCCACCCCCGAGATCGCCGAACTGCGGGCCGCCGTCCCGCTGTTCCACCCCGGGCTGCCCTCCCCGATGGGCGCGATCGCCGAGGCCCTGCGCAGCCTGCCGGAGAGCCTGCGCAGCACCCACCCGCAGGCCTCGGTCGCCGCCGTCGGCGCCCACGCCCGCGAGGTCACCGCCCGCCGCTCGCTCGGCTGGGCCGTCGGCCGGGAGTCGCCCTTCGGCGCCCTGCACGACCTCGGCGGGTACGTGCTGCTGGTCGGCGTCGGGCACAACCGCAACACCTTCCTGCACTACGCGGAGACCTTCGCCCCGAACCGCCGGCTCAAGCTCCGCCGCTTCCCGATGGCCATCCAGGGCGAGCGGGTGTGGATCGAGACACCGGACGTGGGCAACGACAACGACACCCACTTCCCGGTCGTGGGCCGGGAGTTCGAGGAGCTGGCCGGCATCCGCGAGGTGCTGGTCGGCGACGCGCCGTGCCGGCTGGTCCCGGTCCGCGAGCTCATACCCTTCGCCGTCCGCCGCCTCACCGAACTCCTCGCGGCGGACGGCCCCGGAGCGGCGTAGCCCGGCCCACCGGCCGGGCCACGCCCGTCACCTCACCCCACCGGGTGTCAGTGCTCGTGCACCGAGTGGGCGTCCTGGATCTTCTTCCAGGACTTCGGCTCCACCAGCGCCTTGACGTCGTCCCGCGCCCCCGGCGCCAGCGAAGCGGCGGCCGGTGCCCCCGGCACCACCGGTCCGACGGCCGGCTTGCCCGGAGTGAACAGCCAGGTCTTGAAGAGGTCCCCGAGCTTCTTCCCGGACACCTTCTCCGCGTACGCCTGGAACTCCGCGATGGTCGCGTTGCCGTACTTGCGCTCGGTGGGCCAGCCCTTGAGGATCTTGAAGAACTTCTCGTCCCCGACGGTGTTGCGCAGCGCCTGGATGGCCACCGCGCCCCGGTCGTACACCGCGTTGGAGAACTGGTTGTCCGCGCCCGGGTCGCCCGGCTTGACGCTCCAGAACGGGTCGTCGGCCGGGTGCGAGGCGTAGATGTAGTCGGCCAGCTCCTGGGCGGTGCCCTCGTTCTCGTGCTCGGACCAGAGGAACTGGGCGTAGCTCGCGAAGCCCTCGTTCAGCCAGATGTCGCTCCAGCGCGAGAGCGAGACGCTGTCGCCGTACCACTGGTGGGCCAGCTCGTGCACGACCACCGAGGTGTTGGTGCCCTTGGCGAACTGCTTGGGGCTGTAGAAGACCCGGGTCTGGGTCTCCAGGGCATAGCCGGTCGGGACGTTGGGCACGTACCCGCCGACCGAGCTGAACGGGTAGTCGCCGAAGTAGCCGCTCAGCCAGTCCACCAGCTCACCGGTGCGCTCGACACTGGCCCGGGCGGCGTCCGCGTTCTCGCCGAGGTCCTTGCTGTACGCGTTGTAGACCGGCAGCCCGCTCGCGGTGGTGTCGGTGGTGATGTCGAACTTCCCGACCGCCAAGGTCGTCAGATAGGTCGCCTGGGGCTTGTTCTCGCGCCAGCTGTAGCGGGTCCAGCCGGCCTTCGAGCTGGTGCCGGTCAGCACGCCGTTGCTGATCACCTGGTTGCCGTCCGGCACCAGCACCGAGACGTCGTAGGTGGCCTTGTTGCTCGGGTGGTCGTTGCTCGGGTACCACCACCACGCGGCCTCGGGCTCGTCGGCCGCCACCGCGCCGTCCGGGGTGCGGTGCCAGGCGGTGAAGCCGTACTTCTTCACGGTGGACGGCACGCCCTTGTAGCGGACCACCACGGTGGCCTGGCTGCCCTTGGCCAGCGGCCGGGCCGGGGTGATCTCCAGCTCCTGCTCACCGCTGGTGGCGAAGGCCGCCGCCCGCCCGTTGACCAGCACCTCGGAGACGTTCAGCGCGAAGTCGAGGTTGAACCGGGAGAGGTCCTGGGTAGCGGTGGCGAGGATCGTGGTGGTGCCCTCCAGCTCGTCGGTCGCGGGCTGGTACTTCAACCGGATGTCGTAGTGGGAGACGCGGTAGCCGCCGTTGCCGTAGGTCGGGTAGTAGGGGTCGCCGATCCCGGCCGCGCCGGGTTGGAAGTCGGCGGCCGAGGCGGGGACGGCCAGGAACAGGCTCAGGGCACTGGCGGCGGAGACGATCAGCCTCTTGCGCAACGTGGTCCTCCAGGATCACCGGATCGATGGGTCGGATCGATCCTTGTCCCGGCAGCCCCCGGTCCACTCCCCAACTATGAGATGTTCATGAAAAGAAACGCGCCGAAATACCACCGCCCCACCACCGCCACCCGCCCCACCTGCCCCACCCGCACCTCAGACCCCGAGCACCACCGGCGCCCGCACCAGCGAGCCGTACTCCGTCCACGAGCCGTCGTAGTTCTTCACGTGCGGGTACCCCAGCAGCTCGGTGAGCGCGAACCAGGTGTGCGCCGACCGCTCGCCGATCCGGCAGTAGGCGATCACCTCGCGCTCCTCCCCGACCCCCTTGCCGCCGTACAGCGCCCGCAGCTCCTCCGCCGAGCGGAACGACCCGTCGTCGTTCGCGGCCTGCGACCAGGGCACGTTGACCGCCCCGGGAATGTGCCCGGGCACCTGGGCCTGCTCCTGCGGCAGGTGCGGCGGCGCGATCAGCTCCCCGCGGAACTCCGCCGGGGACCGGACATCGACCAGCACGGCGTCCGCACCGGGCTTGGCGAACACCTCCGCCTTGGCCAGCACCTCGTCCCGCAGCGCCCGCAGCTCGGGCCGCTCCGGCCCGGTCAGCCGGTACCCCGAGTGCTGGTAGTCCATCACCTCGTGGGTGAGCTCCCGCCCCTCCAGCTCCCACTTCTTCCGCCCGCCGTCCAGCAGCTTCACCGGCCCGAACCCCCGCAGCCGCAACAGCCAGAACGCGTACGCGGCGAACCAGTTGTTGTTGCCCCCGTACAGGACGACCGTCGTGTCCTCCTCCACCCCGGCCGCCCGCAACAGGTGCTGGACACCGTCGCGATCCGCGTAGTCCCGCCCGACCTGGCTGTGCAGATCAGTGGTCCAGTTCCACCCCACCGCCCCCGGGATGTGGTCCCGCTGATAGGCGCTGCTGTCCTCGTCGACCTCGACCACCCGGACCGTCCCGTCGTCCAGGTGATCGGCCAGCCACTCGGTGCGGACCAACGCCTCGGGGTGTGCATAGCCGGTCATCCCGGGCCTCCTTCGCTCCACCCGGACCGCGGCACCCGGGCACAACGAGGCACCGGCGACCGGGCCGGACAGTTCGACGCTACGCCGACCACCCGACCCGGGCCACCCGGCTCAGGAGAAGATCACCGAGCGGAACTTCAACCGGTTGCCGAGCTTGGTGCCGGGGTTCATCGTCCGGAAGACGTCACCGTCACAGTGCTCCTCGAGGAACACCGTGGCCGTCGAGGTGGTGAGGTTCTCCGGCGCGAAGGCGGGGTCGGCCCCGGTCTCCGGGACGTCGATGCACACCCGGCTCTCCGGGTCGGCCAGCCCGGTCTGGACCCCGGGGCCGACCTTGTAGAGGAAGTCCCCGGTGGCGGCGTTGGCCGACATCGGAACGGCGAGGACGAGGGCGGCGGCGCTGGCGACGGCAAGGAATGCATTGCGGAGACGCATGGGAGAGAGAGCCTTTCAGGTGGTACTCGACGTACCCGGCGAACTAGTGCGAGATCACCCTAGAGGCCGAAAATCCGCAGAAACGCTTCTTCCAATCCACCCATTCGAGTGGTTTAGGAGCCAAAGCCGCCACCTGTCCCACCCATCGCTATTCTCCGACTTTCCGATATCAATTCGGCGGCGCCGTGAACAGGTATCCGGAATCGATCAGCACCGGCAGGTAGGCCTTCAACGCCGCCACCGTCTGCGAGCGGTCCCCGCCCCCGTCGTGGTTGAGCACGATCGACCCCGGCCGCACCTCTTTCAGCACCGTGTCGATGATCGACGACGTCCCCGGCCGGGACCAGTCCCTCGGGTCGATCGACCAGGCCATGTTCCGCAGCCCCATCTCGGCGGCCACCCGCAGCGACACCGGCGAGAAGTCCCCGCCCGGCGCCCGGAACCAGGTGGGCAGCCGCCCGGTGGTCCGGTGCAGCAGGTCGCTGGTGCGCTCCAGCTCGTCCCGCACCTGACTCTCCGACATGTGCCGCAGGTCCGGATGCGTCCAGGTGTGGTTGGCGATGTGGTGGCCCCGGTCGGCGATCTCCCTCACCAGGGCCGGGTGCTCGACGGCGTTCTCGCCGATCAGGAAGAAGGTCGCCCGGATCCCGTGCTGCTGGAGCAGGGCCAGCACCTGGGGCGTGTACTTGGGGTCCGGCCCGTCGTCGATGGTGAGCGCCACCACCCGCTGGGCCGGGTCCAGGTCGTAGACCGGCTTGCTCTCCGCATCGCTGAGCACCTTGCGGACGGGCTGGACACTCGGCGCCGCACTGGCCGCCGGACTCGCCGACGGGGTGGCGGACGGCGGCACCGGCGAGGGCGTCGGCGAGGAAACCGAAGCCCCGGGCGCCCCCGGCACCTCCGTCGCCAGCACCTCCGTCACCCCCTCCGGAGCAGCGACACCCCTGTTACCCCAGGGGCTCTTGCAGGCGGCGGCACCGCCGAGCAACGACATCCCGGCCGCTACCATCAGCAGCCTGCGCGAGGTGACCCGAGCGGTCACCGAAGAAGTAATCTGACGATCAGACAGCATTCTGGATGCTTGCCCCGCTGGTCAGCACCCCTCCCCCCGGGCGCCGATCACCACTCCGACAGCCCACACCACCCCCATCCCACCGACCTACCGACACCCCTTCCCCTCATTCCCCCCATGGCCGCTACGCTGTGCCTTCCCCAGTGTGATGATCTGCCATCAGAGGACGTGGCCATGACGACAAGTCAGGACTTCCCCCAGCAGGGCCCGCAGGACGAGGACGCCGTCGAGCTGAGCCAGTGGGAACGTTTCGGCGTCGACACCACCACTCCGCACTCCGCGCGCGTCTACGACTACTGGCTGGGCGGCAAGACCAACTTCCCGCCGGACCGCGCCATGGGCCAGGCCATCGAGGAGGCCGTGCCCAGCGTCAAGGAGATGGCCAAGGCCAACCGCGCCTTCCAAGGGCGCGCGGTCCGCCACCTCGCCCGGGAACACGGCATCCGCCAGTTCCTCGACCTCGGCACCGGCATCCCCACCTCGCCGAACACCCACGAGATCGCCGAGGCCGTCAGCCCGGGCACCCGCGTCGTGTACGTCGACAACGACCCCATCGTGCTCGCCCACGCCCGCGCCCTGATGGTCTCCAGCCCGGCCAGCCGCACCACCTACATCCACGCGGACCTGCGCAAGCCCGAGGAACTGTTCTCCGACCCGGCGCTCACCTCCACCCTCGACCTCACCCAGCCGGTCGGCCTGCTGATGATCGCCGTCCTGATGCTGATCGCCGACGAGGACGACCCCTGGGGCCGGGTCGCCGCCCTGCGCGACGCCCTGCCCGCCGGCAGCTGCATCGCCCTCACCACCCCCACCGCGGACTTCGCCCCGGAAGCCGTCGGCAAGGTCGCCGAAGCGGCCCGGGCCGGCGGAATGACCCTCGTCCCGCGCGGCTACGACGACGTGCTCCGCTTCTTCGACGGCTGGGACCTCGTCGAGCCGGGCCTCTCCCCCGTCCTCGCCTGGCGCCCCGACGGCGAGCCCCCGGCCGACCCGAAGGCCGCCTACTACTGGGGCGGCGTCGCCATCAAGCGCTGACACCACCGCCGCGCCCGGGTGGCCCCACCCGGGCGCGTCACTTCAACAACCGCGACATCCTCCGGTCCGCCAACGGCTTCCCCCCGGTCTGACACGTCGGGCAGTACTGCAACGACGAGTCCGCGAAGGACACCTCCCGCACCGTGTCCCCGCACACCGGACACGGCAGCCCGGTCCGCCCGTGCACCCGCATCCCCACCTTCTTCTCCGCCTTGAGCTCCCCCGCCGCCAGCCCCCGCGACCGCTCCACCGCGTCCCGCAAGGTGTCACCCAACGCCTCGTACAACCGCGCCGTCTCCTCCTCCGTCAAGCTCGACGCCAGCTTGTACGGCGACATCCGCGCCACGTGCAGCACCTCGTCCGAGTAGGCGTTGCCCACCCCCGCCAACACGGTCTGGTCCCGCAACACCCCCTTCAACCTCCGCCGCTCCCCCCGCAACAACCCGGCGAACTCCTCCACCCCGAGATCCAACGGTTCCGGCCCCAACCTCGCCACCCCCGGCACCTCCACCGGATCCCGCACCACATAGACGGCGAGCCCCTTCTTCGTCCCCGCCTCCGTCAGATCGAACCCGTCCCCACCCTCCAACCCCACCCGCACCGCCAACGGATTCCGCGAACTCGGCTTCGCCGGTTCCACCGGCAACGAATCCCTCCACCGCACCCACCCCGCCCGCGCCAGGTGCACCACCAGATGCACCCCACCCACCTCGAAGTCCAGAAACTTCCCCCGCCGCCCCACCGCCCCCACGGCCCGCCCCTCCAAGGCAGCCACCGGCGGGTCGTACGTCTTCAACGCACTGATCGCCACCACCTGCACCCGCGCGATCTCCCGCCCGACCACCCGTGCAGCCAAGAAGGAACTCAACGCCTCAACCTCAGGCAACTCCGGCATGCGCCCAGTCTCCTCCCACCCCCAAACCTGCACCAACCCACCCACAACAACCACCCACCCCACCACCCGACCCAGGCGAGAGGGACGCGCTGCGGGAGGGGGCGGTGGAGGGGGTGGGTGCGGAGAGGGGCGTTGCGGGTGATTTTCAGACCGCCCACGGCGCCCAGCCACGTGCCCACAGGGTCGGCGGTCGGAAAATCACCCAGCCTCCGGAGCGCCCACCCCCGGAACCGCCCCCGGACCAACCCACCCTCCCGAAAGCCCACCCCCACACCCCAGCCCCGCGCAGCGGCCCCCTTTTGCCCCACCCCCCGACCAAGCGCACCCTGGTTCCGGAGGAAACCCCATGACCACCCTTGAGGAACAGATCGACATCACCGCCCCCGTCCTCGCCGCCTGGGAGCAGCTCCACCGGGTCCACGAGTACCCCCGGTTCGTCGACGGAGTCCGCACCGCCCACCCCCACGGCCGCAACCTCGCCCACCTCGGCGTCCGGATCGGCAGCGCCGAGCGGTCCGTGGACACCGAGATCACCGACCGCGGACGGGGCCGGGTGATGGCCTGGCGCACCCTGGACTCCGTCCACCTGAGCGGCGCCTTCGCCCTGCTCCCCCTCGACCCCGAGCACACCCGCCTCCAGATCCGGCTGGAGTACGACCCGGAAGCGGTCCACCGCGAGTTCGGCGGCCCTCGCGGCTTCGCCCAGGCCGGAGCGATCGAGCGCACGGTCCGCGAAGACCTCGAACACTTCCGAGACCTCCTGGAAGCCCGGGTGACCACCGCAAACGGCCACCCCCACGGGAACCCCCACACCCCGTAAGAACCACATAAGCCCAGCTCAGCAAGGCCGGTGAGGCTCTTCACAGCCCGCCGCCGACAAGACCGTTCCACTTTCAACCTGTGGCAGACTCGGATGCCATGGACATCGGCCCGGTCATCAGGACGCTCCGCGCGGCGGTCTTCGCCGCGCTGGTCGTGCTGCTCGCCGGGCTCGGCCAGGTGCTGGTCACCGGCCGCTCGCTGCCGGTCGGGACGATGGGCCTGGCCTCGGCCGCCGTCTTCGTCCTGGCCTTCGCCCTGGCCGGCCGCGAACGCGGCTACCCGGCGATCGCGGCGGCGTTCCTCCCCCTCCAGCTCGGCGTCAGCGCCCTGTTCGACCTGGCCCAGCGCTCCTGCCCGTCCCTGCCGCCCGACGCCGGGCAGGGCCTGCGCCCGCTGCTCTGCGGCGGCGGCTCGCTCGGCGGGTTCCTGCTCGGCCACGGCGTGTCCGAGCAGACCGGCATCCTCGTGCTGCTCCTCCTGCACACCGTGATCGCCCTGGCCGGGGCCTTCTGGCTGCGCCGCGCGGACGCCGCGCTGAGCGGCCTCACCCGGGCCCTCCGGACGCTGGGCGAGTTCCTGCACCGCCACCTCCCGGCCGCCGCCCGCTGGCTGCGGCTGCTGACCGCCCCCGTCCCGGCCCGCCCGGTGCTCCGGGTGCCCTTCCCCCGCGCCAGCCGTGTGCTGGTCCCCGCCGAGGCCGCAGTCGTCCGCCCGGCCGTCCGCCGCGGCCCCCCGGTGTTCGCCCTGACCGTCTGAGCGCTTCCCCTCGACGGTCCTCGCTCCCCGCCACGCCCAGCGCCCAGCGCCACGCGCCCGCGCACCCGAGAGCACAGGACGACACCCCATGAGCAACGCCCGTAAGACCGACCGGAAGACCAACGCCACCGAGCGCATGCGCGAGGCCCGCGCCCAGGCCCAGCGCGCCGACCGGGTCCGCCGCCGGGTGGTGGTCGGCGGCGCCTCCGTCGCCGTGCTCGCCCTCGCGGCCGGCGTCGCCTTCGCCGTCGGCGGCTCCTCCGGCTCCTCCTCGACCGCCGGGGCCGGCGGCCCGCTGGTCGTCCCCGCCAACGCGAGCGGCACCGACGGCACCGTGATCACCTACGGCAAGGCCGACGCCCCGCACACCCTGGAGGTCTACGAGGACTTCCGCTGCCCGTTCTGCGAGCAGCTGGAGACGACCACCGGCAAGGCCGTCCAGCAGCTCGCCGACGACGGCACCTACAAGATCGAGTACCACCTCGCGACGTTCCTGGACAAGAACCTCGGCGGCAAGGGCTCGCGCACCGCGCTGGCCGCCGCCGGCGCCGCCCTGAACGAGGGCGTGGACAAGTTCAAGGCCTTCCACGACGTGCTCTACGCCAACCAGCCGGACGAGCGCAGCGACGACTTCGGCGACGTCAACCACATCCTGGACCTGGCCGGCCAGGTGCCCGGCCTCAAGACCGACGCCTTCGTGAAGGCCGTCCAGGACGGCACCTACGCGCCGTGGGCGGCCAAGGTGAACGAGGAGTTCAACAAGAGCGACGTCACCGGCACCCCGACCGTCAAGCTCGACGGAAAGAAGCTGGACGTCCTGACCAACGGCAAGGCCGTCTCGCCCGAGCAGTTCACCGCCCTGGTCAAGCAGGTGACCGGGTGACGTCGCCCGCCCAGGCCGTACCCGCCGCCGCCAGCACGCGGACCTTCGGTGCGAGCCGCCCCTTCGCCTGGCTGCTCCTGCTCGGCGGCGCGGTCGGCCTGTTCGCCTCGGCCGTCCTCACCCTGGACAAGATCCGGCTGCTCAAGGACCCGTCGTACGTCCCCAGCTGCAACATCAACCCGATCATCAGCTGCGGCTCGGTCATGCGCAGCGACCAGGCGGAGGCCTTCGGCTTCCCCAACTCGCTGATCGGCCTGGTCGCGTTCGGCGTGGTGATCGCGATCGGCGCCGGGCTGCTGGCCGGGGCGTCGTTCCGGCGCTGGTTCTGGCTCGGCCTCCAGGCCGGGACGGTGTTCGGGATCGGCTTCGTGACCTGGCTGATGTACCAGGCGCTGTACCGGATCAGCGCGCTCTGCCCGTACTGCATGGTGGTCTGGGCCGCGATGATCCCGCTGTTCTGGTACACCACCCTGCACAACCTGCGCTCCGGCGTGATCCCGGTCGGGCCGAGGGCGCGGACGGTGGTGCGGGAGGCCGTGCGCTACCACTGGGTCGTCCCGGTGCTCTGGTACGCGGTGATCGCGCTGCTGGTGCTCAACCGGTTCTGGTACTACTGGAGCACCCTGATCTGACGCC
>NZ_JBHJWG010000056.1:0-58366 GCF_042266305.1 Kitasatospora sp. NPDC056076
GGCCCGGTCCCGTCCCCGTGCCGACCGCACCGACCGCACCGACCGTGCCGACCGCGCCGTACCCCTGGACAGCGGCGGGGGAGTGGGCCACGCTTCACCCCCATGAACGCCCCGCAGCCCCCGCACCACCCCGGCGCCGCCGGCCCCGGTGCCGCCCGCACCGCGCTCCTGCGGGCGGTGACCGAGGTCGGCGACGAGGCCCCCGCCCTGCTGGCCGGCTGCGACGGGGGAACCCCCGTCCCCGGATCCACCTGGACGGTCGCCGAAGCCGCCGCCCACCTCGCGATGGCCAACGAGCTGATGGCCGCCCTGGCCGCCGGCGGGCAACGGCCCTACGGCGACGGCACCCCCGGCTCGCTGGCCGCCGCGAACGCGGCCGCCCTGGCCGCCCGGCCCGAACGCGACCCGGCCGTCCTCGCCGCGCAGATCGCCGAGCGGGCACGGGAGTTCACCGCGGCGGCCACCCCGCGCCCCGGCACCGCCCCGGTGACGACCCCGCTCGGTGCGATGGACCTGGACACCCTCACCGCCTACCTGCTGACCCACATGCTGGCCCACCTCTACGACATCGCCCGCGCCCTCGGCCGCCCGCACCCGCTGGACCGCCGGCGCGTCGCGCTGACGCTGCCCTTCCTGCGCACCGCCATGCCGTGGGTGGTCGACCCCCGCGCCGCGGCCGGCCACAACGCCTGCTACCGCCTGCGGATCCGCGGCCTGGAAAGCTTCGCGGTGACCTTCGCGGACGGCGCCGCCACGGTGAGCCCGCAGCCGCCGCGCCGCCCGGACTGCACGATCCTCACCGAGCCGGTGGCGTTCTTCCTCATGGCCCTGGGCCGCCTCGGCGCCACCGACGCGCTGCTGCGCGGCAAGGTCCTCGCCTGGGGCCGCCGCCCCTGGCTGGCCCCGGCCTTCCCCACCCTGTTCACCGCCCCCTGAACCCCGCCCCGCCGGGAAGGACCGCTCGGTGGGGGAGGGTTCCTCCGATCCGTGCGAGTGACCTTCTGGTGACGGTCCGTCATGACAGGATCGGTGCGGGTCGACACGGCGTCGACCGGAAGGAGAAGGAGGAGACATGAGCGAGGACAACGAGGCGACGACGTCCGCCAAGGACAAGGCCCCGGCCAAGGGCTACGCGGGCACCGAGATCAAGATCGAGGGCGAGGACCACATCATCATCCGCGAGGACGAGGTCCCGGTGGCCGACACCGAGTGAGGCGCCCGCGCCCGCGGGTCGGTGCGGTCGGTGCGGGCCGCTCCTCCCGCCGGGTGTTCCCGGCGCCCGGCGGCGGGGTCAGTCCGGCAGGCCCTTGAAGCCGGCGAGCAGTTCTCTCAGGGCCCGCTGTGCGGCCGGGTAGGCCTCCTCGGCGGCCGGGGCACCGGGGGAGGCGTTCGTCGGGGTGCGGTTCCCGCCGACCCTGACCATTTCGACCAGGACCCGGCCGTTGGTGCCGTAGAACACCGCCTCGCCGTAGTCCACGTCCACCGGGCCCGACGCGGGGGAGGCCCGCAGGTCGCCGTCGGGCGCCAGCTTCCCGTCCGGGCCGACGGTCCAGCCGGGGCCCGCGGGCGGGGTGGTGGCGCCCGGGGCGGCGGACACCGACCGGGTGAGCACGGCCACGCCCGGGCCCTCCGTCCCGGTGGTGATCCCCACGGTGGTCGCCACCGGCACGGTGGACCGCGAGCGGGGGTCGTCGGGCGCGACCGTGCGCGGCTCGCACGCCCGGGCGGCCGTCACCACGTCGGCGAGCAGCTTCGTGGTGTCCGTGCCGCGCGCGAGCACGTACACGCTCGCCCACATCCCGTCCGCCGCGGCGGGCACCCGCAGCTCGTACAGGGCCGGCACGGGCACCGTCGGAGCCCCGGTGCGGACCTTGTCGTCGATCCGCACACCGGCCCGCGGCGCCTCCAGCCGGCAGGGCGAGAGCGCCAGCGGCTTGCCCGGCCCGGGCCGCAGCACCTTGCCGCCGCGCAGCCCCGCCGTGCCGGACAGGTACACCGACTCGACGATCTGCCGCAGGTGGCCGGAGCCGAGCTCGGTCCCCTCGACCTCCTCGGCCCCGCCGCCCGCTCCGGTACCGGCTCCGGTACCCGCGCCCGCAGGGGTGCTCGCGGCCGTGTCCGCCGCCGGGGCGCCCGCCCCCGAACACCCGCCCAGCCCCGCACAGGTGATCGCCAACACCGTTGCCGCCCACAGGCGTTCGGTCATTCGCATGCCCAGCACGGTACCGTCGCCACCCGCCCGCCGTACGGCCAACGCCCAAGCGGACCGGCCGGCCCGCGGCCGCCCGCGGCCGCCCGCCCGACTTGCGGGCCGCCGGGCCCGGAGAGGTGATGGGAGGGGGCGCGTACCGAACCCGTACCGAGCCCGTACCCGACCAGGGGCCGTCCGGCCGAGGAGGATCCCCATGTCGCACCACAAGTCGAACAAGGACGTCGAGGGTGATCCCGACACCGGCCACGGCCGCGGCCTGCCCCGGCGCCCCGACGAGGCCGAGCTGGAGGAGCGCACCGAGGAGGACCGCGAGGAGGTCGGCCTGCCGCCGGACGGCGAGGAGGACGAGGAGGGGCGCAGGTAGCGGCCCCGCCCCGCCCTGCCGGGCCGCACCGGCCCGTGGGCGGGCGGTGTCAGGCCGGGGGGACGAGGCGGTTCTCGTAGGCGAAGACCACGGCCTGGATCCGGTCGCGGAGTTCGAGCTTGTGCAGGATCCGCCCCAGGTGGGACTTCACGGTCGCCTCCGCGAGGTACAGGGCGGCCGCGATCTCGGCGTTGGACAGGCCGCGGCCCACCTGGAGGAGCACGTCGCGCTCGCGGGCGCTGAGCCGGCCCAGCCGCTCGTCCCGGCCGTTGCCGTTGCCGTTGCCGGGGCCGGTGCGGGTGCCGTCGGGCAGGTGCGGGCGGAAGTCCTCCAGCAGGCGGCGGGTGATCCGGGGGGAGAGCGCCGCGTCACCCGCGGCCACGTTGCGTATCGCGGTGAGGAGCTCCTCGGGCCTGGTGTTCTTCAGCAGGAAGCCCGAGGCCCCGGCGCCGAGGCCGGCGAAGGCGTACTCGTCCAGGTCGAAGGTGGTGAGGATCAGCACCCTGCTCCGCGGGGAGGCCAGGGTGATCTGCCGGGTCGCCTCGATCCCGTCGGTCCCGGGCATCCGGACGTCCATGAGGACGACGTCGGGCCGCAGCTCCCGGGCGAGGCGTACGGCCTGGGCGCCGTCCGCGGCCTCGCCCACCGGTGCCATGTCGGGCTGGGCCTCCAGGATCGTGGCGAAGGCCATCCGGAGCAGCGCCTCGTCGTCGGCGATCAGGATGCGGATCGTCATGCGGGCACGGCTCCGTCGCCGTCGAGGAGGAGGCGGGTGTGCACGCCCCAGCCGCCGCCCGGGAGCGGTCCGGCCCGCAGCGTCCCCCCGTAGGCGGCGCAGCGCTCGCGCATGCCGGGGATGCCGTGGCCGGGCGCAGCGGCCCCCGCCCCGGTCCTGCCCCCGGAGGCGGTCCCGGTCCCGGGGTCGGGGCGGGAGGCGGTTCCGGGGCCGCTGTCGGTGACGTCCACGGTCACGGTCGCGGCCGAGCACCGGACCCGGACCTCGGCGCGGGTGCCGGCGGGGGAGTGTTTGAAGGTGTTGGTCAAGGCTTCCTGCACCAGGCGGTAGACGGTCAGTTGGGCGGTGGCGGGCACGTGGGCGTGGCCACCCCGCAGTTCGACCCGGGTCGCCAGCCCGGCGGCGCGCATCCGCTCGGCCAGGGCCTCCAGCTGGGCGAGGCCGGGCAGCGGGTGGCGCTGCGCGTCCGGTTCGTCGGTGCGCAGGATGCCCAGCGAGCGCCGCATGTCGGTCAGGGCCTGACGGCCGGTCTCGGAGGCCTGGACCATCGCGGCGGTGGCCCGCTCGGGCGAGCGGTGCTGGGCGTGGACGGCGGCGTCGGTGAGCGCGACCATGACGGACAGGTTATGGGTGACGATGTCGTGCACCTCCCGGGCGATGCGGGTGCGCTCCTCGGCGACGGCCAGTCGCGCCTGCTGGTCCTGCTGGCGTTCCAGGTGCGTGGCCCGTTCCTCCAGCGCCGCGAGGTAGGCGCGGGTGGTGCGCGCGTTCGCGCCCAGCGCCGCGGCGGCGACGACCGCCGCGCTCAGCGCGACGAAGGGCGCCAGGAACGCGCCTTCCGTCGCCCAGCGCAGGCACGCCAGCAGCGCCCCGCCCTCCACCACGGCGCCGGCGAGGAGCGCGTCGCGCCGGCCCGCGTGCGCGGCCACCGCGTGCAGGGCCACCAACAGGCAGACATCGGCGGGGAGTTGGACGCCCGCCAGCCACTGGACGAAGGCCGCGCCGGCCACCGCGCCGAACACCGCACGCGGGGCCCGGCGCCGCCACACCAGGGGCAGCGCGAGGGCCACCGTGAGGGCTGCGGCCACCGGGAACTCCCGCGGCGCGCGGGTGGCCGCGACATGGAGCAGCAGCAGCGCGAGCGGCAGCGACTCCCGTACGGCGGGCGGCGGTCGGAGGCCGCTCAGCCGCGTGCTCCCCACCGCTCGCACCACCCGGCCCGGGCCGGACTGCGCGGCCGCCTCGGTCATCCCCACGTCCCTGACGTCCCTGTCGATCGTGTCGGTCCTGCTGAACGCGCCGTTCCTGCTCAACCCGCCGTGCGTGCTGAGCGCGCCACGCCACGGTAGGCCGCGGGGGCGGTGGCGCACATGAGTCCGCCGTCTGACGGCACCACCGGCCCTGTACGACCACAGGAGGAGTGCGGTACCTCCTGCGGTCGCAGTGCACCCGCCCGTGCGGCGTGCCCGGTTGCGACCGCGGTGGCAGGCGAGGGCGACCGGGGGGCGACCGGAGGTCGATGCGGCGCCCGGTGCCCCGCCCCGACGATGGCGGCGTGACCGAGATCATCACGGGACTGCCCATGTCCCCTCCCGAGTTCCTCGCCGTGCTGGGCGCCCTCGCGCTGGTGGTGGCGCGCTGGCTTCCCCCCGCCGCCCGACCGCGCGTCACCGTCGCGGCGGTGGCGGTCCTCGTCCTGGCCACGGCGGTGCTGGGCGTGGTGGGGATCCGCTGGCAACTGCTGCCGGTGCTGGCCGGGGCCGCCCTCGCGCTGCCCTTCGCCCTCGCCCCCCTGCTGCGACGGCTCCGCCGCCGCCTCCACCGCTCTGCCGCCGACCCCGCCGCCGAACCCGGCGACCCCACCACCGGCCCCGCCACCCCCGGCCGGCCCGGGTGGCGGGCCCGGTGGTGGCTGGCGCTGCCGGGCTCGGCGGCCTGCGTGGGCCTGATCGCGGCGGGGCCGGTGGCCGCCTGGGCCTTCCCGGTGCCCGTGTTCCCCGAGCCGTCGGGCCCCTTCGCGGTCGGCACCCGGGTGGTGCAGTGGACCGACCCCCAGCGCCCCGAGACCTTCACCGCCGACCCCGACGACCGGCGCACCGTCGTCGTCCAACTCTGGTACCCCGCACGGAAGAGCCCCGCGGACGCGCCGCGGGCCCAGTACCTCGGGCGCACCGAGCAGGAGGCGCGCACCGTCTCCGACGCCCTCGCCCACGGCGTCGGCCTGCCCGGCTTCCTGGTCGACGGCGTCCCGCGGGCCCGCACCCACGCGGTCTTCAACGCCCCCGTGTCCGGCGGGGACGAGCGGTTCCCGGTCGTCCTGTTCTCCCCCGGGGCGGGCGGGGTGCGCACCCAGAACACCGCCTGGGCGGAGGAACTGGCCAGCCACGGCTACGTGGTGGCCGGCCTCGACCACCCGTACGACTCCGCCGCCGTCGTCCTCGACGACGGCCGCACGATCCGCACCGCGACCACCTCCTCCGGCGACCGCGACACCGACGAGCAACTCGCCGCCGGCTGGACGGCCGTCCGCGCCGCCGACCTCGGCTTCGCCCTCACCCAGCTGGAGAACCTGGACCGGAGCGGGAGCAGCGACCCGCTGGCCGGACGCCTGGACACCGGCAAGGTCGCCGCCACCGGCCACTCCATGGGCGGTGCCGCCGCCCTCCAGGCGGCCCGCCAGGACCCCCGGATCGACGCCGTCATCGACCTGGACGGCTTCCCCCACGGCCCCACCACCCCCGCCCTCCACCAGCCGGTGCTCGCGCTCACCCAGGCCGTCACCCCCGGCACCGACCCGCGCTACCTGCCCCGCCTCACCGAGGCCCTCGCCCTCGACACCGCGACCGGCTACCGCCTCACCGTCCCCGGCGCCGCCCACCTCACCTTCATGGACGGCCCGCTGTACCTGCCACCGGTGCCCCAGATCGTCGGCTCCCTGGGCCGCACCGCGAGCCCGCACCTCGTCGCCGCGACCACCCTGGCCTTCCTGGACACCACCCTGCGCCACGCGCCCGGCGACCTGGCCGGCACCCTGTCGGCGTACGGCAGCCTCAGCGTCCACCGCCCGGACGGCCGCCCCTGACCGGTCCGCGCGGCCTGGCCCCGCCCCCGCCCCGGCAGGACAGCGGGGCGGGGGCGGGGCCGGGCACCGGGGCGTCAGTTCTCCCCGCCCCCGGGCTCCCCGGCCGCCCCGTACTGCCGGTGCACGTCCAGGTAGGGCAGCCGCACCCGCTCCCGCCACTCGGCCACCTGCGCGTGCGCGGCCGGCCGCACCGCCGCCGCCTCGGCCGCGTCCTCGACCCAGCCGTACGGGTACG
Source organism: Kitasatospora sp. NPDC056076 (assembly GCF_042266305.1). Taxonomy (NCBI): domain Bacteria; kingdom Bacillati; phylum Actinomycetota; class Actinomycetes; order Kitasatosporales; family Streptomycetaceae; genus Kitasatospora; species Kitasatospora sp. NPDC056076. The sequence continues at coordinate 6,630 of NZ_JBHJWG010000056.1, forward strand.
GGCTGCCCAGGGCCACCGCCGCCACGGCCAGGTAGCGGGCCATCGCCGCGTCGTCCCCCACCGCCAGGGTCTCCACCTCGCCCCGGTCGAGCGCGATGCCGATCTCCCAGGCCCCCTGCGCCGTCCGCCGCGCGTCCCAGCCGCGCACCCACTGCACCCGCTCCGCCGTGACCTCACCGCCCGGCCGGGGCTCCAGCCCCGCGTCCCGCAGCGCGGGCACCACGGCGGCGGGGGAGTCCCAGGGGATCGGCAACCCCGCGCTCACCGCCACACCGAGCACCGTGCGGCACGGGTACGGCGTACCGCAGCACGCACAGCGCGGCTGCTGAGACCCGGCGTCACCCCCCTGCGCCCGGGCGGGCTCGTGCGACTGCACCACGCCACCCAGCAGGTACTGGTGCAGGCCGACCGGCTGCCCCGCCTCCTTCGAGTCCCGCAGGAGCAACTGCAACAGCCGGTGGAACAGCCGCCCGGCCTCGTAGCCGCCCAACGGCGGCACCGGCACCGTCACCTGCGCCGTCGCCGGCACCTGAACCACACCGTCACTTCCCTGCCCGTCACGACCCATGCAGGCGAGCCTAGAACCGGCCGGCCGCCTCCAGCACCTGCGTCACCAGGGAGACATCGGCCTTGGGGATCAGGATCACGTGCTGCGCCCCGTCCGCCACCAGGTCGAAGCGCGCCATCTTCGGGTGCGGGGCCTTCTGCCCCGACGCCGACAGGCCGAACGGCCCCCGGAGGGCGACGTCCTCGCCGGTGCGCCGGTTGCGCCAGGCCACCGAGCCGGCCGTGAGGTGCAGGTAGCCGGAGGCCGTGTGCGCAACGGTGCGCCCCTTGCCGATCGGCAGCATCCTGACCGTGCCCAGCGTCGAGCTCGAACAGGCCACCTGCAAGGTGGTGCCCGCCCGGAGGTCGGCCAGGTCCTTCTCCGTGCTCGCCCGGCGCAGGCCGACCATCGACAGCAGGACGTCGGAGAAGGTTCTGGTGCCCGCCGCGCGGCGGATGTCGGTCGTCATGGCGCAGATCCTCCCAGGTGACCCCGGCAGGCCCGTGACCAGGGGGGTTGTTCGTTCCGGAGGGTTTCGTCCCGCGGGTGGGGACGGGCCGTCACGCGAAGCGGGAGCTGCGCACCGGCCCGGCGGAAGCCACCCGGTCGCGCGGACCGGCGGCGGGCCAGCCGACCGCGCGGGCGGCGAAGGCCGTGAGGACCGCGTCCGGGTCGGCCGGGGTCCCGCCGTCGCCCTCCGGCGCCTCCGGGGCGGCGGCCAGGATCGCCTCGGCGAGCTCCTCGGCCGAGCGCCGGTCGGGACCGGCCTCCGCCGGTTCGCCGTCCTCGCCGAACTGCAGGCCCGGCTCCCACGGGGCGTTCACGATCTGCCCCAGCAGGGTGGAGACATCGGCCGTCACGGCGGGCGGGTCCGTCCAGCAGGTGGCGTGCTCGAAGAGCAACTGGCCCTCCGCGCGCTCGTTCAGCTGCGCCACCACGGCGGGATCGCACTCGTTCAGGTCGTACGCGACCACCAGCGCACCCGGCGTACCGGGCTGGAACGGCGCCGCCGGCACCCCGAGCAGCCGCGCCGCGGCCAGCCCGAGCGCCCGGCTGCCCCGGTCGGCCAGCAGCGCGACCGAGTCGGGCGTGCGACCGGTGGCGGCCAGGACGGCGCGCAGCCGCTCCAGACCGTGGTGGCAGTGCCCGAAGTCGTCCTGGAGGTAGGCCCAGCGGCCGGTCATGCCCTGCTCGAAGCCGTGCGGCGAGAGGGTGGTGAGCAGGCCGCCGGTGAGCACGTAGTGCCAGCCCCGCAGGTCCCGCCCGTCCACCGGCGGCAGCTCCGCGGCCCGCTCCAGCATCCGCCCGACCCGCTGCCCCGGCCCCACCCAGATCCCCTCGGGGGCCGACATCGCCCCGAACACCTCACGGGCCAGCGGTATCCGTCCGTCCATCAGGGCGTTGTAGACCGTCAGGTACCGGTCCGGCCAGTCGCCGAGCCGCTCGTCGTGCTCACGCAGCACGGCCAGTGCCTCGCCGTGCCGCTCGCAGCCCTCCAGCGCCGACACCAGCTCCAGCAGCACCTTGCGCAGCCCGAGCTGCGGGGCGGCCTGCGACTTGGCCCTGCGGCGGAACAGGCCGGTGCGCACCGCGGCGGCCGGCGGCGCCTGGACCAGCCGCAGCGCCTCCCGCAGCGCGGGGACGGCCACCGCGTCGATGCCGCGCTCGACACAGGCGTAGCCGTAGTCGTAGAGCCGCTCGGCGTCCCCGGGCCGGGCCGCCAGCGCCGTCGAAGCCTGCGCCAGGTCCTCGAAACCGGCGCCCCGGGCCAGCCCGGCCAGCAGCGGCGCGACCTCGGCGGGCGGGAGCCGGTCCGCAGCGGAGCGCAGCACCCGCATCGACCCCTGCGGGTCGCCGGACTCGAAGAGCTCCCGGGCTTCGGACAGTTCGCTGGTCATGGGTCTCCGGAGGTCAGAGGGCGTGCAGGACCCCAGGATGATCCTCGACCGACCACCACCCGGGCAACCCGGTTTCCGCCGCCCTACCGCCCTACCGCCGCCCACTGCCCGCCTGCCGCCCGGGGCCGCGCCGCAGGCGCTGGTGACGGCGGCGGTCGCGCCACCACTCCAGCCGGTCGGCCGAGGACTGCGGGAGGACGGCGTCGAGGAGGGCCCGGACGGCGGCCGGTACGGCGAGGAGCGCGACGGCCCACCACGGGGCGTGCCCGCCGAGCAGGAGGACCGCGGGGATCGCACCGGCGCCACCGGTGGCACCGGTCGGGACGGGGAGTCGTTTGCGCTGGTCCATCAGAGGCCTCTCTTTCCGAACCCCGGCCGGGGCCGCCGGTCCCGCGGGCAGGGCTGCTCCGGCGGGTCGAAGGGGCGGTGCGGCGGCGCCGCGCGTCCCCGACGGGAGGTCTCCTCCGTCCACCCGGCGGAGCGTTCGCGAAGTCCCGGCCGCGCGCGGAGTACGGGCCGGGGCCGTCGAAGCCGCAGGCAACGGACCCGCGGGGCGCGTGAGCGGCCACGCGGGAGGGGGGTGTCGAAACCGAGCGGCCACTCGGTGCCCGGGCGTCCGGACGACCCCGGCCACCGGACGACCCCGGCCACCTGGGCGCGGGCTCAGGGCCTCGGCGTCCAGCCGGGCGGCGTGAGGGCGGTGTCGGCGAGGATCCGTTCGACCGTCCCGTCGAGGGTGCTGCCCTGCCCGATGACCCGCTCCAGCCCGCCGGGCAGGAAGTCGCGGGCCCGGTACCAGCCGGCCATCTGCTCGGGGGAGAACTCCGCGGCCATCGGGCGGGTGGCGTGCCGTCGCACGGTCTCGTCGAAGTCGACGTCCAGGTAGTAGAGGAAGCTGCGACCGCGGTGCTCCGCGGCGAGCCGGGTCAGCATCGCGCCGTAGCGGTCGGCGGCGAGGATGCCCTCGACCACGACGTGGAACCCGTGGTCGAGGGCGTGCCGCGCCACCAGGTCGACCAGGCCGATGTTCGCCCCGCCGGCGACGTCCCGCTCACCCAGCACGGTGCGCCGCAGCACGTCCTGGCCCACCACCGCGACGCCCCGGCCGTAGGCGGCGCGCAGCCGCGCCGCGATGCTCGACTTCCCGGCCCCGCTCGGACCGCGCACCACCACCAGCACGGTGTCCGCACGGCCCGTCCCGCCCCGCACCGGACCATCCTCAAGTTCCGCCACGGCACAAGAGCATGACGAACCGTCGGCCCGCTGTGCAACGACCCCGCCACCCCGACCGCGGCCGGGCCAACTCCCCCCCCCCGGCGGCTAGCCTGTTCCGCATGCCGACCAGCCGCCCCGCCAACCCGGGCCCCACCCTCCGCGACCGCCTGCTCGCGTTCGGCTCGCTGCCCGCGGCGGCGGCCGTGCTCACCGGCGTGAACGCCCTCTACCTGCTCCTCGTGGTCTTCGGGAACGTCACCGACTTCGCCACCAACCAGCACTTCGTCCAGCACGTGCTGGCGATGGACACCACCTTCCGGGACCGGGACCTGATGTGGCGCTCCATCACCTCGCCCGGCCTGCAGAACGCCGCCTACGTGGCGATCATCGCCTGGGAGGCACTGAGCGCCCTGGCGCTGACGGCGGGAACGCTCGCCTGGTGGCTGCGGCCGGAGGCGGCGCGCCGCCTCAGCACCCTCGGCCTGCTGCTGATGCTGCTCCTCTTCGGGGCCGGATTCATCGGGATCGGCGGCGAGTGGTTCGCCATGTGGCAGTCGAAGGCCTGGAACGGCCTGGACGCGGCGATCCGCAACGTCACCCTGGCCGGACTGGCCCTGGTGGTGGTGAACCTGCCGCACCCCCGCACCCCCTCCGCCCCGCCGGAGTGAGACACCCCCGGGGCCGTCACCGCAGCTGATGCCCGGCGACCGGCCCGACCTGCGTGGAAGCCGTCGGTGGCACCCCATAGAGTCCTTCTGGCGTTCTGGACTACTTGAAGAGGTACGGCGGGGTTGTGGGTGTGTTCGTGACGACGGTCGGGAAGCCGGTGGCCACCGGCGTGCGCGGGACGGGCCGCGAGGGGGAGCAGGCCTGATGGACCGCAAGACCTACACCACCGAGCTGGCCGGCCTGCGTGAGCTGCGCACCCGGATCACGGCCGCCGAGAAGCAGGTCGCGGCCGCGCAGAAGGAGCTGGACAGGCTCGCCGCCCAGCGTGCGCGACAGGTGGCCGGGCTCGCGGGGTACGAGGGCGCCCAGGCCGCGCCGATCGCGAAGGCCTCGGGCCTGTCGGTCGGCGACGTCGTGCGGATCGCCCCGCTGCTGGACCCGACCCCGGCTGCCGTCCGCACCGCCAAGGCCGACGACCGGGCCGCCGCCGTCGTCGCTGTCGCCGCTGCTGCGCCCGCGCCCGTCGAGGCGCCGAAGCCCGCGCCGGTCGCCGAGCCCGCCCCGGCTCCCGCCGTCGCCGAACCGCCCGTCCCCGCCCCCGCGCCGCGACCGTCGGCCGAGGCCGGTCCGCGTGAGCTGCCCACCCTCCCCGAGGGCCCGGCGGGCGCCCGGTTCGAGGCCGTCACCACCGGCCTGGCCTCCAAGCGCCCCAACTTCACCCAGCAGGCCCGCTCCACGGTGTTCCTGGACGCGTCGACCGGGATGCTCGCCGTACGCGACCGGACCGTGCGGCTCGACCTCGGCGCCCGCACCCCGGGCGAGGTCCTGGACGCCGTCCTGGCGACCGCGCCCGGCACCGAGCGGATCTACATCACCGCCGGCGCCCCCTGGCACGACGGCGCCGAGCGCCACTCCACCCTCAAGGACGCGGTCGCCGCCTGGCTCAACACCCCGTCCGAGCGGTGGGCCACCGCCGTCGGCGCCGGTCGCGACAAGCTCGCCGGGCACTTCGTCCACCAGCGCCAGCCGGTCGGGCGCTACGCCCCCGCGGGTGCCCCGGACAGCGGGAGCACCGAGATCCGCTCCATGGGGGAGTGGTTCGACCCGGACGGCGCCGACGTCGTCACCTGCCGCCAGGCGTTCACGCTGCTGTGGCAGGCGCTGCGCCGCCACTGGGACGACGCGGTCCTGATGGGCTCGCCGAGCCAGACCGGCCGGGACCTGTGGTCGCGCACCGTCCCGACGACCGGCAAGTGGGCGGGCGGCTACCCGGTGCTGTCCGAGGAGCTGCGGGGTCTGCTGCACGCGACCGGCGGCCAGGGCCGCACCGAGCTGATCCTGCCCCCGCGCGTGCCGGAGCAGCTGCCCGCTCTCGTCGAGTACGACCGCACCTTCGCCTACGCCAAGCACCTGTGGAAGTCCCCGGTCGGCACGCCGCGCCGGATCACCGCCGCCGCGTTCGCCGCGATGACCGAGCAGGAGCAGGCCAAGGCCCTGATGTCCTGCTCGCACTGGAACGTGCGCGTCACCGTGCCGGCCGGGTGGAACCACGTCGGCCTGCTGCCCGCCCCCGTCACCGGGGACCGTGCCTGGGTCTACCCCGCCGAGCCCGGCGCGACCTTCACCACGTGGGCGGGCGGCGCGGAGGTCCACCTGGCGCTGTCCAACCACCTCGCCCCGTGGCGGATCGAGGTCCTGGGTGGCCTGCTCTTCGAGGACGGCAAGCCGCTGGACGAGTGGGGCAAGCGATTGAAGGCGGCCTGGGCGGACCTGACCAACCTCTCCCGCGTCCACGGCGACGAGCGGCAGCGCCAGGCCGCCTACCTCGCCTCCCGCGCCGTCCGCAGCGTGCTGCTGTTCGGCCTCGGCGGCTTCGCCCAGCGCCCGCGCCTGGTCTCCGGCACCACGCCCGTCGGGGAGGCGCTCCCGGCCGGGGTGGAGATCCTCGGCCAGGACGGTGAGGTCGTGACCTGGCAGCGCCAGGCCGGTTTCTCCCGCGACCCCTACGCGCACCCCGAGTGGGCCGCGTACGTGTGGTCGGGCGCGCGGGCGGCGCTGCTGGACATGAAGTACCGCCAGGGCAAGGAGGTCGTCGGCCACGCCGGTGCCCTGCACGCCGAACCCGGCACCGTCGTGTACTTCGGCACCGACGGCATCGCCCTGACCGGGCGCCAGCCCTGGCCCTACCGTGGCGAGCCCGGCGACTACCTCCTCAAGGGCCACCTCACCGGCCCCATCCAGCACCCCACCAGCCAGGAGCAGTACCTGGACCTGCGCGCCCGGGGCCGCGCCGAACTCGCCGCCACCGAGAAGGGAACCGACCAGTGAGTCCGGCCGACCCGTCCCGGCCGAACGAGGCCGCCCGGTTGACGCAGGAGTTGGTCGATCAGGGCTTCACCAGGCGTCAGGTCGCGAAGCTGCTGGGCCGCGACGCCAGCCTGGTCAGCCAGTTCTTCACGAAGGGCAAGGGCGCGAGCATGGTCGGCGCGCTGCGCCAGCTGGTGCGCGCGGTGCGCGGCGGCGAGCGTGACATCGAGGCGTTGGCCGGGATCGCGGAGGCGAACACCGCCCGCCGCCGCACGAAGGCCGGGCAGAAGGCCCGGGTGCGGGGCAAGGACACCGTCGGCGAGGCCGGCGGGTCGATGGCCGGCCGGGCGGGGAGGCAGGCCATCAGGTCCGGCGCCTCCCACCTCGCGCCCGTGGTGCACGAGACCGGGCAGGCCGGCGGCCGCCTCGCCTTCACGGTCCGGATGAAGGCCGACCAGTTCGTGTACTCCGCGGGCTCGGAGCAGGACTCCGGCGGTATCCGGCGTGGCTTCGTCCCGCGCTCGGACGGCACCGAGGAGCGCACCTACGGCAGCTCCTCCACCGGCGGCTTCGACGCCGCCGAGTGGTCCCGGCGGGTCGCCGACCACCACGGCGACGTCACCGAGGCCATGAAGGCCTGGCTGGTGGAGACCGGCCGCGCCGTCGAGGACGCCGACATCGCCTACCTCGAAGTCCGCGCCTGGGTCCCCGAAGAGCGCCGATGAGCACCGGACGCGAAGAAGAGGCGGCGCCGTGCTGAACCCGCTGCCGCTGCACCGGTTCCAGAAGGACGCGGTGGCGGCCGCGGTCAAGGCCGTGCGGACCGGCGGACGGGCGACGGTGGTCGCGGCGACCGGCTCCGGCAAGACCCTGATCGCGGCCGGCTGCGCCCGACGCCTGGCAGCACGCGGCTCGGTCCTGGTTCTGGTGCCGACGATCGAACTGCTGGAGCAGACGGCGCAGGCCTGGTCGTTGCGGGGCGCGCGCCGGGGCCTGGCGGTGGCGGCGTGCTCGCGGGAGGAGGCGCTGGAGAGCGCGGAGGCCGGCGGCCGCGTCCACGCCGAGGTGACCACCCAGGCGGCCCGGATCACCGACCTGGTCACCGCCGCCCGCACCGGCGAGCCGGTCACCGTCTACGCGACGTACGCCTCGCTGGAGCGCATCGTCCAGGCCCACCAACTGCACCGGCTCCCGGCCTGGGACCTCGTCGTCATCGACGAGGCCCACCGCACCGCCGGCTCCGAGGGCAAGGCGTGGGCCGCCGTCCACGACGACGACCGCGTCCCCGCCGCCCGCCGGCTCTACTTCACCGCCACCCCCAGGATCGCCGACGACCGCCGGGCCGAGGACGGCCTGGCCGACCTCACCGTCGATGCCGATGCCGATGCCGATGCTGATGCCGACGGCGATGGCGCCGCCGCCGGGAGGCTGCCCGCACTCTGCTCCATGGACGACGAGCGCGTCTTCGGCCCCACCGTCCACACCTGGACCCTCGCCCAGGGCATCGAGCACGGCTACCTGGCCGACTACCGCGTCCTGGTCCCCGTCGTCACCGACGAGGACCTGCGCGACCTCCTCAACCTCCCCGCCGTCGCCGACCTGCGCTCCCAGCGCAGCAACGAGGAACTCCTGCGCCTCGCGTTGCAGATCGCCCTGCTGCGCGCGGTCGCCGACCTGGAGCTGCGCCGCGTCATCACCTTCCACTCCCGGGTCAGCGGGGCACGGGAGTTCGCGGACACCCTGCCCGCGGCCGCCCGGCTGCTGCCCGACGCGGACCGGCCGGAGCGGATCCGGGTACGGGCCGTGGCCGGTACCGACCGCCTGCGCGAGCGCCGTGCCGCGTTCGCCGAGTTCAGGGCCTCCACCGGCGAGGACGGTGAGGAGTGCGGCATCCTCTGCAACTCCCGTCTGCTGACCGAGGGCATCGACGTGGCCGCCGTCGACGCCGTCTGCTTCGCCGACCCCAAGAGCTCGGTCATCGACATCGTCCAGGCCGTCGGCCGGGCCCTGCGCCAGTCCTACCGGCAGGGCAAGGTCAGCTGGGTCGTCATCCCGGTCTACCTGCCGACCCCCGCCACCGACGCCGATCCGGCGGCCGCCGACCCGGCCGACACCGAGGCCGGCACCGAGGCCGAGGCCGAGATCGAGGCCTCCTCCTTCCGCACCATCTGGCGGGTCCTGCGCGCCCTGGCCGCGCACGACGCCCGGGTGGTGGGCCGCATCACCGAGCTGCGCGCCCACCGCGCCCAGCCCTGGCACACCACCACGACGCCGGCCGGCGGGGAAGGTGCCGGGGCCGCCGGGGCCGGGGAGGCCGAGCGGCCGGTGCTGGGGGAGCCGACGGCGGGCTGGCTGCGGATCGACGCCCGGCGCCACGCGGAGCGGATCCTGCGGACGGTGAAACTGCGGGCGTTCAACCCGCGCGCCACCGAGTGGCAGCGCATGCACGCCGTCGCCGCCGCCTTCCACCGCGTCCACGGCCACCTCGACCCCACCGACCGCGAGAAGCACCCGGAGCTGATCTCCTGGCTCGCCCGCCAGCGCCACCTGGCCGGTCAGAGCCTGCTCGACGCGGCCCGGGCCGCTGAGCTGGAGGCGCTCGGCATGATCTGGTCCAAGCACGCCAACGCCTGGGAACGCGGCCACGCCCACGCCGTCGCCTTCCACCGCGTCCACGGCCACCTCGCGATCCCCGCCACCGCCAGACTCGACGACTACGCGGTGGGCGCCTGGATGCGCCGCCAGCGCAAGGCCGAAGGCCTCACCCCGGACCGGACCGCCGCACTCGACGCGCTCGACGGACTGTGGCGCCTGGAACCGGACTGGAACCGCTCCTACCGCCGCCTGCTCGCCTACCTCGCCGCCGGCGGCACCCTCACCGGCCCCGCCAACCGCACCGGCCTGGGCGACGACCCCGCCTTCCGCCCCGGCAGCTGGCTGCGCAAGCAGGCGGCGGCCCGCACTGCCGGCACACTGACCGACCGGCAGACCGCCCTCCTGGACGCCCTCCCCGACCGAGCGCCCGGCGGCGGTACCTGACGGGTGCCCGCCCGCCCGCTTTCCTGCGGGGGAGGGACGGCCGGGCGGCGCGCCGCAGGCGGTGCGGGGGCGGCCCGGCGGTGGGCGTCAGCATGGCCGGCATGAAGACCGTTCTGCGCTGCGCGGCTGCCCTCCTGCTGGCCGCGGGTCCGATCGGCCCGGCCGCCTCGCCCTCGCGGGGCGGCCCGGCCGCCTCGCCCTCCCGGGCCGAGGCCGCCGCGGACTGGGCGGTGCTCGCGCCCGGCGTCGGCTACCGGGAGCTGACGGTGCCCACCCCGCACGGCCGGGCGCGGGTGTACGCCGTGCGGGCCGACCTGCGCGCGCCCGGTGTGCGGGCGGACCTGCTGTTCCCCGGCGCGGTGGCGGCCCGGGCGCCGCTGACCGCGCTGGTCGGTGCGAGCGGTGCGGTGGCGGCGGTCAACGGGGACTTCTTCGACATCAGCGAGGAGCAGCACCCGGGGGTGCCGGCCACCGGGGCGCCGTCCGGGCCGGAGGTGTACCGGGGGCGGGCGTTGAAGGCGGCGGTGCCGTCGGCGCAGCGGTTCGGGTGGCGGCCGCCGCCGGGGGACACCGTCCGGGACGTGCTCGGGGTCGGGGCGGACGGGGTGGCCCGGCTGGGGCGCCTGGTGCTGCGGGGCGGTGTGCGGGCCGCGGGCGGGGTGTGGGCCGCGGGCGGGGTGTGGCCGGTGGGCGGGCTGAACCAGTACGCCCTGCCGGTCGGTTCGATCGGGGTGTTCACGCCGGAGTGGGGCGAGGTCTCCCGGGCCCGCGCGGCGTGCGGGAACGACGAGTCGCGCGCGGCCCCCTGCACGGCGGACACCTGGGAGGTGACGATCCGCCGGGGCCGGGTGGCCGCGACCTCCCCGACCCCGGGCGCGGGCCCGATCCCGGCGGGCAGCACCGTGCTGCTGGGCCGCGAGGCCGGTGCCCGGGTGCTGGCGGGCCTGCCCGTCGGCACCCCGGTCGCGGTGGACCACCGCCTCGTCCCGGACGCTCCGGTGCCCTTCCGCTTCGCGCTGGGCGCCTACCGGCTGCTGCGCGGCGGGCGGGAGCCGGCGGGCCTGGACGCCACGACCGCCGAGCCGCGCAGCGCGGTCGGCCTCGCGGACGGCGGGCGGGTGCTGACGCTGCTGTCCACGGACGGGCGCGAGGGCACCTCCACCGGCCTGACGCTCACCGAGCTCGCCCGGGTGCTGCGCGGGCTCGGCTGCCCGGACGGCGCCTACCTGGACGGCGGCGCCTCCGCCACCCTCGTCACCCGCGACCCCGCCACCGGCGGGCCCACCGTGCGCAACCACCTCGACCACGGCCTGGAACGCAGGATCCCCAACGCCCTCGGCGTCTTCGCCGCCCGGCCCGGCGTGCGGCCCGCTCCCGGGAGCGCGGCGCGGGCGGCCGACAGCGGCGGCTAGCCGGCTAGCAACAGCCGTGGGCCACCGCCGCCCCGACGACCCCCTCCGCCGTCCCGGCCGCCTCCGCCGCCCCGACGGCCTCCTCCTTCTCGGCGATGCGGCCGCGCAGCATCGCGTCCATGACCGCCATGTACCGCTGGGTGCGGGGGCCGCCGAGCAGGAAGGGGTTGGCGGCCCCGGGCGGCTGGTGCCGCAGCTGCTCGGCCCGTTCCAGGCCGTGGTCGTTCGGGTGGTTGGAGAGCTCGACCTCCACGTTCGCCCGGCGCATGACGGCCCGGAAGGAGTGGACGGAGGCGAGGAAGGTGCGCAGCTCGGCGACCGTCGAGGGCGGCTTGAGACCGCCCCACAGCATCGCGCTGTGGTGCCGGCGCCCCGCCCGGACCGGGATGACCGGGGAGACGGTGCCGGGGGTGTGGCCCGGGGTGTGGTGCAGTTCGATCGTCGTGCCGCCGAGGGTGAGCTGCGCGCCGTCCGCGATGTCGAGGTCGCGGGCGGGGGCGTCGGCAGGGCGGGTGCGGGCCAGGAGGTCCCAGTCGGCCGCGGACATGTGCACCCGGGCGCCGTAGCGGTCGGCGAGGGTCTGCGCGCCGCCGAAGTGGTCCGGGTGGCCGTGGGTCACGACGATGTGCCGGATCGCCGTCGGGTCGGCGCCGACGGCCCGCAGCCCGGGGACGATGAGATCCTCGGCGTCGGCGGGCGAGGTGAGCGCGTCGATCAGCACGATGCCGTCGTCCGTCAGCACCGCCATCGCCGAGACCCAGCCCGCGCTCAGCAGCACGAGGTTGTCGAACAGTCTGACGGGCGGGGGCGGGGGCAGCTGGGGGAGGGCGGAGCCGGGTGTCAGCGCCGTCACCAGGGCCCGCAGCACGGGGTCGTCACCGGCCAGGCGGCGCGCCCGCTCGTCGTGCGCGCAGGCGGCGGACGGCGCCTTCGCCGCAGGGCGCGGGCCGGACGGTGCCTTCGCCGACGTTCCGGTGGCGGCCGAGGCCGGGCCCGGCAGGGCGGCCGGCGCGGCCCCGGCGGCGATACCGAGGACGGCGAGCTGGGCGAGCCGGCGCCGGGTGTAGTCGGCCTCCGTCGCGGCGCGGCGGGTGGGGCGGATCATCGCGGTCGGGCTCCTGGTCGGTCGGGAAGGGACGTTCCTGCGCACGTCAGCCGAGGGTGTTGACGACGGTCTTCGTCGCCTCGGCGAGCAGGGCGTCGTCGGACTTGGCGCCCGCCTTGCCGCGGTCGGACAGGACGACGATCACGATCGGGGCGCGCCCGCCCGACGGCCACGCCACCGCGGCGTCGTTGCGGGTGCCGTAGCCCGCGTTGCCGGTCTTGTCGCCGATCCGCCAGTCGGCGGGCACCCCCGCGCGGACGTACGGGCCGCCGGTCGTGTTGCCGACCAGCCAGTCCGTCAGCAGAGCGCGCCGGTCCTGCGGGAGGAGGTCGCCGAGCACGTAGCGGCGCAGGTCGCCGGCGAACACCCGCGGCGTGCTGGTGTCGCGGGTGTCGCCCGGGGTGGCCTCGTTCAGGGTGGGCTCGGTGCGGTCGACGCTGGTGGTCGAGTCGCCCAGGTCCCGCAGGGACTTCTGGACGGCCGCCGGGCCGCCGAGTTCGGCGACGACCAGGTTGGCCGCCGTGTTGTCGCTGTACTGGATGGAGGCGGAGGCCAGGTCCCGCAGCTTCATGCCGGTGGCCACGTGCTGCGAGGCGACCGGCGCCCACTCCAGCACGTCCTCCTGACGGTAGGACACGACCTTGTCCAGGTCCGCGTCGGACGCCGTCCGCAGCAGCGCCCCGGCGGCCAGCGACTTGATCGTGGACGCGTACGCGAACCGCTCGTCGGCCCGGTGGGCGACCTCCCGGCCGCTGCCGGTGTCCACCGCGAACACGCCGAGCCGGGCGCCGAAGCGCTGCTCCAGCGCCGCGAAGGAGGCCTCCGCCGCATCGGCCGGGGCCGCCCCGGCCGCCGGTACCGCCGTCACGGCGGAGGCCGCCGTACCGGAGGCCGTCGAGGCGCCGCCCGCCCCGCCGCACCCGCCGACCAGCGCGGCCACCAGCAGGGCCGCGGCGGGCAGCGCGACGCGGGGACGGGGGCGGCGGGGGCGGTGGAGGTCGGACGTCATCAGTGCTCTCCCAGGTGGTTCGTACCGTCACGGTCGCGCCGATGCGGTCGCGCCGTCGCGCTCAGCCAACCAGGCCGCCGACCCTCCAGTCCAAGACCGCAATCATGAAGAGGACGATAAGAAAACACCTATGATGGCTGGCCATGGACCTGCTGGGGCACCTCCGCCACTTCCGCGCCGTCGCCGAGGAACGGCACTTCGGCCGCGCCGCCGAGCGCCTGCGGATCGCCCAGCCCTCGCTCTCCCAGCGGATCCAGCGCCTCGAACGCGAACTCGGCGTCACCCTCTTCGACCGCGGCCCGCGCGGCGTCGACCTCACCCCGGCGGGCCGGCTGCTGCTCGCCGAGGCCGAGGAGACCCTGGACAGCGCCGCCCGCCTCCTGGCCACCGCCGCCGACCTGCGCAGCGGACGGGCCGGCACCCTGCGCGCGGCCGTCCCGCCCGACCTCGGGCCGGCCACCCTCGCCGCGCTGCTCACCGGCTTCGAGGCCGCCTCCCCGGGCACCCGGCTCGAACTGCGCGAGGTGCCCGTCACGGCCGTGGTGCGCGAACTCGCCCAGCACACCGTCGACGTCGCCGTCGTGCGCCACCCCTGCCCGGCCGACGGACTGGCCTTCGGCCCCGTCCTGCACCAGCCGCTCGGCGTCCTGCTCGCCGACCGCAGCCCGTACGCCGACCGCCCGGAGCTCGCGGTGGCCGACCTCACCGGCCTGCGCCTGGTGCTCTTCCCGCGCGCCACCGCCCCGGCCCTGTACGACGAGGTGCTCACCACCCTGACCAGGCACGGCTGCACCCCCGAGGCCGTCGTCGACCCGCCGGGACCCGACGTCGCGGGCGCGCTCGTGCTCACCGGCAGCGCCATCGCCCTGGTGCCGCGCACCGCGCCGCCACCGGGTACAGTCTGGCGTCCGCTCACCGGTACCCCGCTGGCCTGGCGGACCTCCACGGCCTGGCCGGCCGGGCGGGGCGGGCCCGCCGTCCGCCTGTTCGCCCACACCGCCCACGAGGCGCTGACCGGACCGGGCGGCCTGCTGCCCCCACCGCCCCACCGCCCGCTCTACCCCCGGCCCGCAATGGAGTTCCCGCTGTGACCAGCGACCGCACCGGAGCCGACCGCACCGGAGCCGACCGTACGGCCGCCGTCGGATCAGCCGCCGACCGCCCGACCGCCGACCGTACGGTCACCGGCCGCCCGGCAGCCGACCGGACCCCGCACGGCCGTGCCGCGCGCACCCGCATCACCGCCGCCTTCGCCGACGCCGGCGTCACCGGCTGGCTGCACGCACGCGACCTCGACACCGGCGCCGAGATCGGCCTCGGCGCCGACACCGCCGTCAGCACCTCCAGCGTCCACAAGCTCTGCCTCCTCGTGACGCTCTACCGCGAGGCCGCCGCCGGACGGATCGACCTCACCCGACAGGTCGAGATCCCCGCCACCGGCCGCACCCCCGGCGGCACCGGCCTCGCCGCCATGCTCGACCCCGCCCGCCTCTCCCTGCGCGACCTCGCCTACCTCACCGTCGCCGTCAGCGACAACACCGCCGCCGACACCCTGTGGGACGAGATCGGCCTCGACGCCGTCAACCGCACCATGGCCGACCTCGGCCTCACCCGCACCGTCGCCGTCCACACACTCCGCGACCTCAGCGCCGCCCTCGCCGAGGACACCGGCCCGGACTCCCCGGTCGACCCCGCCGTCGTCGCCCGCCTCAGAGTCCTCGACCCCGCCTTCACCAACCACAGCACCCCCCGCGACATGACCACCCTGCTCGCCGCCCTCTGGCACGGCGACGCCTGCCCCGGCGACCACGGCGCCGCCCTGCGCCGCCTCCTCGGCCTCCAGGTCTGGCCGCACCGCCTGGCCTCCGGCTTCCCCTACGACGACGTCCGCGTCCACGGCAAGACCGGCACCCTCCCCACGCTGCGCCACGAGGTCGGCGTCGTCGAGTACCCCGACGGCGGCCGCTACGCCCTTGCCGTCTTCACCCGCGCCGCAGCCACCACCATCACCCTGCCCGCCGCCGACGCCGCCATCGGCACCACCGCCCGCCTCGCCGTCGACGCCCTCCGGGCCCGCGCGGCCACGGGCTGACGGACCGACGGGCCGACGAACCGTTCGCGCGGCCACCGCGCCGCGGGCCGGACGAGATCCTCGTCCGGCAGCGCAGTACCCGGAGAGTCGGAGAGCGGGCCGAGCAGTTCGCCGGGCGGGCCTCAGCGCAGCACCGACTCCAGGAAGTCGCTGCCGATCCGGGCCACGACGGAGATGTCGAGCTGGTGCAGGACGTAACGGCCCCGGCGCCGGGTGACGAGGAGCCCGGCCTTCCGCAGGACGGCGAGGTGGCGGGAGATCTCGGGGGCGGTGAGCCCGTACGCGTCGGCCAGCTCGTTCGTCGAGTACGCGGCGCGCGCCAGGTTGCGGCACAGGTTCATCCGCATCGGGTGGGTCAGCGCGTCCAGGCGCAGCTTGACCGTCTCCACGGGCTCGGCGCCGCCGATCTCGTGGGCCGCGGCCGGGTACTGGATCACCGGCTGCCAGCCCGGCCCGTACAGGGTGAACAGGTGCGGCCAGCCGAAGACGCTGGGCAGCAGGGTGACGGCGGTGTCGCGGGCGTCGGTGCGCCCGTGCACGAGTTTGTCGACGACGATGCGGCTGCCGTGCTCGTCCTCCTCCAGGCTCAGCGCCGGCGACGCCGCCGTGAGGGCCTCCGCCAGGCCCTTGCGGCGCAGCAGGTCGGTCTTCTGCTGGGCGTCGGCGGTGAGCTGGACGCGGACCCGGCGCCAGGTGTCGGCGAAGAACGCCCGGTCGCAGTCCTCCAGGAGGCGCCGGATCCACGCCCGGGTCCCGGTGGGGTCGTTGAGCATCCGTTCGACGAACGCCGCCTGGTGCGGGCCGCGGGCCGCCGCCAGGTCGAGCGAGCGGCGCCGCGACCACGCGTCGGTCAGGGGCGAGGGCAGCCCCTTGGGGTAGTGGTTGGTGCTGCAGGAGATCTCCAGGGCCGCCCCGACGAACCTCTCGTCCGGCATCCGGTCGAGGTCGTCCAGCTCCTCGGCGAGGGTCTGCCGGGGGCAGGCGGGGATCAGGAAGTCGGAGCGCGTGGAGCGCCACATGAAGTCGGCCTCCAGCATCCGGCCGGCCAGTTCCGGTTCGAGCGTGCCGGAGGTCGCCGTCGTCCACGCGTGCAGCCGGGGGTGGTGGGCGGGCTCGGCGAGCGCGTGCAGCGCGTTGCCGAGCTCGGCCAGCGGCGAGGGGTGGAAGGCGATCCGCTCGTGCGGCAGTCCGGTGATGTCGATGGTCACGCTCACCCCACCATGGTGCCCGGCCCGCTGACCACGTCA
This sequence comes from Kitasatospora sp. NPDC056076, assembly GCF_042266305.1. NCBI lineage: Bacteria > Bacillati > Actinomycetota > Actinomycetes > Kitasatosporales > Streptomycetaceae > Kitasatospora > Kitasatospora sp. NPDC056076. Next base: position 23,170 of record NZ_JBHJWG010000056.1, read on the forward strand.
TTTGACGGGGGTCGTCAATCGGCGGGACCGGCGGGGCGGCCGGGGTGCACGGTGGGCGCATGAACGCACTGCACCAGCACCTCCTGGACAGCTACCGAGCCGCCCAGCACGCCGAACCGGCCCCGCCCGCCCCCGGCACCCACGACCTCGCGGTGCTCCGGGCGGCCCGTGACCACCGCCGTTTCGAAGCGGTCGTCGCCGGCCGCCCCACCCCCGGCCGGCTGCGCTTCGCCGTCCGCCGCTGGCTGAGCGCCCAGGGCCGGCGGGCCGGGGCCGAGACCAGGTGCTGAGACCGGTGCCGGGGCCGCGGCGCGGTCGCCGTCACCCGCCCGGCCCGCCACCCTGGGAGGTGGACCAGGGGGACGCACCGGGGACGCAGCCGGGAGGTTTCCAGTGGACGTACTCGTCGTGGGCGCCGGACCGGTCGGCCTGACCGCCGCCGTGGAACTGCGCAGGCGGGGGATCGGCTGCCGGCTCGTCGAACGGCTGCCGCAGCGGCTGCCGTTCGCGAAGGCGGTCGGTGTCCAGCCGCGCACGCTGGAGATCTGGGACCGGATGGGACTGGTGCGCGCCGCGCTCGACGCCGCCGTCCCGATGCGCGGGCAACTGCGCTACGTGAACGGCACCGAGCAGCCCCGGACCGACCTGGCGCTGCCGCCCGAGGTGCCGTACGGCTTCGCGGCGCTGCCCCAGTACGAGACCGAGCGGATCCTGGAGGAGCACCTGATCCGCCTCGGCGGCCGGATCGAGCGCCGCAGCGAACTGGTGTCGTTCACCCAGGACGACGACGGCGTCACCAGCCGCCTGGTCACCGCGGCGGGGGAGGAGGAGGTCCGCTCCCGGTACCTGATCGGCTGCGACGGTGCGCACAGCACCGTCCGCAAGGGGCTCGGGCTCGGCTTCCGGGGCGGGGCGTTCCCGGAGGAGTACATGCTCGCCGACGTCGAGGTCGACTGGGACCTGCCGCCCGGCTACGGCGTGCGCGCCCTGCACCGGGGCGAGGACGGCCGCGTCGACGACCTGCTGGTCTGCATCCCGCTGCCGGGCCGGGGCCGCTACCGGATGTCGATGCTGGTGCCACCCGAGCTGTCGGCCGCACCGGCCGCACCTGCCGCACCTGCCGAATCGGCCGCGCCTGCCGTCCCGGCCGAATCAGCCGCGCCTGCCGCTTCCGGCGTCGCGCACGGCCTGGAGGGCGGCCGGGGCCCGGCGCTGTCCGACGTCCAGACGGTCCTGGACCGGCTCTCGCCGCGGCCGGCCACCGCCTCGGCCCTGCGCTGGTCCTCGGTCTTCCGGATCAGCCACCGGCTGGTGGACCGGTACGGGGACGGCCGGGTCCTGGTCGCCGGGGACGCCGCGCACATCCACCCGCCCACCGGCGCGCAGGGCATGAACACCGGCATCCAGGACGCCTACAACCTCGCCTGGAAGCTCGCCCTCGCGATCGGCGGCACCGCCCGGCCGGGCCTCCTCGCGAGCTACGACGCCGAGCGCCGCCCGGTCGGCGAGGAGGTGGTCGGCCGCACCGTCCGGCACGCCGCCGAAGGCGTCCAGGCCGACCCGGAGGACCCGGCGACCCTGCTGCTGCGCGAGGCCCAACTGCTCGTCGGCTACCGAGACAGCCCGATCGTCGGCCCCCCGGACGCCGACGGCGCCGACGGCGACAGCGGCGCCGGGCCCGCCCCCCGCCCCGGCGACCGGGCCCCCGACTGCACCGGCCTGACCGGCGAGATCGCCACCTACCCGCAGCGCCTGTACGACGTGCTGCGGGGCGGCGAACACGTGCTGCTGCTGTACGGCGCCGACCGGGAGTCGACCGGGGGATTCGACGAACTCGCCTCCCTCGCGAGCGAACTGACCGGTCATCAGCTCACCTCCTACGTGATCCTCGCCGACGGCGCACGGCCGCCCGCCGGCGGGACGCGGCTCCCGGTGTACCGCGACACCCGCGGCGAGTTCGCCCGCGCCTACGCCACCCAGGCGGGCCCGACGGCGTTCGTCGTCCGCCCGGACGGCTACCTGGGCACCCGCCTGTACCCGCCCACGGCAGAGGGCCTGGCCGCCCACCTGGCCCGCGTCTTCCGCACCCCCCGCCCGGAAGCGCGCTGATCCCGGCCGGGACCGCCGGTCCCAGCGGTCCGGCGGTCCCGGTGTGCCCCGGTGTGCCTCCTCGCTTGGCCCGTGCCGCGGGGCGTTCGTACGATCTGGCCCTTCCCCCCGAGCACGGCAGGACCAGGACATCCCATGACGCATCCCCTCACCTCGCTGCGGGCGGCGCTGGGCCTGTCGCAGCCCGAGTACGCCCGCCTCGTCGCCCGCACCCACGACGAGCTCGGCCTGGGGCGGATGGCCGCCCGCCGGGAGAAGGTGTCCCGCTGGGAGTCGGGGCGGATCGCCCCCGAGTTCACCGCGCAGCTGGCGATGGCGCACCTGCACGGCGTGGCGGCCAGGGAGGTCCGCCGTCTGGGCTGGCCGTTCTGGGCGCACCTCGCCACCCGGGACGCGGCCCTGCTGGAACAGCCCCACACCGACGAGGGCGCCGTGACCGTCCTGGCCGGTACGGCGCTGCCGCCCGAGGAGACCCCGGCCCGGGCGCCGGCACCGGTCCTGAGCGGCGCGGCACTGACGGGCCAGCTGCGCGGTGCGCTGGAGCGCCTGCGCCTGAACCGGGCGGTGGCGGCGCCCGCGCCGGGGGCGGACCTCGGGGCGCTGACCGGCCGCGTCGCGGGGATCGAGGCGCGCACCGGCGCCCTGGAGGGCCACGAGAACGCCACCGGGCTGTCGCCCGCCGTCCTGTACGCGGCGGCGCACGCCGAGCACCGCCTGGTCGTCTCCCTGCTCACCCGCGCCGGGCACCCCGGCGCACCGGCGTCGGACCCGTCGTCGGCACACCTGTCGTCGGCACACCCGTCGGTGCGGCGCCTGTTCGCGCTGGCCGCCCGCACGTCCCTGCTCTGCGGGTGGTTCAGCCTCGCCCTCGGCGAGGACGCGCGGGCCGAGCGGCACGGCCTCGCCGCGGTCCGGGCCGCCGCCGCGGCCGGTGAGCCGGCGCTCGCCGCGCGGGCCATGTCGCAGCTGACCCTCCACCAGCTGGTCGCCGGTGCGGCGGAGGGCGCCGTCACCCTCATCCGCGCCGCCCGCGCCGCCGGCCCCCGCAGCCCGGCGGCGGAGGCGACGCTGCACTGCTTCGACGCCACCGCGACGGCCCGACTCGGCCACGCGAGCGCGGCCGAGGCCGCACTGGACCACGCCGGGCAGTGCATGGCGGACGCGCCCGCCGACCCCTCGCTCGACCCCGGCATCCACCAGCGCCTGTCGATCACCCGGGGCGGCGTGCTGTGGTACCTGGGCAGACCCCGCGGGGCCGCACCGTACTTCCGGGCCTTCGCCGACACCCTGCTCCTGCCGCAGGGCACCGCCCACCACCCGCACACCGCGCTGTTCCTGCTGTACGCGGTCGACACCCACCTGGCCCTCGGGGAACTCGACGTCGCCGCCGCACTGGCGCACCGCGCCCTCGACCTCACCGGCGTGCTTGCGCCGGGCCTGGCCCGTGGCTACCGCGACAAGCTCACCGTCCACCGGCACGAGCCCCTCATCGCCCACGCCCTCGACCACCTGAACGACAGCGCCGCGTCCTGAGCCCGCGCCCTGGGCCCGCGCCCGCCCTGAGCCCGACTCCGGTGTCGTCCGTCCTCTTGTCAGATGTTAGGGAAGTTTCCTAACTTGATGTCATGTCCGAGACACCACGGCACCCCCGGTACTCCCGGCGCTCCCTCCTGCGCGTCGGCGCGGCGGGCGGAGCGGCCTTCGCCGGCGGCCTCCTGCTGCCCGGCGCCGCCCGGGCCGCCGCCCCGCACCCCACCGTCCTCGACACCCCCGTCCTCGACACCCCCACCCCCGGCAGCCCCATCCTGCCGTCGCCCCGCGGCGAGCGCACCGCCGGGTCGGCGCTGCGGCCCTTCGGCCGGCACCTCGCCTACGGGGCCGACCCGTCCCGCCAGGTCGTCGTCTCCTGGCAGGTGCCGGACGCGGTGACCGCCCCCTTCGTCCGGATCGGCCTGCAGCCCGGCGACCTCGGCGCGCCGGTCCCCGCCGAGGTCCGCACCCTGGTCAGCAAACTCGCCTGGCAGCACCCGGTCGAGGACCAGCCGCTGGTCAAACCCACCACCGTCACCCAGTACTACCTGCACGCGCGGGTGGACCAGCTGGTCCCGGACACCACCTACTACTACGCCGTCGGCCACCAGGGCCACGACCCGGCCGGCCGGCTCGGCGACGTGGCGAGCTTCCGCACCGCACCCGCCCCCGGACGCGGCGCCGGCTTCACCTTCACGGCCTTCGGCGACCAGGGCATCGGCTACAACGCCGCCGCCACCGCCCACCTGATCGCCGGCCTCGACCCCGCCTTCCACCTCCACATGGGCGACCTCTCGTACGCCAACAGCGGCGGCAGCGGCAAGACCGACGACGCGTACGACGCCCGCCTGTGGGACTCCTTCTTCGTGCAGAACGACCCCGTCGCCGCCCGCACCCCGTGGATGGTGGCGGTCGGCAACCACGAGATGGAGCCCTGGTACGGCGGCGACGGCTACGGCGGCGTCCGCGCCCGGTTCACGATGCCCGACAACGCCTGGGACCAGTCGACGGGCATCTACTCCTGGCGCTACCAGAACGTCGGCCTGATCAGCCTCGACGGCAACGACGTCTGCTTCAACACCCCCGCCAACCTCGACCGCACCAAGGGCCGGCAGAAGAAGTGGCTGGAGGCCCGGCTCGCCGCCCTGCGCGCCGACCCCGGCATCGACTTCATCGTCGTCTACCTGCACCAGTGCACGTACTCCACCTGCCACGACAACGGGGCCGAACTCGGCGCGCAGCAGGACTGGGCCCCGCTGTTCGACAAGTACCAGGTGGACCTGGTGCTCAGCGGCCACAACCACGTCTACGAGCGGACCGACCCGATCCGCGCCGGCAAGGCCACCCGCAAGGCCGCCTCCGGTGACACCGTCAACCCGGTGAAGGACGGCACCACCTACGTCGTCGCGGGCGGCGGTGGCGGCGGGCTCTACAAGTTCCCGGCCTCCGACACCTACCTCGGGCACGAGACCAGGAACGACGCCCCGGTCCCGATGGTGGTCTCCGACCGGAGCGGCCACGAGCAGACCGTCAAGGTCACCTGGTCCAGGGTCCGTTACACCGGCTACTGCCTGGTGGCGGTCGACGTGACGCCCGCCGCGGGCGGCGCGCCGGCCCGGATGGAGGTGCGGTCCGTCACCGAGGACGGCACGGCCGTGGACCGCGTCACCGTGCAGCGCGGCTGAACCCGGGCCGGCGCCGCGCGGGAAGGCCGAGGAGCGGCCCGCCCCTTCCGTGGGCGGACCGCTCCGGTGTCACCGGGGCGCCGGCTGTCACCCGGGCGACGTCGTCACAGGCCGACCTGCGACGAGCAGCGACGGAACGGGACCGGGGGGAACCAGCCGACGGAGTCGTTGCCGCAGACGTAGACGCTGGTGAGACGGGTGTGGTACTTGATCGCGTTGGCCTGGTTCTTCGCCAGCTGGAACTCGTGGACCTCGCCGGAGGCGGTCTTCACGAAGGCGCTGGCCCCGTTGAAGCGGGTGCCGGTGGACATCCAGACCCAGCCGTCCGAGCAGTTGTCCACCTGGACCTCGACGTCGTAGAAACGCAGCGGCCGGGTGCAGCCCGCGGTGGCGGCGGTGCTGGCCGAGGCCGGAGTGGCCGCGACGGCGGTCAGCGCGGACACGGCGAGGCCGAGGACGGCGACCGTCTTGGGCAGCTTGCCCGACAGAGACTTCATGGGGTGGCTCCAAGCATTCGATGAGCGTTTCCGAGCATGCGATCCGAGCTGTCCGCTCGGGCCGTGCCCCCACTGTTCTCGGAGCGGCGCACCCGTGGCATCGGTCATTTGACTGTCGATGTGCCGGAAACGGCAGGTGGGCCGTGCGAGGTCCTCCGTATCCTTGGCCGGTCACCACACGCGTACGAACATGAAGGAGAGACCCCTCGTGGCCAGCCCGACCGAGACGCTCGAGTTCCAGGCGGAGACCCGCCAGCTGCTGCAGCTGGTGATCCACTCGATCTACTCGAACAAGGACATCTTCCTGCGCGAGCTGATCTCCAACGCCTCCGACGCCCTCGACAAGCTCCGTCTGGAATCCCTCACCGACACCGACCTCGCGGCCGACACCTCCGACCTGCACATCACCCTGGAGGTCGACCGGCAGGCCCGGACCCTGACGGTGCGGGACAACGGCATCGGCATGACCCGCGAGGACGTCGTCGACCTGATCGGCACCATCGCGAAGTCCGGCACCGCCGGCCTGCTGGCCAGGATCAAGGAGGCCAAGGACGCGGAGGCGGCGCAGAACCTGATCGGCCAGTTCGGCGTCGGCTTCTACTCGGCGTTCATGGTCGCCGACAAGGTCACCCTGCACACCCGCCGCGCCGGCACCGAGCAGGGCACCGCGTGGGAGTCCGACGGCGAGGGCACCTACACGATCGCGCCGGCCGACGGCCTGCCGGCGGGCACCTCGGTGACGCTGCACCTCAAGCCGGCCGACGGCGAGGACGGCCTCGGCGACTACCTGGCGGGGTGGAAGATCCGCCAGATCGTCAAGCAGTACTCGGACTTCATCCGCTGGCCCATCCGCATGGCCGCCGAACCCGCCGCCGCGGACGCCGCCGCGGACGGTGCCGAGACCGAGGCCGAGACCGTGGACGGCGCCGAACCCGCCGACGCGTTCGAGACGCTGAACTCGATGAAGGCCCTGTGGGCCCGCCCCCGCAGCGAGGTGACCGAGGCCGAGTACCACGAGTTCTACCAGCAGATCAGCCACGACTGGCAGCCCCCGGCCGAGACCGTCCACATGCGCGCCGAGGGCACCTTCGAGTACGAGGCGCTGCTGTTCATCCCCGCCCACGCCCCGTTCGACCTGTTCTCCCGCGACACCAAGCGAGGCGTGCAGCTGTACGTCAAGCGCGTGTTCATCATGGACGACTGCGACGCGCTCATGCCGAACTACCTGCGCTTCGTCAAGGGCGTGGTCGACGCCCACGACCTGTCGCTGAACGTCTCCCGCGAGATCCTGCAGCACGACCGCCAGATCACCGCGGTCCGCCGGCGGCTCGTCAAGAAGGTCCTCACCGCCTTCAAGGACATGCAGGCCGCCAACCCCGAGGCCTACGCCACGGCGTGGGAGCAGTTCGGCCGGGTGATCAAGGAAGGCCTGCTGGAGGACCGCGACAACACCGACGCGCTGCTGCCCCTGGTCTCGGCCGCCTCCACCCACGACGCGCAGAAGGCGACCACGCTGCGCGAGTACGTCGCGCGGATGAAGGACGGCCAGGACACCATCTACTACCTGACCGGCGAGAACCGCCAGATGGTGGAGAACTCCCCGCACATGGAGGCCTTCACCGCCAAGGGCTACGAGGTCCTGATCCTCACCGACCCCGTCGACGAGGTCTGGACCGACCAGGTCCCCGCCTTCGAGGGCCACCGCTTCCAGTCCATCGCCAAGGGCCAGGTCGACCTCGGCGACGACGCCGACACCGACGGCGACGACGAGGCGAAGGCGCAGAAGGCCCGGCGCGAGGAGGACTTCGCCGCCCTCCTCACCTGGCTGCAGGCCACCCTGGCCGAGCACGTCAAGCAGGTCCGCCTCTCCACCCGGCTCACCACCTCCGCCGCCTGCCTGGTCGGCGACGCCCACGACCTGACCCCCACCCTGGAGAAGATGTACCGGGCCATGGGCCAGGAACTCCCCACCGTGAAGCGGATCCTGGAGCTCAACCCCACCCACCCCCTGATCACCGCCCTGCACCGGGCCCACGGGGCGAAGTCCGACGACCCGGTCCTCACCGACATCGCCGAACTCGTCCACGGCAGCGCCCTGCTCGCCGAGGGCGGCGACCTGCCCGACCCGGCCCGGTTCACCCGCCTCCTGACCGACCACCTCACCCACAGCCTGTAACTCCCAGGCGGGCACGCGCCCCTCGCGACCGTTCCGGCCGCGAGGGGCGTCCGCTTCCCCCGAGGCGGGACCTCAGCGGCCCGGGCGCTCGCCCGCCCACACCGGGGGAGTGCGGTCCGACCACGGGCCGGCCTCCTCCAACTGTCCGGCGAGCCGGAAGAGCAGCCCCTCGCGCCCGTACCCGGCGGCGAACTGCATGCCGACCGGCAGCCCGGTGCCGGGGTCGGCCGTCACCGGCACCGACATGGCGGGCGTGAGCAGGTACACGTGGTCGGTCTCGCCGTTGAACTCGCGCGGCTCGGTCCCGAAGCTGACGCAGACCTCCCGCATGATCTCCTCGCACCGCTTGAGCATGGCGTCATCGAACACGCCCTCGCCGTACTTCGTGACGAACACCAAGAGCGCGTGCAGCTTGCAACTGACGTGTCGACCGGGTGCGGATATCGGGGTCTGGCTCCCGGAGTGGTGACATATCCAAAGCGTATGATCACTGTCAGTATCGAAAGGGGGTGGGTCGGATGATCCGTGCGTACAAGTTCCTCATGCGGCCCACCGTGGGTCAGACGATCGCGCTCGGCGAAATGCTGCGTGACCACTGCTCGCTCTACAACGGCGCGTTGCAGGAGCGGCGTGACGCCTACCGGCATGTCTCCAGGACGAGCATCAAGTACGGGCAGCAGTCTGCGCAGCTCAAGGAGATCCGGGCGTTCGACCCTGACCGACAGGGGCGCTGGTCGTTCAGCTCGCAGCAGGCCACGCTTCGCCGGCTGGACAAGGCGTTCGCGGCGTTCTTCCACCGGGTCAAGTCCGGCAAGACGCCCGGCTACCCCCGGTTCCGGGGGGAGAACTGGTTCGACACGGTGGACTTCCCGAAGAACGGCGACGGCTGCCGCTGGGATACCACCCCGCACGATCCGGTGACCCGCGTTCGCTTCCAGGGCATCGGGCACGTCAAGGTCAATCAGCACCGCCCGGTGGTCGGCAGGGTCAAGACCGTGTCCGTCAAGCGCGAGGGCAAGCGCTGGTACGTCATCCTCACCGCAGAGCAGAGCCGGCCCGAGCCGCTGCCCGCGACCGGCAGTGTGGTCGGCTTCGACATGGGCATCGCCAACTTCCTCGCCGACTCCAATGGCGGGTTCGTTCCCAATCCCCGCCACGGCCGGAAGGCCACCGCGAAGCTCGAAGCCGCGCAGCAGGCCCTGTCCCGATTCCCCCGCGTGCACCGTGACAAGCGCACCGCCAACCACCAGCGTGCCGTTCAGCGCGTTGCCGACCTGCACCGCAAGGTCCGTCGTCAGCGCCTCGACCACGCCCACAGGACCGCGCTCGGACTGGTCCGCGCGTACGACCTGATCGCGCACGAAGACCTCAAGATCCGCAATATGCTCAAGGCGCCCGCGCCGAAACCCGACCCGGACCGGCCGGGCACCTTCCTGCCTAACGGGGCGGCGGCCAAGGCCGGGCTCAACAAGTCGATCTCGGAAGCCGGTTGGGGGGTGTTCCTCACGATCCTCACCAGCAAGGCTGAAAGCGCCGGTCGGGAAGTGATCGCCGTGGATCCCCGCAACACCTCCCGAACCTGCCCCGAATGCGGGCACGTCGCGGCGGATAACCGGCCCACACAGGAGAAGTTCCACTGCGTCGGCTGTGGCCACCGGGCACACGCTGACACGGTGGGAGCTGTCAACGTTCTACGGGCCGGGCTGGTCCGTCGCAACGCCCGCCAGGGTTAGCGAAAAGCCCCTGCATTCCGGTGGGGGAGGAGTCACGACCGTGAGGTTCGCCGTCCACTGCCGGGTGTTTGCCAGGGCGAACTCCTCCCAGCCGACGCCGCGTTCGACCCGGCCTCCTCCGCCCGGTCGCCGAGCGACTCCAGTAGGCGCATAGTGCGCGACAGCGCGTCGAGGACGGGCACCGTGGTGCGGCGCCCGCTTCGTCACCCAGCTCGGTCGTCCGGCGGTCGCTGTCATGGCTGTTCGGGGCCTCCGGTCGCTCGAGGGTGCTCCACCTTCCGGGCCTCCCACACTTCCTGAACGTGCTGCTACGCACCCCGACCGGCCCCGGGAGCAGATCCTCGGGCTGGCCCGCTTCATCGCCGACGGGCTGCCGGCGGTCTCGCACCGGGGCTGCCCCTTCATCAACTCCATCGCCGAACTGCCCGACCGCGCCCACCCCGCACGGCAGGTGATCGAGCGGCACAAGGAGCGCCAGGCCCGTCGGCTGCTCGACCTGTGCGCGCGGGCCGGGCTGCCCGACCCGGAGCAGACCGCGGCCGAGATCACCTTCCTCCTCGAAGGCGCGCAGGTCAGCACGCAGAACGGCAGCGTCGACCGGCCGGGCGAACGCCTGCTGCGCATCGTCGAGGCGATCCTGGACCGGGCCGCGCCCGCCGTGCCGCCCACCCGCTGATCCGGCCGGCCCCGGGCGGCACGGGCGCGCGGTGTGCCGCCTTGTGACCGGTCACTACCCGCGTCGTTAATCTTTGTGACCCGGCCCGGGGACAGCGTGACGGGTCATGGACATGATGTTCTCCGGGGCGCCGGCTACCAGTTGGTAACCCGCGTTCTTTGACGGACCACCAGGAATTCCACGACTCGGGGGAACCATGCGCACGTGCACGTCCCGGCTGCTCGCCGCCGCCGTCACCGCCGCCCTGGCCGCCACCGCCGTTGCCGCCACGACAGGCCCGGCCGCCGCGGCCCCCGCGGCCGCGCGCTCCGCCACCGCGAGCGACCCCTTCTACGCCTACGACGGCAGCACGCCACTGGCCTCGCTCGCACCGGGCACCGTGCTCAAGACGCGGACCCTGCCGTACCACGTGCTCGGGCTGCCCACCCCGGTGACGGCGATCCAACTGCTCTACCGCAGCACCGACGCCCAGGGCCGCCCCAGCGCCAACGTCACCACCGTGGTGCGCAGCCTGGCCGGGGACGGCAGCAAGGCCGTCTCGTACCAGTCCTTCTACGACTCGCTCGACCCGAAGGACGGCCCCTCCCGCGCGGTGGCCGGCGACGTCAGCATCAGCGGTCTGATCCCCAACGTCGAGGCGCTCTTCCTGGTGCCGCTGCTCGCCCAGGGCTACAACGTGGTGCTCCCCGACACCGAGGGCCAGAACGCCGACCTCGCGGCCGGCCCGGAGTACGCGACCAACACCCTGGACTCCATCCGGGCCGCCACCCGCTCCCCGGAGACCGGCATGGGCCCCGACACCCGCTTCGGGCTGATGGGCTACTCCGGCGGCGCCGTCGCCACCGGCTGGGCGGCCGCGCTCGCGCCGAGCTACGCGCCCGAGGTGAACGCCAAGCTGGTCGGCTACACCGAGGGCGGGCTGCTGGTCGACCCGGCGCACAACCTCAAGTACGTGGACGGCTCGCTGGTGTGGAGCGGCATCACCCCGCTGTCCGTGATCGGGGCCTCGCGCTCCTTCGGCAGCGACCTGACGCCCTACCTGAACGACTACGGCCGCTCGGTCTACCAGCAGCTGGAGCACGGCTCGATCGTCGACGCCCTGGGCCACTACCCCGGGCTGACCTGGAAGGCGCTGGTCAAGCCCCAGTACGCCGACCCGAACTCGGCGCCGCCCTTCGTCGAGGCCGTCAACCGGAACAACCTCGGCTCGGCCCCCACCCCGACCGTGCCCGGCTCCATCGCCCAGGGCAACGGCGGCTTCCTGGAGGGCACCTTCGCCAGCCCGCCCGGCATCGGCACGGGCGACGGCGTGGCGGTCGCCGGGGACGTCCGGGCCCTCGCCCGCCAGTACTGCGCGACCGGCACCGCTCCGGTCGCCTACCAGCAGTACGACCTCCTCAGCCACTTCGGCGTCCCCGTCGTCTGGGCCCCGCAGGCCGTCGGCTGGCTGGGCGACCGCTTCGCCGGCCGCCCCGCCCCCTCCGACTGCGGCCACATCCCGCCCGGCAACTCCCTCACCCCGGAACAGCCCACCCCCGGCCACTGACCCGGACGGGAGCACGAAGCACCCGCGGCACCGGACACCGTCATACCGGAGTACTACGACGGGACTTGGCACTCCGGTACGACGGTTTCCGCCCCTCCCCGCCCGTACCGTCGCCCGTGTCCGAAGCGACCACGGGAACGAACGAGGGGGAACGGCGATGAACAGGCGAGGACGGGCCGCGGCGGCCGCGGCGGCGGTGCTGCTGGCGGTGACGGCCACGGTGGGGGCGGCCGGGGCGCCGGGCGCGGCGGCGCCGCAGCGGGCCACCGAGCGGCAGGCCAGGGCCTGGCTGCCGCAGCCCACCGGGCCGTACCCGATCGGCACGACCGCCCTGCAGCTCACGGACGACGGCCGGGACGACCCCTGGAAGCCCGGACAGCACCGCAAGCTGATGATCAGCCTCTGGTACCCGACCACCAGCCCCGCCACCGGCGACGACCGCGCGCCCTACATGCTCCCCGCCGCCGCCGACCACTTCGACAGCGCCGGGAGCATCGGCCAGCGCGAGAACGGCTTCGAACCCGGCCGCACCGACTGGGCGGGCATCCGAACCCACGCCCGCGCCGACGCGCCCGCCCTCCCCGGCGGCAAGCGGCCCGTCGTGCTGTACTCGGCGGGCTTCGGCGCCCCGCGCAGCTGGGGCACCACCCTGGTGGAGGACCTCGCCTCCCGCGGCTACGTCGTCGTCACCGTCGACCACACCTACGAGGCCTCCGAGGTCGCCTTCCCCGACGGGGACCTCGCCACCTCCGTCTTCCCCGCGCTCATGGACCAGCCCGGCCTCGACCTGGGCGCCCTCCTGCGCAAGATGCTGCAGACCCGGGTCGACGACACCCGCTTCGTCCTGGACCGACTCGCCGGGCTGCGCCACGACGAGCAGCTGCCGTCCGGCCTCGCCGCCTCCCTCGACCTCGACCGGATCGCCGCGGTCGGCCACTCCGGGGGCGGCTCCGCGGCCCTGCAGACCATGCACGACGACCCGCGCCTCAAGGCCGGCGTCGACCTCGACGGCCAGCTGCACTTCCCCGGCCCGGACGGCAGCGGCGTCCAGCTGCCCCTGCCCACCGTCGCCGCGGACGGCCTGACCCGGCCCTTCCTGCTGATGGGCACCCAGGAGGCCGACTCCGGCAGCTACCACCAGCAGCCCGGCTGGGACGCCCTGTGGCAGCACAGCACCGGCTGGCACGCCGACGTGACCCTGGAAGGCTCCCGCCACGGCTCCTACACCGACGCCCAGCCCCTGCTGCCCCAGCTCGCCCGCCAGGGCGCCGTCACCCCGGAGGCCGTGGCCGCCGCCGTCGGCGACGTCCGCCCCGACCGCGCCGTCCTCGCCACCCGCTCCTACGTGGCGTCCTTCCTCGACCGCTGGCTGCGCGGCCACGACGACCACCTCCTGGACGGCCCGTCACCGCGCTTCCCCGAGATGCGCTACGAGCGGTAGCGCGCGCCGGTACGGCGCCCGGCAGCCGCCCGACCGCCCAGTCGCTCAGCCGCTCGGCCGCTCAACTACCCTACGGCTGTACCCGGTTGTCGGTCGCCAGCACGTCGCCCGGCACCGTCGAGCCCACCTGGCGCCGCAGCGCGCCGATCGCCGGATCGGAGATGGAGACGGTGAGCCGGTAGGGCGGCCGGCCGGTGACGGTGTTGTGCGCGTCGGTCGGTGCCACCAGCCGTTGCTGGACGGCGAAGCCGTCGAAGCCCGGGCACAGGGCCTCGGGCGGGAGCGTCACCCGGGCGGACGCGCCGCCCTCGGGCCCGACGTGGACGCTGCCGCCCGGGCCGGCCGGGGCGTCGTCGTCGCCGTGCGTCAGCGGGAGGCCGTGGGCCCCGCCGACCAGGCCGTCCGGGCCCTCGATCTCCACCGCCACGCCCTGCGGACCGAGCGGCGCCGACAGGTCCAGCGCTCGGCCGCCGGGGCCCGGGGCGAGACCCAGGTCGATGGTGAAGTGCCCCGGGTCCTGCGCCGAGTCCCGGGAGAACCCGTAGGAGCTGAGCACGAGTTGAGGCCCCGGCGGTGGGGTGTCGGCCGGTGGCCCGGCGAAGGTGAAGGACGCGGGCGCCGGCTCGAAGTGGTGGAAGCCCCGGGCGCCGCACCTGGCGCCGTCGGAGACCCCGCCGCCGGGCAGCGCGACGTCCGCGGTCGGCCGGGGCGCTCCGGGCACCGGCCGCGGGCCGGGCCTCGACCGGCCGTCCCGGTTCAGCACAGCGGCCGGGTCCGTCCCGACCGCGACGGCCAACAGCGCCGCGAACGCGGTGACCGCGATCAGCACGGTGCGCCGGCGCCCGGGCCGCAGCCACCGCGAGCGCCCCGCGCCGCGGGCCGCGCGGGGGGCCGGCCCGGGCGTCCAGCGGCGGCCGCCCGGGTCCACCGGCGGCTCCTCCCGCCACCGCGCGGCGAGCATCCTGGTCCGGGCGGTCGGCTCCTTGACGGTGGCCTCCCCGATGAACCGCTCGTCCAGGACGAGTCCCTCGAACGGATCGGGCGTCGCCCGATCCGGCGTCATCGGCTCCGGCTCCGGCTCACGGGAAGGGGGCTGCTGGGAATCATCGGTGCTCGACACGGCGCCAGTATGCCCGGCCGCTCGGACACACGGCCCTCCACCCACCGTCCTCCACCCACCGTCCGACGCCGCCCACCGGGCCGCGCGACCTCTCCTCGGGAATTCAGGAGGCGAGGCCCACCACGTTCTCCGCGGTGGCGTTCAGATCGCACCACACGGTCGAGGTCCCACCGCTTTCCACCCGGTTTCCGTAGTGGTGGTACCGGCCGTAACCCGGCTTGTAGCACGTCACATCCGCGACGAAGGGCCCGTTGGTACACCTGATCGACGCGCCCGCGTGCCCGCCGCTCCCCGTGAAGAACTGCTTGTTGCCGCAGCTCAACGCCGTCGGGGCAGCCGAGGCCGACACCGACGAGACGCCGACGAACCCCGCGCCGGCCAGGGCCGTGGCCAGGGCGAACGCCGCAATCCGCCTCCGAGTCCGCATGATGATCCTCCTTCGTATTCAAAAGGATTGGACGAAACCACCCTAGGATTACGAATGGCGGAGGCGGTAGAGGTAATCGGTGAAATGGCTCAAAGGCGGCATTTCCCGTGCAGGAATTACCCCATGTTCGAATTTTGACCAGGAAAAGTGCCGTTAAACTCTGACGGTGGAAGACCGGTCGCGATGGCGAGAACTGCACGGTGCCGACCGGCCGCCGGAGACCGCTGGAGCCGCCAGTAGCCCCGCGGCCTCAGCGGCAGAGGGCCGCCTCCACGAAGCCCTCGACGTGCGTCATGGCGGCCGGGTCGGCGGGCCGCGTCGTCACCGCGATGTTCGCCGCGGCGCTGCCGTCCTCGGCGACGCCGCCCCGGCGCCCCTCGCTCATCCATCCATGCTCATCCGGCCGGCGGGCCGTGAGCCCGAGTACGCGTACTCAAGCGCACAGACCGCTGGCTGTTGGGCCCGGCTACGTCAGGGCAGGTAGCGTTCGAGCGCGGCGGTGCCCTTCTGCTCGATCTGCTGTCTGGCCCACTCGACCCGCTCGGGCGTGACGTCGTGCCCGGAGGCCATGACGAGGTCCTCCGGGTCGAAAGGACGCTCACCTCCGGTGTACAGCCGTCGCGGGGACGCCTTGGCGTCCCCGTCCGTCTCGTCCGTGGGATCGCTTCCTACGATCGGGCTGCCCATGGCTACCTCCCTGGTCGACCTCCTCCAAGAGTGCCGCCGATCCACCGCCACCGCTTTCCATCCCCGTACGAACCGCCCCACCGCCGCGCCCCGGCCGCCGTCCCGGCCGGACGCCCGGACGCCCGCCGTCCGGCTCGCCCCGGGGGCTGCTGCGCCATGCGCGTGCTCTCCGCCACCGGGTGCGCGTCCGGCGGGACCGGCCCCTAACGCCTCTCCAGCGTGTCCGGTGCCTGTACGAGATCGCCCTGATCGTCGCACGAACCACCGGTCAGGGTGTCCGCGGGAGGAGTGGCTCCACCACCGCCACCCGCTCCCGCAGACCGCTGCCGTCGCCCCTTACCAGGGCCAGTACGGGCCTTCGCCGACTACCGGCCGGTCGCAGGCGAGGACGTACCGGGTTCGAGGGGCTGGATCGCGTCGGAGGTTCCGACGGTCACCAGGACGTCCCGACCGGATTTCCGGTACCCGAGCGAATCGCCGGCCACCTTCTGCACCTGCGCCGATCCGTCGACCCCTTCGATCTTGAGCGCGATCCCCTTCTCGGAGCAGCCGATGGTCGCGGCCGTGAAGGGCGCCACCGGGCTCATCGCCAGCGTGTACGGGCCGGTGAGCACGGACCCCGGCAACTGCTGGTGATCGTCCGAGAAGTCGGTTCCGGCCGCTGGGCGCTGCGCTCCGAACGAGACCGACGCCGTGCCGGTCGGCCCTTCGGGAGCGAGCGGCAGGAACGCTGCCAGGCAGATGCCGTTCCTGACGGCGAGGACCACGTCGGTGCCCGAGATCCGGGCGACGCCGAGGACCTTCGCAGGAGTTCTGCCCGGCAGGGTGTCGACGCCGGTCTGGACGGCCGCCTCCACGGGGGCGGCGGCCAGTCCGTCCAGGGGCCAGGGGGGAAGTGTTCCCTGCCCTCGGGGCGCCCCGTTGCCGGTGCACGCCGTTGCGGTGGCGAGGGCGACCAGGGTGATCGTGAGCCTGACGGATCGACGCATGTGCTGATTTCTCCTAGTTGGTCCAGCTCTTGTAGCAGTACCCCGACCCGTGCAGGGCCTCTCCGGTGCCGACCGTGGCGCCGCCGCCGATGCGCGTGTCGACGACGTCGTAGGTGAAGCGGTCGAACATCGGATAGGCCTCCAGGTGTCCGTACTGTCCGGCGGGGACGGCGAAAGAGCCCGTCTCGGTGTAGGTGGCGGTGTCGGTCACGCTGAATCCGACGCCCACGGACACGGCTCCCGCGGAGATGCCGCCGGTCGCCGACCACTGGCTGGCGATGGCCCGGCTCTGGGACAGCGTCAGCGTCATGGGGCCGTTGCCGGACACGGCGTCGAGGCGGTTACCGCCGCAGATGTCCGTCTGCACCTTGCGGACGTTTCGGGTCTGGATGTACGGGTCCCACTCGGCCTTGCCCGTCGTCCCCTGGGGCGGCGTGACGGCACCGGCGTCAGCGGCCGAGGGCACGGCCGGGGCCGGTGCCTGACGGTCGATCGTCCAGGTCGGGGGAACGGACTCCACGGAGAGCTGCGGGGAGGGGGTCCGGACGGGCGCGGCCTGGGCGGTGGTAACGCCGGAGGCGAGGGCCACGGCGGCGAGGGTCGCGACACCACCGAGGCGTATCGTGTTGCGGTTCAAGTACTCTTCCTTTGCGTTGTGCACAAAGGGGGGCGGGATCAGGTGCTGTTCGTGGGGCCGTCGGCTTGGACACTTACGGCTCCCGTGCTCGCCCGGCCCCGCCCCCCGAATGAGCGGATGTGCGAGCGGATCCGGTCCTGATCGTCAGGGCCTCGCTGCTCGACCCGTAGTTAATCCGCACTCCTGACGATCGATCAAGAGAGTCCGGGGGCGCCGCGGAGGCACGGGAGCGGCTTCCGGCCAGCACCCCCCCAACCGGCGGGTCGGTCCCCCGCGGCCCGGGTCTGCCGTTCGTCCTGCGCCTTCTTCCCCGGGACGGTGCGCCGGGCGTCGAGGCGTGGCGTCGAGTTCCGGACACGACCCGCGGCATGGTCTGGCCAGGTGGCGAATCGATCCACCCGTCCGTCCGGAAGCACGTCGCTGGGCACCTGGCCGTGCCCGCGCCACAGCCGATCGATCGGGCACGACTGGATATCCTCGGGGCGGCGCCTGCCGGGCTTGCGGCGCTGGGGGACGGGGCGCGCTCCGCGCAGTCGACCGGATCCCGCGGCGCAGGACGACGGGGGCGGGGGCCAAGCGTGATCCGGGTTGCGGTGGTGGACGACGAGGCGCTGATCCGCTCGGCCCTCCGCCTGATCCTGAACGCCGCCGCCGGCATCGAGGTGGTGGCCGCGGTCCCCGGTGGGCAGGCCCTGGAAGCCGTTGCCGCGTACGCCCCGGACCTCGTCCTGCTGGACATCCGGATGCCCGACGTCGACGGCCTGACCGTTCTGCGGCGACTGATGGAACTTCCCGAACCGCCCGTCGTGGCCATGCTGACCAACTGCGACTCCGACGAACACATCGCGCAGGCCCTGCGGGACGGTGCCTCCGGCTACCTCCTCAAGGGCACCGATCCCGACGGCCTCGCCCCCATGGTCCGTTCCCTGTCCGAGGGACTCGTCGTCCTGGACCCGAAGGTCGTCCCGACCGTCGTCAACGGCTACCTGCGCCACCACCGCGGACTCGGATCCGCGGCCGCCGGCACCGCCGGGCTCACCGAACGCGAGCGCGGCGTCCTCACCGGACTGTCCCGGGGACTGACCAACGGCGAGATCGCGGCGGCCATGCACCTGAGTCCGGGGACCGTCAAAGCCCATGTCGGCGAGCTCCTGGCGAAGCTGCGGGTCGCCAACCGCCTCCAGGCCGCCCTGTGGGCGCAGCGCGCCGGCCTCCTCGCCGAGGACGCGCACCGGTGAGCGCCACCGGCGGTGCTGCGGGCAGGCGGGACAGGTCGCGGGCCGTGTTGTCGCCGCCGCCGTGAGCGGTGGATGTCCTGCTGTCGTCGGCCGCGACGGTGGATGCCCCGGCGCGCCGCCGCCATAGAGCCCGCCCCGGAACCGCGGAGGCTCGTCTCGCCCACCCCGGTCCGCCCGCGCCACCCCGTCCGAGGGGATGTCGGAGGCCCCTGCGAAGATCGCGGCCATGGAGCTCCCCACCGCCCTCGCCGGCCTCGACGACCACCCCTGGGCCACCGTCGACCACGCCTACGGCCCCGCCGAGGACCTGCCCGAGTTGTTGCGCGCCTTCGCCGAGGGCGGCGAGGACGCCGAGGAGGCACTGGACGAGCTGTACGGCTCGATCGTCCACCAGGGCACCGTGTACGCGGCCAGCGTCGACGCCGCCCCCTACCTCGCCCGGATCGCCGCCTCCGGCAGCCAGAGCGTCGACGCGCTCCGCCTGCTCGGCTGCCTCGCCGAGAGCGAGGACGAGCACGGCGTCGAGCCGGGCGCCGTACGGGCCGCCGTCACCGCCCAACTGCCCCTGCTCATACCGCTGCTGGCGGACGAGGACGCCGACGTGCGGCAGGCGGCCGGCTGGACCGTCGGCCACACCCGGGACACCGGCACCGCCCTGCCCGCCGTCCGGGCCCACCTCGCCACCGAGACCGAACCCGCCGTCCGGGCCGAACTCCTCACCGCCTACGGCCGGTTGGACCGCAAGGGCGCCGCCGACCAGGCCCGCGCCCTGCTCACCCCGGACACGCCCGCGCCGCTGCGCCTGGCCGCCGTGTTCGCCGCGCTGGACGCCGACGAACCGTGGCTCGCCGCCCACCACGACGCCGTCCTCGGCCTGCTGCCCGCGCGCGAGACCGCCCGGTTCGGCCACGCGGGCGAGCACCGGGAGCCGCTGCGCACGATCGTCGGGCACCTGCTGGAGCGGGACGACGCCGCCGACCGCGAGAGCGCCCTCGCCCTGCTCGACGCCGCCCTGCGCGACGAGCGCCCCGAGGTGCGGGCCGAGGCCCTGTGGGCGGCCGACCGCGCCTGCGCCCTGTCCCGCAGCGCCCCGCAGCGGCTGGTCCCGGCGATCGTCCCGCTCGCCGCCGACCGGGCGGCCGCCCAGCTGCTGGCCAAGCTCGGCCCGGCCGCCGCCGAGGCCGCGCCCGTCCTCGCCGAACTCGCCGCGCGGCCGGACGCCCAGGCGGACAACGGGCCGGACGACGAGGCGGCCGACCAGGCCCTCGCCGCGCTCGTCCTGGTGGCGCCGGAGGCCGCCGCCCCGCTGCTGGCCCGGGCCCTCGGCCGGCGCCCGCGCGCCATGCAGAGCGCCGCCGGGTCCTACGCCCCGGCCGACGCCCCCTTCCCGTTCGACCCGGAGCTGTTCGCCGCGGTTCGCGCCCGCCTGGCCGCCAAGGCCCTGGAGCGGCCCGCCTCGGAATGCCAGGACTGCGGCTGCACGACGGTCCAGGACAACAACGACATCGCGGGCCTGGTCCACCTGCTGCGGCGATGGGGCCCGCAGGCCGTCACGGCGCTGCCCGAACTGTGCGCCGTGCTGCCCCGGTTCCCGTACGCCGCCACCGCGATCACCGCCGTCGCCGCCGACGGCGGAGCGGAGCAGCGCGCGCAGGCCGCCACCGGTCTGCGCGCCGAGGCCGGGAAGCTCCTCGTGGCCCAGGCGCTGCACGAACTGACCGGCGAGAGCGGACCGTTGCTGGCCGCCGCCGAGGCGGCGTTCGCCACCGGAGTACGCGGCGCCGGTGACGGCGCCCAGGCCGCGGCCGCCCTCGGACCGGCGGCCGCCCCCCTCGTCCCGGCCCTGCGGGAGGCGCTCGCCCGCACCGCCGAGCGCGACACCACCCCGCAGGTGGACACCGACCTCGCCCTGGCGCTCGCCCTGTGGCGGATCACCGGGCAGGCGGCCGAAGCCGTCCCGGTCCTGGCCTCGGTGCTCGACAACAGCCGGGGCCGGCAGTGGTTCCGCTGGACCGCCGCCCGCGCCGCCCGCGAGATCGCCGCCCTCGGCCCGGCCGGACGCCCACTGACCGCCCGCCTCGAATCCTTCCTCGACGACCCGACCCTGGCACCCTCGGCCGTCCTCGCCCTGCTCGTCGTCGGCGACCCGGCCGTCCTCGACCGCACCCGCCTCGCCGAAGCGGCCCTGCACTCCGCCGAGACCCACGCCGACCTCAAGCACGCCGTGGAGGCCCTGCGGGCCCTCGGCGCCTCGGCCCTGACCCCGGAACAGCACGACCGCCTGACCGCGCTCGCCACCCGGGACCGCCGCCTGGTCCTCTCCGGCGCCGACCACGCGATGATCCGCGAGGACGAACACCTGCGCACCGCACTGGCGGCCCTCCTCGGCCCGACCGCCTGAGACCTGCCGTCCCCGGCGTCCCCGGCCTCCCCGGTGACGCCGGGGAGCCCGGGCACGGCGAAGCCCCGCCGGGCGGGTGCTCGGCGGGGCTCCGTGTCGCGTGGGGGCGGTGGGTTCCGGGGGAGGGGGTGTCAGGCGCGGGCGTCGATCTTGCCCTGGAGGGCGGCGAGCAGGTCCTTGAGGATCCCGGCGGTGCCCTCGTCGGTCAGCTCGCCCTGCTCGTCGAAGCGCTCGTGCGAGCGGAAGGCGACCAGCTCGGGCTTGACCACGACGTCGCTGTCGGTCCAGACGAAGACCTGGCGCAGCGCCAGCTGGGCGCGGACGGAGCCGAAGTTGGTGGGGGCGGCGCCCATGATCGCGGTGGGCTTGCGGTGCAGCGGCAGGCCCTCGCTCTTGCTCCAGTCGGTGCTCAGCCAGTCCAGGGCGTTCTTGAGGACGCCGGGGACGGAGTAGTTGAACTCCGGGGTGGCGATGAGCAGTCCGTCGGCCTCGGTGACCTTGCGGCGCAGCTCGTCGACGACGGCCGGGCGCTTGCCGGGGTGGTCGAGGTCGTAGTCGTACGGCGGGATCTCGCGCAGGCCGTCGTAGATCTCGATCTCCATGCCGGCCGGGTTGAGCTTCCGGGCGGCGCGCAGCAGCGCGGTGTTGTGCGAGTCGGCGCGAAGCGAGCCGGAGATGGCGAAGACCTTGGACGCGCTCATGACGGTGCTCCTTGCGGTGTGCGTGTGGCTGCCGGGGCGGCGGTGGTTGTTCCGACGCCGAGAAACCTAAACCGTTCAGTTCAATGCGTCAACCAGACAGTTCAGTCTTGACTCTGAACTGGCTTGTGTAGTTCAGTCCTCGGCATGACGACGACTCAGTCCGCCGCGGCCCAGGCCGCCCCCGTCCGCTCGACCACCACCGTCATCGACCCCGTGCACACCTTCGAGGGCGCCGGGTTCCCCGTCCGCCGCCCGTTCCCGGTGGCCGAGCTCCCGATGCTCGACCCGTTCCTGATGGTCGACCAGACCGGTCCGCTGCTGCTCGCCCCCGGCGAGGCCAAGGGCGCCCCCGCCCACCCGCACCGCGGCTTCGAAGCGGTCTCCTACCTCATCGAGGGCTCGATGGACTGGGCCGACTCGACCGGCCGGCGCGGCACCAGCGTCGCCGGCGAGGTCGAGTGGCTCACCGCCGGCGCCGGCATCGTCCACTCCAACGAGCCCACCGCCGAACTGCTCGCCCACGGCGGCCGCCAGCACATGCTCCAGATCTGGGTGAACCTGCCCGCCCGGCTCAAGGACCTCCCGGCCCGCAGCCAGAACCAGGGGCCCGACACCATCCCGGTGGTGCACACCGAGGACGGCAGCCGGGTCAAGGTGATCGCGGGCCGCAGCCACGGCGTGGCCGGACCCTTCGAGACCCACCTGCCGGTCCTGCTCGCGCACGCCGTGCTGCCCGCCGGCGGGCGGGCCGACTTCACCGTGCCGACCGGCCACAACGCCGCCGTCTACGTGCTCTCCGGCGCCGTCGAACTGCCCGACGCGCCGCTGACGGACGGCCAGCTCGCGGTCCTGGCCCACGACGGCGAGCGGATCACCGTCGCCGCACCGCACGGACCGGCCGAGGTGCTGGTCCTGGCCGGCGAGCCGATCGGCGAGCCGGTCGCCCGCGGCGGCCCGTTCGTGATGAACACCGCGGCCGAACTCCGGCAGGCCCAACTCGACTTCTCCAACGGGAAGTTCGGGCGGATCCCGGAATGAACCCGGGAGCACTGAACACGGCGGCAGGGGCGGACGCCCGCCCCGCGCAGCCGCCGACGGACAGCACCGGCCGGGGCGCACGGGGGTCGCTCCGGACCGGCCTGCTGCTCGCCGCGCTCGCCGCCCCGGGAGCCGCCGGACTCTCCAGCCCGAGCCTCGTCCTGCCCGCCGTCGCGCGGGAACTGCACACCGGCCCCGGCCCCGCCGCCTGGCTGATGAGCGGCTACGGGCTCGGCATGATGCTCGGCACCCCGCTGCTCACCGCCACCGCCGGGCGGCGCGACCCCCGGACACTGCTGCTCGCCTCCGCGGGGGCACTGCTGCTCGGCGTACTGGTCACCCTCGCCGCCGGGGCGGACCTGGGCCCGCTGGTCGCCGGGCGCGCCCTGCAAGCGGTCGGCGCGGCCGGGTTCAACGTGGCCGCCTTCCAACTGGCCGCGCGCCAGCCGGACGGACGCGCCTCAGGGGTCGTCGCGATCGGCAGCGCGGCGGGCGGCACCGCCGGCCTGTTCATCGGCGCGGCGGTGGCGACCGGGCTGGGCTGGCGGACCTGCCTGGTGCTGCCGGTGCTGACCCTGGCCGTACTGCCGGCCGTACTGCGCGGATGCGCCGGACCGAAGCCCGGACCGAAGCCCGAGCCGACACGGGAGCCGGCACGGGATCCGGTACGGAAGCCCGCGCGGGGCCCGGGCGCGCAGGCGCCGCGCCGCTCGTTCCTCGGCCTGGACGCCCTGGCGGTGCCGCGCTTCCGGGCCGTCGCCGCGGTGATGCTGATCCTGGCGACCGTCAACTTCGGCCTGGTCTACGGCGCACCCCGGCGGGCCGCCGCGCTCACCGGCTGGAGCACCGTCCAGACCGGCGCCGTCGGCTCGCTCGCCACCCTCACCGGCGCGCTGCTCTCCTGGTCGCTGGTGCGCGCCGCACCCCGACTCGGCCTGCGCCGCACCACCGGCCTGCTGCTCGGCGGCTCCTTCACCGCACTCGCGCTCGCCGCCTTCGGCCCCTGGGCGCCGCTGGTGCTGCTGGGCGCCGGGGCCAGCGCCTGCGTCAACGCGGGCGGCCAGGGCATCCTGACCGGCGCCGCCGCCGAGGCCGTGGCACCGCAGCGGCGACCGGAGGCGATCGGACTGTTCAACCTGGTGTTCCTGCTCGGCGCGGCGTTCGGCCCGCAACTGGCGGTGCTCGCCGAGCGGATCGCCGTGCCGGGCCCGTAACCCGCCCCGCCGACGCCCCGCCGACGCGCCGGCCGAGCACACCGACCGAGCGGACCGACCGAACCGTTCAGTTTCATATACTGGCCCGTACCGTCTCCCCCGAGCACCCCGAGGAGAACCCGATGGCCGCCGACGACCCCCAGCCGACCGACGAGTTCGGCATCCCGATCATCCCGAGCCCGGTCGACGCCGCCCAGCGCCGCCGACAGGCCATCATCGACGCGGCCCTGGTCGAGTTCCTGAAGGAGGGCTACTCCGCCGCCTCGATGGACGCCATCACCGCGCGCTCCGGTGTCTCCAAGGCGACCATCTACAAGCACTTCGGGAACAAGGAGCGGCTCTTCCTCGCGGTGATCGGCGGCATACTGCCCACCACCTACGAGGACCTCAAGCCGTGGAACTCCACCATCGCCGAGGCCGACGACCTGCGCTCCGCGCTGATCACGCTCACCCTCGACTGGACCCGCATCCTGCTGCGCCCCGACATCATGTCGCTGCGCCGGCTGGTGATCGGCGAGATCGACCGCTTCCCGCAGCTGGGCCAGCTCTGGTACCGGGTCAGCTACGACATGAACAACGGCCCGCTGATCGAGGCCTTCGCCGAACTGGACCGCCGCGGGGTGCTCGCCGTGGAGGACCCGGCGCTGGCCGTGCAGCAGCTGGTCGCCTGCACGGTGGGCGTGCCGCAGCTGGTGCGCACGTTCCGCCCGGAGGCCGAACTGGACGAGGCCGCGATGCACCGCACGATCAGCTCCGGGGTCGACCTGTTCCTGGCCCGGTACGCACGGGAGCAGTGACCGCGGCGACGGCGGGCCCGGTGCCCGGGGCCGCCGCCACGGCCGGACCGGCGACCGGCCCGCGCCGGTGCCGCCGCAGCCCGGCCACCACCAGCAGCACCGCCGTCCACGCGCCGGTGCAGAGCACCTGGCTGCGGCTGCCCGGGTCCACCAGCATGAACACCAGCACCCCGGCCATCGCCGCCAGCGCCCCGTAGCCCAGGTACGGGAAGCCCCACATCGAGGCCGCCTGCTCCCGCCCGCGCTCCTGCTCCTGCTCCGGCCCGTCCGTGCGCCGCCGCCGGCCGTGCAGCCGCAGGTAGGAGGCGGCGATCAGGATCCAGACCACCAGGATCGCCGTCCCGATCGAGTTCAGCAGGAACGGGAAGACGGTCCGCGGCCACAGCAGGCTGAGCACCACCGACCCGAAACCGAACGCGGCCGAGGCGAGCACGGCCCGCCCGGCCCCGACCAGCGCGCCGCCGCCCGCACCATCCGAGTCCTCCACCCCACCACGCCCGGTCAGCAGGCGCGGCGCGTCACCGCGGGCCGCGAGGGCGTGCAGCATCCGCGAGGAGCCGTAGATGTTGGCGTTCATCGCCGACAGCAGCGCCACCAGCACGACGGCGTCCATCAGCTGCGCCGCGCCCGGCACCCCGATCCGGCCGATCGCCGCCGCGTACGGGCCGCCGGCGACCGCCGGGTCGTCCCACGGCACCACGGCGACGATCACCGCCATCGAGCCGATGTAGAACAGCGCCACCCGCCACAGCACCGTGCGCACCGCCCGGCGCACCGCGGCCACCGGGTCCGCGCACTCGGCGGCGGCGATGGTCACCGTCTCCAGCCCGCCGTACGCGAACACCGCGGCGATCGTGCCCACCGCGACCCCGTGCCAGCCGTGCGGCAGCAGCCCGCCGTGCGCGGTCAGGTTCTCCGCGGCCGGCGTCCGGCCGGTGAGCACGGCGGCGGCGCCGAGCAGCACGAACGCGCAGATCGAGGCCGCCTTCACCCCGGCGAACCAGAACTCCAGCTCGCCGAAGTGCCGCACACCCGCCAGGTTCGTCCCGGTGAACAGCGCCATGAACACCGCCACCCACACCCAGGCCGGCACCTGCGGCAGCCAACCCGCCACGATCCGGGACGCCCCGATCGCCTCCGCGGCCACGCTCACCACCAGCAGCGCCCAGTACATCCAGCCGGCCAGCAGCCCGGCCCACGGCCCCCAGGCGCGGGTGGCGTGCGCGGCGAACGCCCCGGAGCCGGGGCGGGCGGCGGACATCTCGCCGAGCATCCGCATGACCAGCACCGTGAGCACCCCGGCCACCACGTACGACACCACGATCCCCGGCCCCGCCGCGGCGATCCCGACGCCGGAGCCGACGAACAGCCCGGCTCCGATCGCACCGCCCAGCGCGATCATGGCGATGTGGCGCTGTCTCAGCCCACGACTGACCGACCGGTCCTCGGACATCACGGCTCCCCCCGTTGTGATCCAACCGGGGGAGATCTTGGCCCCGACCACCCGTCATGATCAAGCCCCCGGTGGAACCCCGGTGGAACCCCGTCCGGCGGGTGCCGGCGGCGAGGCGCCGTGGAACCGGCCAACGCCCGGGCCGGTGCTACCAGTTGGCCCAGAGGAGGTTCCAGCCGCCGAGTCCGTTGTCGGGGGCGACGGTCTTCTCCTTGGAGTGCACGACCGTGACGACGTCGCCGATCAGCGAGTCGTCGAAGAACGACCCCGCCTCCGCTCCCGCCCCGGCGGCCGCCGCCGGAGCAACCACGGGCGCGACCACCGGGGCGACCACGGGTGCGACCGCGCCGGGGCCGGCCGCCCCCGCCCGGTGGTGACCGAGGGCAGCGCCGGCCTGCCGGTCGAGGTGAGCGAGCGGAACCCGCAGGTCATCGAGGTCACCGCCCAGACCACCTCCCACGACGTCAGCTGGTACCTGGAACTGGAGTGGTCCAGCGGCACCCGTAAGGGCACGCTGACCGTCGGCCCCGGCGGCGGCGCGCCGTTCCGCACCAGCGCGGTCAAGGGCCGGCCGCTGTACAGCTACCCGGTCGGCGGGAAGGCCTGGGGCCCCAGCCCCTTCCAGCGGTGACGGCCGCGCCCGGCACCGCACCGCAGGCGACCTCCCGGCCGGGGGTGCTCAGCCGCGCGGCGGTCGCGCGGTCGTGCCGGAGGTAAGCCGCCAGAGCCCGGCCAGCTCGTAGTAGAGGCCGTTGACCACCTGGAGGAGCACCAGCGTGACCGGCCACAGCAGCGCGCCGAGGCCGGGCACCGCGTCCACCGGCAGGGTGTAGGCCATCACGACCCGCGCGGCGGCGTCGAGCAGCATCGCCACGCCCCAGATCGCGGTCGAGACCCGCCAGATCCGCCGGAAGGCCGGTTCGCGTTCCCACAGCACGTCCCAGGAGGTGCCGTCGGAGCGGAACCGGCCCTCCAGCAGCGGCCGTCCGGCGTGGAAGAGCAGCGGACGCCTGGCCCTGACCGAGGCCAGGAACCAGAGCCCGGCCACGCCGGTCAGCCACCCGTCCTTGGCCAGCAGGAATCGGGGGCTGCCGCTGACCAGCGCGGCCGCGACGCCGAGCAGCATGGTCCCGGCGATGAATCCCGCCATGCCCTCCAGGCTCCGGGTGCGCAGCCACCGCACCGCTGTGGTGAGCGCGGGCAGGACGGCGCCGGCCAGCAGCGCGCCGAAGACGCCGACCCCGGCGGCGCGCAGCCCGTAGTACACCGCGATCGGGACCACGACGTCCCAGGCGACGCCGAGCAGCAGGCGCCGGCCGCTGGGCCGCGGCGGCGGGGCGGGGGCGTCACCGCCGGCGCTTCGCGTGGGGGGCACGGCGTCCTCCGGGGCCGGGGAAGGCCAGGGTAGTGCCGCGGCGTAACCGCCCGGTCAGCGCGGGCGGTAGCGCCGGTAGCGGACGTACAGCACGATGCACGTGATCGCGCCGATCGCGCACACCGGCAGGCTCAGCCCGACCGCCATGATCACACCGTCGCCGACGCCCTGCACGGTCTCCTCGCGGAGCATCCCGTTCGGGTCGGTGACCGTGCGGGTGGTGTCCGCGTGGCTCGCGAGATAGGCGACCATCGAGACCCCCGCCAGCAGGAACGCCGCCGCCCCGGCCAGGAACCAGCCGCCCGCCCGGTCCTGCCACTCGTCCCCTTGCAGCCGCCGCGCCCGGGGGCTGTGCTCCAGCACCGCGCGGCCCAGGCCGAAGGCCCCGGCGGCGTGCCCGTCGATGTACAGGCGCGCGCCGCCGTCGAGGGCGAGGCGGCAGCGGTAGTCGTTGCCCAGCCGGCGGGCGAGGCCGTGGATCCTCGGGGTGCCGGGGATCGTGACCGACACGATCCGGCTCCACTCCCAGCCCACCGCACCGCGCCGCGAGCCGTGGACGATCCCGCGCTCGCGGACCTCGAAGTACTCTCCCGACCCGCCCCGCACCGCGCGCCACGCCTGCGTCACGGCGACGTACAGCGCGCCCAGGGACAGGCCGATCACCAGGCCGATCGCCCGGCCCCCGCCCGGACGGCCGTCGTCCGCGGCGACCAGCGCCCACAGCCCGAGCCAGCCGCTGGGCACGGCCACCACCAGCGCCCACACGGCGTTGCGCCACCGCGCCCGGGTGTCCACCCGGTGCCTGCTGAGTACGGCGCCGAACAGGTCAGTCATCTCGGCCTCGCTGATCATCCGCACAGTGAAGCACCAACACCGGCTCCGCTCAAGGGCGTTAGCCTGCCCTCGACCGCCTGCGACCGCCCTCGGCCGTCCGCGGGCGGGCACGGACACCGCGCCCGCCCGCAGGTCTGCCGCCCGCCCGACGGGTCCTGTCAGCGCTGGCCGACGCGTTGCTGTCCGGTCCTGCGGGAGTCGGCGACGATCGGGAAGGCGTAGTCCCGCATCCGGCTCTCGTACACGCCCACGGCCCGGGCCAGGCCCGGGCCCGGGCCGGTCGCGTCGGCCAGGGCGCGGCTGAGTTCGGCGGCGTCGCGGACGGCGGTGTTGGCGCCCATCGCCAGGACCGGGCTCATCGCGTGGATCGCGTCGCCGATCAGCGTCACCGGGCCCGGCTCCCAGGGCGGCACGGGGGCGGAGGTGGAGATGCGCAGCGGGAAGAGCGAGGCGGTGTCCCACCGGGCGAGCAGGCGGTGGACGTCCTCGTGCCAGCCGTCGCCCAGCAGCCGCAGCGCGAGTTCGCGCAGGGCTGCGGGCGGCAGCGTGCGCAGGTCCGCGGGGGCGGGCATCGCGGGGTGGTCGGCGGGTGCGCCGACCATGCACGCGAGGTAGTCGTGGGCCGGGGGCAGGTCGAGGGCGGGGGTCCGGGCCCGGCCGGCCAGGTCGGGCCGGGTGGCGAACTCCACCGGGCCCAGGCCCAGATGGGCCTTGCCCGGGCCGTCGGTGACCACGGTGAAGATGCTCTCGAAGGCCCAGCCCGGCAGGGCTGCGCGGGCCCGCCCGTCCAGCGGGATCCGGCCGTAGACCAGCCGCAGGCCGGCGTCCTCGACCCGGGCCGCGGGCAGCAGGAGCCGGCGCACCGTCGAGTTGACGCCGTCGGCGCCGACGATCAGGTCGCCGGTCGCGGTCCGGCCGTCGGCGAAGCAGGCGGTGACCCGCCCGTCGTCCTCGTGCCGGTAGGAGGCCAGTTGTGCGCCGTGGTGCACCCGGTCGCCCAGTCCGAGGAGCATGATCCGACGCAGCGTCGGCCGGTCGAAGGCGCGCGGGCCGACGCCCGCCGCCTCGAAGCCCGCCGTCGGGTCCGCGGTTCGGCCCGTGGCTCGGTCCGCCAGGACCTCCAGGTGACGGTTGCGGACCGAGACCCGGGCCGGCGGTGCCCCGGCCGTGGCCAGGCAGAGCCCGAACAACTCGGCGGGCAGGCACTGCCGTAGGGCGGTGAGGCCGGGTTCGTCGAGTTGGATGCGGTAGCCCTGCGGTCGGGCCCCGGGACGGGCGTCGCGCTCGTGGACGGTGACGTCGACGCCTCGCTCGCGCAGGCCGTGGGCGAGCGCGAGCCCGCCCAGTCCGGCCCCGATGATGATCACACGGTACGGAAAAAGCACAGTCCTCTGCCTTCGTTCAGGACGACGAAGGAAGCACCGGGTTCCTCGCAGAGGAACGAACACCGTGTGGGGCGCCGCTCAGAAACACCATTCAGGAGCGGATTTTTTCGCGCATTCCAGCCAGCGCCGACGACCGTAGCACACCCCGAAACGGCCCGACCCCGGCCCGACCGCAGTCCGGCCCCGGCCCGGCCCGGGCCCGACCGTTCACGCGGGCCTGGTCGCCCTGCCGTCCAGCCACAGGGTGTCGGAGGCGTCACGGTGCGACCCCGTGGTGCCCACGTGCCGGGCGTCGATCTTCGCGCCGTGCTTGAGGACGTGGACGAGGGCCATGCCGTGGCCGCGGCCCAGTCCGTAGTCCTCCTTGAGCCAGGCGAGGATCACCCCGGCCTTCGTGGCCGGGGCGTCGAAGCCGCGCTGCTCGGCGAGCGCGACGAACTGGCGCGGCGTCAGGCCGGTCCTGGTCTCGATGGTGTCGAGGTACGCCTGGAAGGACATGTGTTCTCTCCTGCTCGTGTCGGTGTGTTCAAGGGGTAGACCGGCCCGGGCGGCGAAACTCATCGCCCGCCGGCCGGGAACTTCCCGGACCGGCCGCGCCGACCGGGCGTCGCCCGGCGGCCCCTCGCGTACACGGGCGTTTGTTAACCCCGGCGGCCCCTCGCGTACACGGGCGTTTGTTAACATCGCGGCCCGCGCGGACACTTGGGGGCCCGCGCACGGGGAGACGGAGCGAGATCCATGAGCGTGCCCACCGAAGTCTCACGGTTCCGTCTGGGCCACCGGACGAGCATGACCCGCACCGAGGGGCTGCGCAGCACGACCTACCACTCGCAGTGGCACCTGTTCCCGCTCGGCGCGAGCCGGCGCCCGGAGTCGGGGTCCGTCGTCCTCGACGCGTACTGCGGCGACTGCCGCCTCCCCATCAAGGTCGTGCTGGAATCCGAGCCGACCGCCGCACAGAAGCAGCGCACCCGCACCACCTCCGGCTGGCTCCTCCTCGCGGCGGGCATCGCCCTCATCGCCGTCGCCTGCCTCATCGGCGGCGGCGGAGCCGTCCCCGGCCTGTCGGGCGTGACCGGCCTGATGGCCGTGCTCATCAGCTTCGCCGTACGCAACGCGGGAAAGACCTACCCGGGCGTCCACCTGGACCGCAACCAGCCCGCCACCAAGGACACCCCGCACCGGATCTTCGTCCACTGACACCACCCGACGGCGCGGGCGGGGACGTCCCGCCCGCCCGCGCGGCGCCCTGTTCCCGTACGTGGGTGAACGACGCCCCGACCGTGCGGGCCGTTTGAGTGACCGATTTGTCACCTTCTGTACTCGGGTGCGCGGTGTGTGGTGCGATGCCGACGTGTAGATCCGGGGGCGGGCGCGGAGACCGACGCCCGCCCCCGGACCCGTGGACGGTCGAAGGGAAACCATGGTGCTCCGCGTGCTGGCCGCGACTGGTGTCGCCACCTCACTGTTCGGCTCGTCGGCCTTCGGCGGCAGCCCGGCCCCGCCCCCACCCCCGCCGCAGGAGCGGGTCGTCATCGACAGCGTGGCGGTCAACGGCACCGGCTGCCCGGAGGGGACGGCCGCCGTCGCCGTGTCCCCCGACAACACCGTCTTCACCGTCACCTACAGCAACTACCTCGCCCAGGTGGGGCCCGGGGCGTCGCCGACCGACTTCCGGAAGAACTGTCAGCTCACCCTTCTCGTGCACGTCCCCAGCGGCTACACCTACGCGATCGTGTCCGCCGAATACCGCGGCTTCGCGTCACTGGCGACGGGCGCCTCCGGCACCCAGCGGGCCCGCTACCACTTCCAGGGCGACCCCCGCACCACCACCGCGACCCACCACTTCAAGGGCGGGTTCAACGGCGACTGGCAGACGACCGACACCGCGCCGGCCGCAGCCCTGGCCTTCGCCCCCTGCGGGGAGGAGCGCAACCTCGACATCACCACCGAACTGCAGGTCGACCGCGGCACCTCGAGCCCGGGCGACACCAGCTTCCTGGAGATGGATTCGACGGACGGCACGGTCAAAACCGTGTACCACCTGACCCTGCGGCATTGTCCATGACCTCCTGACGCCGCGCCCGCCGCCCCCGGGCGGCGGCGCAGCGCCTGAGATCGAGCTCGACGGAACGGCACAGGCTCAGCGCGTCCTGCGGGTCGTCGGCCCGGTGGCCGAACCGGCGGACCAGGCTGCGCCCGGCAGTCGCACCCCTCGCTGCACGAGCCGGGGCACGCCGTACGGCCAGCGCGGACGCGAGCCGCCCGGCTGCGCCCGCACGCCCCTGACGGATCGTCAGCACTGCGGAACGGTGACGCGCAAGTGACCGAAACCGGCGTGGTGCTGGAGGGTGTCGTGGGGCTAGATTTCGTGGGGATCGACCCTGAGACGGGGAAGGAAGGGTCGCCCATGGTGCTGCTGGACAACGACAAGCAGGAGTTGGTGATTCAGGGGTTGAAGGCGGACGACGCACTGAACGCCGAGGTCGGCGATCCCGATTCTGCAGAAGACTCCGACCTCGACCCGGAGTCGGAGTACTGGCGGGACTGGACGGCCATGCTGCGCGAGGCGACCGAACGGGGTGTGGCTGTCCGCCGGGCCCGGATCGTGTCCGAGCCGGTCACCCTCTACACGCGGTACCTGCACGCCATGACGCCGGTCAACACCGCGGCCGGCGAGGACGTTCGCTGGCTGCCGCGCCGCGACGCGTGCGACTTGGCGTTGCCCGGCGCCGACTTCTGGCTGTTCGACGACCGCGTCGTGCGGTTCAACCACTTCACCGGTGACGGCGACTGGGCCGACCCGCGCACCTCCGACACCGAGGACCCCGCCGTCGCGAAGCTCTGCGCCACCGCGTTCGAAGCGGTGTGGGAACGGGCCGTCCCGCACGAGCGGTACACCGTCTGAGCCCGCCCGCGCCGAGCAGACAGCCCATGCCCGCCTCGCCCTCATCCAGTGCCCAGGCCGCCCGC
The DNA here is from genome assembly GCF_042266305.1 of Kitasatospora sp. NPDC056076. Classification (NCBI taxonomy): domain Bacteria; kingdom Bacillati; phylum Actinomycetota; class Actinomycetes; order Kitasatosporales; family Streptomycetaceae; genus Kitasatospora; species Kitasatospora sp. NPDC056076. Next base: position 55,832 of record NZ_JBHJWG010000056.1, read on the forward strand.
GCCGCGCTCGCCGTCCGGCTGCGCGAGCTGATGCTGGACGCCGGGATCAACAACAAGGAGTTGTCCGCCCGGTGCGGCTGGCACCCCTCCAAGACCTCCCGGATCCTCAGCGGAAAGTCGGCGCCGTCCGAGGCCGACCTGCGCGCCTGGTGCACCGCGTGCGACTCCGCCGACCAGACCGGCGACCTGATTTCCTCGCTGCGCGCGGTGGAGCTGATGTACCTGGAGTGGCGCCGTGTGCACCGCACAGGCATGCGGCAGGTGCAGCAGGAGTCGCTGACCTTGCACCACCGGACCGCGGTGTGCCGGGCCTACGTCTCCAACGTCGTCCCCGGCTTCCTCCAGACCGCCGCCTACGCCACCGCCCTGATGCGCTCGATCACCGAGTTCCAGGGCACCCCCGACGACGTCGCCGAGGCGGTCGCCGCCCGCACCGAACGCGGCCGGCTGCTCCACGACGGCCGCCACCGGTTCGTCATCCTCATCGAGGAGACGGTGCTCCGCTACCGCATCGGCGACGCGGAGACGATGGCCAGCCAACTCGGCCACCTCCTGGCCGTGATGCCGCTGCCGTCGGTCTCCCTCGGCATCATCCCCTTCACCGCGCAGCGCCGGATCTGGCCGCTGGAGGCGTTCTACCTCTTCGACAACGACCAGGCCTGCGTAGAGACCCTGACCGCCGAGGTCACCGTGACCCAGCCCCGCGAACTCGCCGACTACCACCGCGCCTTCGCCGAGCTGGCGAAGCTGGCCGTCCACGGCGCGGCGGCCCGGGCACTCATCGCCATCGCGGTCGACACCCTCGGGTGAATCCCCGCAATCACCCGCAATCGCGTTGAACACGCCCGCGGTGACTCCCTACCGTCGAACCGTCGCCCGCCGTGACAGACCGGACACCCGGTTCCCGGCGGGCGCGCAGCCGTCACCGCCCGCGAGGGAGCGGAGTACCGCCATGGTCTGCCGTCCGGTGCGCACCGCACTGCGCGGATGTGCGCGTTCGCGGCCCGGCGTGGCTCGCGCGGGCCGGGCAGGCCCGCTACTCCTCCCGGCACCGGGAGGCACCATCACAGCGGCGACAAGGGAGGTCGGCATGGATCACGACGGAGGCCACGGCGGCGCGGGTGCGGGTGGCGGTGGCGGCGAGGGGGACGGGCACCCGGGCACCCCGTGGACGCCGCCGTCCGACCCGCCGTCCCCGGACGGCGGCCCCCCGCCCGGGGACGGGGGCCACCGCAAGTGACGCTCGCACCTGAGCAGGAGGACCGCCCGCCGGGGCGGTCCTTCCCCGTCGCCGACGCGTGGACGTCGGCCTTCGACGCCGTCCCGCGCTCACTGTTCCTACCGGACCTGGTCTGGGCCCACGACATGGCCACCGGGAAGAGCCGACCGGTCGACCGGACCACCGACGAGGCCGGCTGGTTGGCGGCGGCCGCCGCGGACATCCCCATCGTCACGCAGTGGGACGACGGCGAACACCGGGGCGCCGAGCCCGGCACCGTACCCACCAGCTCCGCCTCGATGCCCTCCCTGGTCGCCTCCATGCTGGACGACCTCCAGGTGGAGCCGGGGATGCGGGTGCTGGAGCAGGGCACCGGCACCGGCTGGAACGCCGCCCTGCTCGCGCACCGGCTCGGCGACGCGAACGTGACGACGGTCGAGATCGACCCCGGGATCTCCGCCCGGGCCCGTACCGCGCTCACGGGCGCCGGCTACCGGCCGACCGTCGTCCGTGCGGACGGCGAACCCGGCCACCCACCCGGCGCCCCGTACGACCGGATCATCGCGACCTACGGGCTGCGCGAGGTCCCGCGGGCCTGGATCGAGCAGACCCGGCCCGGCGGGCTGATCCTGGCGCCGTTCGGCACCCACTACTCCAACGCCGACGCCCTGGTCCGCCTCACCGTGACCGGCGACGGCGCCGCGAGCGGCCCGTTCCTCCAGCCGGTGGAGTTCATGAAGATGCGCTCCCAGCGCCTGCGCCGGCCGCAGCACCCGCCCGGTGGCGGGAGCGTCGCCGAGTCCACCACCACCGCCGTCCTGCCGCCGCACGGCACGTTCGACCCGTTCCCGCTCGCCGCCAGCCTGCGCCTGCGCGACGTCGTCCACGCGATCCAGCCGCACGACGACGGCGCCCGCACCCTGTGGCTCTACTCCCTCACCACCCCGGCCTGGGCGGCCGCGACCTTCCGCGACGGCGAGGACGCGCACCCGGTCCGCCAGTACGGCGGCCGCCGCCTGTGGGAGGACTTCGAGCGGACCCTCGCCTGGTGGCACGAGGAGGGCGAGCCCGGCATCGCGCGCCTCGGGCTGGCCGTCACCCCGGACGGCTGGCGCGCCTGGCTGGACAACCCCGGCCGGCCGATCCGGTGAGCCCGCCATCACCCGGGACTCGTCCCGGGTGATGGCGGACCGGTTCGGGGCGTCGGGGCGTGGGTCGCGCCCGTCTCCTACCGGGCGGCGGCGCAGCGCCTGAGATCGAGCTCGACGGAACGGCACAGGCTCAGCGCGTCCTGCGGGTCGTCGGCCCGGTGGCCG
>NZ_JBHJWG010000057.1:0-23069 GCF_042266305.1 Kitasatospora sp. NPDC056076
GTGGGCGGTCTGAAAATCACCCGTTACGCCGCTCTCCGCACCCACCCCCTCCACCGCCCCCTCCCGCAGCGCGTCCCTCTCGCCTTGGGCGGGTGAGGGGGTGAGGGGGGTGGTTGATGGGGGTGGGTTGGTGCGGGTGCGCGGGGCGGTGGCCTGCGCGCCCGTGGGGAGGGGGTGGGGGGACAACTGGGGGTTGTGGGTGGGGGTGGGGGGTTGTTGGACCGGGTGGGGGTGGGCGGGGTGGGGTGGGGGTCTGCCGAGTTGATGGGAGTGCGGGGATGAAGGCGCTGGTGGCGACGGGTGAGGTGGGGGAGCCGGTGCGGTTCGCGGAGGTGGCGCAGCCGCAGCCGGGGCCGGGGGAGGTGCTGGTGAAGGTGGAGGCGTTCTCGGTGAACCGGGGGGAGACCTTCCAGCTGGAGGCGCCGCAGCCGGGGTGGCGGCCGGGGAAGGACGTCGCGGGGCTGGTGGTGCAGGCTGCTGCCGACGGGGTGGGGCCCGCGGTGTGCCGGCGGGTGGTCGCCCATCCTCCGGCGGGTGGGTGGGCCGAGTACGTGTGCGTGCCGGTCGGGTCGGTGGCCGAGTTGCCGGACGGTCTGGACGCGGTGCGGGCGGCGGCGCTGCCGTTGGCGGGGCTGACCGCGCTGCGGTTGCTGCGGACGGTGGGGGCGGTGGCCGGGCGGCGGGTGCTGATGACCGGGGCTTCCGGTGGGGTTGGGCACTACTTCACCGAGTTGGCCGCCGCGGCCGGGGCCGAGCTGACCGTGGTCACGGCCTCGCCGGAGCGCGGTCGTCGGCTGGTCGAGCTGGGGGCGGCGGAGGTGGTGCACGACCTCGGGGAGGCGCGCGGGCCGTACGACGTGGTGCTGGAGTCGACGGGGGGTGCGAACCTGCCGGTGGCGCTGGCCCGGTTGGCGCGGCGGGGCACCCTGGTCTGGTTCGGGCAGGCCTCGCGGACGCCGGTGACGCTGGACTTCTTCGACTTCTTCAAGGGCCCCGAGTCGGCCACCCTGCGGCACTTCCACTACGCCGACTCCGACGTCCCGTACGGCACGGACCTGGCCACCCTGGTGCGCCTGGCGGCGGCCGGCCGGCTGACCCCGGAGATCGGCCGGACCGCCCCCTGGGCCGACACCGCGGCCACCCTCACCGACCTGCGCGACCGCCGGATCCGCGGCAAGGCCGTCCTGACCCTCGTCTGAACCCTGAACGGAGAACCCATCGTGTCCTTCTTCGACACCCCCGGTCTGCTGCCCGCGTACGTGGCGGACGCCCGCCCGCGCGCCCACGGGGCCGGTCTCGACCTGTACGAGTACGACCGGGTGACCGCCGGACTGGCCTCGCTGGAGGAGTGGCCGGACGCGTTCGGCGGCACCGGCCGCCGGTACGCCGCCGAGGCCGATCGGGCCGCGGCCGAGGGGCGGACGGTGACCGCCGGCACCGCCTACCGCCGCGCCGCCCGCTGGTTCCACGCCGCCGGGCTGATGCCGCACCCCGACCGGGCCGCCGCCGCGCGGCTCGCCGACGAGGCCGACGAGGCGATGCGGCGGTCGTTGGCGCTGCTGGAGCCGGACGCCCGGCGGGTCGAGGGCGAGGGCTTCGCGGGCTGGCTGCGCCGGCCGGCGGGGGTGCGGGGCGGGGCCCCGGTGGTGCTGGTGGTGCCGGGCATGGACTCCTCGAAGGAGGAGTTCCACACGCTGGCCGGGGCCCTGCTGAAGCGGGGGGTCGCCGTGCTGGCGATGGACGGGCCGGGGCAGGGCGTGCTGGCGGCCACCAGTGCGCCGGAGCCGGACTACCACCGGGTGGTGGGCCGGGCCCTGGACGCGCTGGCGGGCCACGACGGCCTGGACCTCGACCGTACGGCGGTGATCGGCCTCAGCCTGGGCGGCTACTACGCGGCGCGGGCCGCCGCCCACGAGCCCCGGCTGCGCGCGGCCGCGACGGTCAGCGGACCGTACCGGCTGGACTGGGCGGAGCTGCCCCCGTTCGTCACCGACACGCTGGTCCAGCGCTGCGGGAGCCCGGAGGCGGCCCGCGCCTTCGCCGACCGGCTGGACCTGACCGCGCTCGCCCCGACGATCACCCTCCCGCTGCTGGTGGTCGAGGGCGGCGAGGACCGCATCCCGGGCGTCACCAACGCCACCGTCCTCGCCGAGCACGCCCCGAACGCCGAACTGCTGCTCGTCCCGCACGGCAACCACCTGCTCGGCACCGCCCTGCCCGACTGGCTCCCGGCCACCGCCGACTGGCTCGCCACCCAGCTGGCCTGACAACCCGCCGACCGGGCGGGCGAGTTCGGGAAACGCGAGAGGCCCCGGAGAGCGAACTCTCCGGGGCCTCCACTGGCTGTGGCCAGGGCCGGGGTCGAACCGGCGACCTTCCGCTTTTCAGGCCAAGCCGGTGCGGTGGAATGCCCTAGTTTGAGTGATTCTGCCGTCCATGGAAGGCTGCCGTCGGACGTCATTGTTCGGGTCGGTTGGCGTCAGCGTTGGCGTCAACCGGCGCTCGCCGGGGAGCTGCGGTGCTTGGTGCGCTAGGGGTAGGCACACCGCTGCCGATCCCAGCTGTGGCTGCTAGTAGCGCCGCGCTGCAGCCCTACCGAGGCCCTTACCGGCGTGCACTGTCCGCGCCGGCTCGCAGCCCCTCACCGGTGATCACGCTGGACTGGTGCTGGCGGATCTCACGGAGAGGTCATAGGCTGCTTGGTGCGGATTATCTGCACGAGTACGCCCAACGCGGCGACCTGCTAGCCCGCCTCACGGGGAGGCCGACCATGTTGCTCAGTTTCCGGGTCGCCAATCACAGGTCGATCCGTGATGAGCAAGAGCTCTCGCTCGTGGCTACCGAGTTCAATGAGGGCACAGGGCGTGACAGCGGCGCCCGCTCGGAAGGCAGGCCGGTGCATGTGCTCCCAGCAGTCGGCATCTTCGGTGCCAACGCTTCCGGCAAGTCCAATGTTCTGGCAGCCATGCGCTTCATGCGGGAAGCGGTTATCGAGTCCCTCGCAACGTGGGGTAGGGACCAGGGCGTTCCCCGGCAGCCCTTCGCGCTCGCCGAGGACACTTCGGCAGATACTAGTCTGTTTGAGGTAGATCTTCTGCTGGGCGCCGAAGGCCGCAAGGTCCGCTACACGTATGGCTTCGAGCTGTCGGATGACAGAGTCGAGAGCGAGTGGCTGCACGCATACCCGTCCGGCCGCCGACAGGTCTGGTTCGACCGGGAGGCAGATCGGCTAGACGTGGAGGGAGGCGAATTCCGCTTCCCTGGCACTGGGCTCAGCGGCCGTAAGGACCTCAAGGACCTCCTGGTCACCACCACTCGTCCCAACGCGCTCTTCCTGACGGTTGGGGCTGCCCTCAACCACCCTCAGCTCTCAGCCATCCACCGCTGGTTCCAGGACAACCTGTGGCTGGTCACTAATGGTGAGGACGTGGAGGCGCGGACCGCTTGGACGAGGGAGATGCTGAGCCGCAGAGACGCGCACGAGTTGCGGGATCGGCTTGTTGCGATGCTTACTTCGGCAGATCTCGGCGTTTCGGGTGTTGATGTGGATGCTGAGAGCGGAGAGGTCCGGTTGCTGCATCGAAGCTCCGACGGCTCCTCGCGTCCACTGGACTTCTGGGAGCAGGAGTCCCTAGGCACGCATGCCTGGTTCGCGTTCCTCGGCCCTCTCCTTCGCTTGCTGGACCGGAAGGGCGGCGGAGTACTACTGGCCGATGAACTTGACTCCAGTCTGCATCCGGTGTTGGCAGCCGAGGTCGTACGGCTTTTTCAAGACGCAGATGCCAATCCCGAGTTCGCCCAACTGATCTTCACTACCCATGACGCCACGTTGCTCGGCCCCTCCGTTACCGGGCGCCCACTTGATCGTGACCAGGTATGGCTCACTGTCAAACAAGGAAGCGGGGAGTCGGCCCTCTACCCCCTTCTTGCGGCCCGCAAGGCCCGTAACGACGAGAATCTGGAGCGTCGCTACCTGCGGGGCCACTACGGCGGTGTGCCGCGCCTGGCGACCGGGGACGTGGCTCGCCAGCTCGTATCGATGAGACGGCACTTGGAGGCGCAGCGGGCCGAACCAGACTCACAGCCGAAGGCGACGACAACAGCGTGAGCAGACCATCCGCGGAGAGCCAGCGAGTCAACCGGCGTAAAGGCCGGCATGACGCACCCCGGTCGATGCGACGCAGCCTCGACTCCTTCCACGACGAGTCGCGTCGGGTCGTACTGATCGCTGCTGAGGGCCAGAAGACCGAGCGCGAGTACATCAAGTTCCTCAATGACAAGTACGGCGACCGACCTGGACAGAAGTTCTTCCTGCGCTTCTGTGGTTCAAATAGGGGGCTTCGGCCCAGCGAAGTCGTCAAACATGTGATCGACGCGGCTTCTAGCGGGGAAGACGAGAAGTGGGCACTGTTCGATCGCGACTCGGCGGACAACCGGGACGAGGACATCCCTGCTGCCATGCGGCTGGCCGCCAAGGAGGGAGTGCAGGTTGCCCTCTCACACCCCTCAATCGAGTTGTGGCTACTGCTCCACTTTCAGCCGTTCACCAGCCAGGAGGGCGGCCTCAGCGACAAGATCGTAGATCAGCTGCGGAAGCACCCGAGGGCCAAGGGCTTTGCTGATTACGACAAGAAGTCGGGTGATCGGGGCAAGGGCATCACCGAGGAGCGCGGCAAGTCCCTGATGAAAAAGGAGGCAGATGCGATAGGCAACGCGCGCGGCCTCGTCGCGAACTGTTCGAACGGTGGCTGTTCGCCGAAGAAGGCCAGCCTCGAAAAGATTTCCGGGCCAGGCTCTGAGTCGTATGAGCAGTGGAATCGCAGGTCGGGGCATGCGGACGGCTGCGACCCGCTGAAGCGTGACCCGTCTACCGACCTGTGGCGGCTGCTCAGCATGCTGGAGATCGGCACAGAGTCGTCTGGTCGCCGTGGCTGACCGGACGGTTTCTGCCTGGGGTCCCTCCCCGACTACGCTGCCTGAGGTCTCCCGAACTTCCACAGCGTATGAAGGACCAGCGCATGGCTCGCATCACACTGCCCCAGCTGGAGCGGCATCTCTTCTCCGCCGCTGACATCCTGCGGGGTCGGATGGACGCCTCGGAGTACCGCGACTACATCTTCGGGATGCTGTTCCTGAAGCGGTCCTCCGACGAGTTCCAACCCGAGTGGGAGCGCGTCTACAAGGACGCCATGGAGCGGACCGATGACCCCGCCATGGCTCTGGCGCGGGCCAACGACCCTGACAAGTACCCGCGGGTCTTCTACGTCCCGCCGCGCGCCCGCTGGTGGAAGGGCCCCCACGGGAACCCGGAGCAGCCAGATCATCCGTTCCCAGGGCTGTCCATGCTCGTTGACCATGTGGGTGAGAGTCTGGACCAGGCCCTCATGGCCCTCCAACGAAGTCACAGCCGTCTCGCGGGTGTCGCCTCACACATCTCGTTCAACGAGATCGTCGGCACCAAGCCCCGCTTCACGAACACCGAGCTGCGCTCGCTCATCCGCCACTTCAGCCTGTATCGGTTGCGCAACGAGGATTTCGAGTTCCCGGACATGCTGGGCGCGGCGTACGAGTACCTCCTGGCGAGGTTCGCCGACTCCGCGGGCCAGCGTGGCGGCGAGTTCTACACCCCCCGTGAGGTGGTCCGGATGATGGTCCGCCTCGTCGACCCGCAGCCTGGGGACAGTGTTTACGACCCCTGCGCGGGCTCCGGTGGCATGCTGATCGCTGCGCATGAGTACGTGGAGGAGCATGGTGGGTCGCCCGACGACCTCTCCATCAACGGACAGGACAAGAACGGCCCCTCCTGGTCTATGGCCAGCATGAACATGGTTCTCCACGGCATCCGCGAGTTCGACCTCCAGCACGGCGATACCCTCACCGAGCCCCTGCACCTGACGCCGGCAGGTCGGCTGCGCACCTTCACCAAGGTGCTGTCCAACCCGCCCTTCTCGTTGAACTACGACGCTGAGTTGGTCGACCTCGCCGACGAAAAGCACGGCTGGCGCATGAAATGGGGCGCGACTCCCGAGAACGGCAAGAAGGCCGACCTGATGTTTGTCCAGCACATGGTCTCCGTGCTGGAAGAGCGGGGTATCGCGGCCACGGTCATGCCGCACGGCGTGCTGTTCCGCAGCGGTAAAGAGCGCGACATCCGTGTCAAGCTTCTAGAGGACGATTGCATCGAGGCCGTCATCGGCCTCGGCCCTAACCTCTTCTACGGGACGGGAATCCCCGGCTGCATCCTGGTACTGCGGCCTCCGCACCGCAAGCGTGGAAAGCGGGAGGAACACGTCCTGTTCATTAACGCTGACCGTGATTTCCGGGCTGCCCGTAACCAGAACGAGCTGGGCCCTGAGCACGTCGAGAAGATTTCTACAGTCTTCCGGGAATGGCGGCAGGAGCCCGGCTACTCGCGTGCGGTGAGCGTTGAAGAGCTGCTAGCTGCCGATGCCAACTTGAACATCCGCCGCTGGGTGGACAACTCCCCGCCAGCTGAACCGCAGGATGTGCGGGCACACCTGTACGGCGGAGTACCGAAGGCCGAGATCGAGGCTAAAGCGAGGCTGTTCGACGCATATGGGGTCAACGCCTCGGCCTTCTTTACGGCGCGCGACAGCGACCCGGAGTACATGGACTTTTTGCCGGAGGGTCCCGAAGCAACGGCTGCCCGTGTGCCGGAGCTAACGGCGCCTAAAGAAGCACAGCTGCATGAAAGGTACGAGAAGTGGTGGGACGATCAAACCTCCCGCTTCTCGATGCTCGTTGACAATCACCGTCTTATGGACCTCCGCGATCGCTTGGTGTCCAGCTTCACGGAAGCCGTGGGTACGGTGGGAGTCTTGGACGGTTACACGACCGCCGGAATCATGGCTGACTGGTGGACGGTGACAAGGTATGACCTTAAGGCGCTTGCGGCCGGCGGGTACGAGCGAGTTCTCGACGGTTGGGTCGACTCGGTTGAGACAATGGTTGAACCAGTGGTTCCGGACACGGATGAGCCGAGCATTGGCTCAGGCCCAGGACGCGGCAAGGGGCGGGCGAAGTCCTCGGTAACGACTGCGGATCGTCGTCGTGCGATGGATCAGCCCGTTGTTCGGGCGCTGATCCCGGACTTCCTTACGGAGGTCGCTCGCGCTGATGAGGTGTACGCGATGGCCGACGCCGCATACAAGACAGCGGTCGAGGAGCTGGCTGCTGCTCAGCCAGTAGCACCGAGCGTGGACGAGGACACCGAAGATGACTCCGAGGTGCAGGTCGCTGTCGCGCCAGAGGAGCTGGTCCGCCTAGAAGCGGCAGTCACTCGTCGTCGCAAGGAGCGCACAGCGGCGGCGAAGAAGCGCTCGGCTCTGGATGCACGCTTTCTGCCACAACTGCACGCCGCTGCCGAGCTAGTGAAGGCGGCAGAAGGGGGTGCGCAGAATATTGTCCTGTCCGTCTTGGGTGAAGCCTTGTCCATCCGTTTGGACGCGGCGGTCTCCGCAGGTCGGCGCGAGCTGGAGTCGTCCCTGCATCGCTGGGCTGAGAAGTACGCGATCTCATTGGAAGCACTAGAGGCGGAAAGCGCTGGCGCAGCGGGGGAGTTCGGCACCTGGCTGAAGGAGCTCGGCTATGCGCGATGAGGCCCTCACGGCGCGCCGAGTAGCCTTCCCGGCTGAGTGGCGGAGGATGAGACTAGCTGACGTCGGTAAATGGCTATCCGGTGGCACGCCAAGCACATCCAACAATGCCTATTGGGGCGGCGATATCCCCTGGATCAGCGCGGCTAGCTTGAAGGCATTTCGTATCGCCGAGTCAGCCCGACGCGTGACGATGCTTGGCGCGGAAAACGGTTCGCGTCTCGTGGAGGCAGGAACGCTCCTGTTCGTCGTCCGCGGTATGAGCCTGAAGTCGGAGTTCAGACTCGGTGTCACACAGCGGACGGTCGCTTTTGGTCAGGACTGCAAGGCCGTAATTCCTGCCGAAGGCATTGACGCGCACTTCCTTGCTCACGCGATCAAGGCGAAGACACCTGAAATCCTTGCCATGGTCGAGGAGACTAGTCACGGGACAGGACGTCTTGATACGAGCCGGCTGCAGGGGCTAGAAATTGGCCTGCCGTCGTTGCCTGAGCAACGCCGAATCGTTGCCGCCCACGACGCTATCGAGCACCGTATCGCCGCTCTGGAACAAGTTCTAGCGAAGTCCGTGGTAGTCGAGGCGGCTTTGTCTGCCAGTGCGCTAGCGAGTGGGGCTGGCGAATGGCCGATCCAGCGGCTAGAGTCCGTCGCTGTGGTCGCGGCTGGGGTCACCTTGGGTTCGGAGCCCACTGGTGACGGAGTTATTGAGCTGCCCTACCTCCGAGTGGCCAATGTTTTGGATGGTCGTATCGACACGGCTGACGTGAAAACGATCCGGATCATGCGCTCCCAGCTCGACCGTTATGCGCTCCGCCGGGGGGATCTGCTCCTTACAGAAGGCGGCGACCTCGATAAGCTTGGACGTGGCGCCGTGTGGGATGGCAGGCTTGACCCCTGCCTGCATCAGAACCACGTGTTCCGTGTGAGGTGCAGCAACGCATTGTCGCCTGATTTCCTTGAGCTTTACGCGTCGTCTCCAGCAGGGCGGGCCTACTTTCAGAGCGTCGGCAAGCAGACGACGAACTTGGCTTCCATTAACTCAACTCAGGTCAAGAACATGCCGGTCCCTATTCCGTCTCGTGAAGAGCAGGATCGGCTTCTCGCGCCTGTTAGGGCGATTCGTGCGAGGATTGCCATTCTGGCCAAGCAGATAGAGAAACTCAAGGTAGTCCAGAAGGGGATGACTGAGGATCTTCTCGCTGGACGAGTAAGGGTGTGACGTCCAGCCGAGCACACCGGCTTACCGCGAACGTCTGCACCCAGGAAATGGACATGATGAACAGCGGTATGTAGATGCCAGGACGTTAGGGTCTTGGGGCTGTGCTGCCCGAAGGCAAGGCGGTGGGCCGGAGACACCTTCTCGCGCTGCTGGGCCGTTGCTCCGCCCGCCAGGCTTTGCAGCTCGGTCCGGTCATGCGCATAGGTAGAGTTGCCCTACCCATGTTCGGCAGGGGACAGGCACGACGTACGGCTATGGGCGGGAGTGCGTGGATGGCGCAACCGGAGTACGACAAGGTCGAGAGGCCGCTCATCGACCAACTGGTCGCCATGGGGTGGCAGCACCATCGAGGCTTGCCGCCCGCGTGGCCTACCGCAACGCCAGCTGGCACTCACGACGACGAGGTCAGCGCCGCAACAAGCGCCACCACGGCCGTACTCGCAGACCGGTTTCGTGCCGTCGTTGCTCGAATCAACCCCGGTGTCGACGGCAGTCCTTGGCTTACCAGTGACCAGCTGGACCATCTCCTCGCCTTGCTTCTTGGCACCGTGGCGGGTCAAGGCCCAGCCGAGCGCGGAGTGGCCGGCAATCTACGCATCACCAAGCTTTTGCGCGACGGGGTCAACGCGCGCACGCTCCCAGGGTGGGCCAAGGGGGATCCCGAGCATGTTCGCTTGGTCGACTGGGAACTGACGGGCGGACCGTTCGCCGGACTCGGTGACGCCGGCACTGGCAACGATTTGCTGGCCGTATCCCAATGCGAGGTTTCGCGAGGCAGTGGCCGAACCGCGATCCCTGACGTGGTTCTCTTCGTCAATGGCCTGCCCTGGGTGGTCGTAGAATGCAAGGCGCCTCTGCTTCGCGGCGACGAGAAGCGATTTGCCATCGACTGGGCCGTCGAGGACGTCATCGGCTATGCGGGTGCCGAAGCCGACGACCCGGTCCCTGAGTTCGTACGGTTCGCACAGCTGCTCGTGGCCACCGACCGTGACCACGCGGAGCTCGGCACGGTCACCGCTGAGGCTGAGCACTTCGCTCCCTGGCGAACCGTCTACCCTGCGGCACAAGACCAGGTACGGGAGGAGGCCGGACTTCCCGAATACCGGCAAGAGCTGTACCCCCAGGAGATCCTGGCCGGCGGTGCACTCCGGCCAGCGCACCTGCTAACCCTCGTGCGGGACTTCACCACCGCAGCCGGGCGCGGCCCCCGCACGGTAAAGGTGGTCGGGCGCTATCAGCAGTTTCGGGCCGTACACAAGATCGCTAAGCGGCTCCGAGATCGTCGTAAGGCGCTGGCCGCAGGCCGGGATCTCGATCAGCGCGGCGGCGTCACTTGGCATACCCAGGGTTCCGGCAAATCACTGACCATGGCCTTCCTCGTCCGGCACTTGCGCAGCAGCCAGGATCTGAAGGGGCACAAGGTTGTCGTTGTCACTGACCGCAAGGATCTGGAGAGGCAGATCCGCATCAGCATGGCGGCGGCCGACGAGGCGATCCACCGGGCGCGTTCGGTGCCCCATGCTCGCCGGTTTCTCGGCCTGGATGTCCCAGATGTTGTCCTGGTCATGCTCCAGAAAGCCCGCCGAGACGATGCGGCGGATGACGGCTGTGATGAGGTTCTCGCGGCTTCCCCAGACCAGCGGGACCGTGTCCATAACCGTGTGGCCAACGCGAGTTCCGACATCGTGGTCCTTGTCGACGAGGCGCACCGGGGCCAGAGCGCCTGGCAGCACGCCCGCCTGCGCGCCATGCTGCCCAACTCCGCCATGGTCGGATTTACCGGCACTCCCATCCTCAGCGGGGCGCGCAAGACCACCGAGGACATCTTCGGTTCCTACGCTGACACCTACACGCTGAGGGATGCTGAACGCGACGGCGCTGTCGTCCCAGTGCGCTATGAGGCTCACCAGGCAGACCTGGAGGTCATCGAGAAGGCCCACCTCGATGCCGGCTTCGACGAGAAGGTCCCCACCGATCCTGAGAAGCGGATGCGTGTCATCCGTAAGTTCGGGCGCAGGAAGGAGGTCCTCGAATCGGCAACGGTGATCGCCAGGAAAGCCGATCACATGGTGCGGCACTGGGCACAGACGGCTCTGCCTGATGGCTTCGGGGCCCAGGTGGTTGCTGTCTCGCGCCGTGCCGCCGTAGCGTATCGAGCCGCCCTACTGACAGCCCTGCAGGGGTTGGTGGCGGAACTGGATGCGCTTGGCAGCGACGCTCACGACCCGGCTGCGGTGGCCCCTCCCGACGGTCAGATCGACCTGGTGCGCCTGCTCCGCTACCGCGATGTCCTCGAGTCGATCGATGTGGCCGTTGTTATCTCGAAGTCCCAGCAAAAGTCGGCTGGTAACGGAGCCAAGGCCAAGGACCCCAAAGAGTGGGATCAGTGGACTCACCAGGGAAAGCAGGCGGAGCACATCGAACGGTTTAGGCGTGGTGTTCCCGTTCCCGATCCCTTCGAGGAGAGCGAGGATCCCTCGTGGGCAGCCCGCATCCACGGCCAGCCGCAGGGTGCGACCCGCCGGAGGGCAGAGGTGTCGGCTAATGACCCATGGTACCGAGAGATCGCTAACGGGCGTCCTGACGCTGGCGACCGATCACATGCCAAGAAGAAGGAACGTCCGCTCGGGTTCCTCGTTGTCACCAACATGCTGCTCACCGGGTTCGATGCCCCCGTTGAACAGGTCATGTACCTCGACCGTCCTATGTTCGGCGCCGGCTTGCTCCAGGCGATTGCCCGAACCAACCGGCCGTACAGCAAGAAGCAGTGGGGGCAGGTGGTCGACTACGTTGGGGTCGGCCCCGACTTGGCCAAGTCGATGAACGCCTACGACGACGCACACTTGCGCGCCGTACTCGGTTATGAGGACGTCTCTTTCCAACACCTGGACCCAGACAGCGGTGTGTCGCAGCCCGTCCGGGACCGGATGTGGCTCCAGACGGACGCGGCGGCCGATGCTCTCCTGGCCGATCTATTCAAGCGCCTCGGTGACTTCCTGGCGGAGTTGGGAATCAGCACGCTCGCTGAGGAGTCTCAGCGCGAGGACCTGCTCGCCCTCTTGGAAGACCCGCTGTTGCGGGGCGAGTTCGACGAGCTGGCGCGGGATTTCCTGAACGCGCTCAACGCGGTCTTGCCTCGACCGGCCGCGCTCGCATATGAGACGTTCGCGGGCATGCTTGGTGAGGTTCAGTACCTGACGCGTGCGCGTTACCTCGATGGCCGCGATCAGTTCAGCCCGCGCCGCTACGGGGCTAAGGTGCGCGCCCTGATCGCCGCGCACTTGCGCGTCACCGGCATCGTGGAACGCGTGCCGGGGATCGATCTCGGAGCCCCGGACTTCATGGACCGGGTCAACGCCAACGCCGATCCTCGCGCTCGGATCTCGTACCTTACAAGCCGGATCCACACCCATCTCACGGCACGGTTGGACGGTGATCCGGACCGGTATGGGACGTTCAGTACGCGCCTAGAAGCGGTCATCCAACAGATGAACGCGGACTTCGATGCCGCCTCTGCCGCACTCGCAGGTCTTGCCGACGATATTGTCGCTGCGGAACGCGACGGAGGCACAGAGCCCGAGACGGGGTTGGAGCCGTGGACCGAGCGCCCGGTGCACGCTGTGCTCGCCGGCCGGGTCCCTGGGGCTGGCTGTGTCGTCCCCGAGGGCATTGACCTGCATCAGGCGGCGCGTGACCTCACATGGATTATCTCCGAGCTCGTACGCTCCCCGAACTTCATCACATTGCCAGATGCTCGGGACCGCGTGCGGAAGGAACTGCGCAGCCATTTGGAGGCCGAGCTGTCCATTGACTGGGCTGACACCGGGCCGATGGCCAACCTTCTGGTCGAAATCGCACGGCACAACCATGAGGACTTCCTGCGCTATGCCGAACGGGGTGGACGTTGAGCCGTTTCACCAGGTCGTCCCGCCCGGGGTGGTAGGAATGCCGGGTGAGCACCACTTTCCAGCAGGCAATCGCTGCGCTACCCCTTCCCGAGGGTTGGCGGTGGCGCGTTGATTGCCGAACCCGACGCCGGACCCTGGGCATCGAGGTCACGCCGGACGGGGAAGTGGTCTTCGCGGTACCTGCAGACGCCGATCCGGGGAGAGTCGCCGCCGCCGTCCGTCCCAGGCTTCCCCGGCTCGCGGACGAAGTGCGCCGTCGTACCGTCCGGCCTGCGGAGCCGATCAAGGAGCTCGTAGATGGGAGCAGCTTCCCCTATCTCGGCCGACGCTACCGGCTCAGGCTGGTACCGGTCGGACTCAATCCCCGAGTCCGGCTACGAGCGGGATGGCTTCAACTGCCCGAGCCATCTTCACCGGCGGCCGGGGCGGCGAGCCTATCGGACTGGTATTCAGAGCGGGCGCGGCATTGGCTGACCTCTCGTGTCAGCGCCATCGAAACCCGCATCGGCATGCGATCCGCCGGAGTCACCGTGAGTGATCTGGGCGTACGTTGGGGATCTTGCACCTCCGACGGCTTCGTCACCCTTCACTGGGCCATCATGCAGCTCCCGCCCGACTTGGTTGATTACGTCTTGATCCATGAGCTTTGCCATCTGCGGGAGTCCGGACATGGGCCGGCGTTCCGTCGAGAAATGACTCTGGCCCTTCCCGATTTCATCCGGCGCGAGACGTGGTTTGAACGGGAGGAGCCCTTTCTGTGGCGCGGTGCCACTAGATAGTTCGACACACCCCCGGAGGAGGAGGTCGAGGCTGTCGACCGCGACCTCATGCAGATGGAGACCTTCGCCCAGAGCGAGGTCCCAAGGCCAAGCAGTGAAGGCAACACCGTGTCTTGATGAGATCTTGAGGTCGGGACTGTCGGATTGAACGAGCTGGTGCATGGCGTGGCCCTACGAGCGGGTTGCGCCATGCTCCAGGTAGACAGTCTCGGAGCGGGTCCGGGCACTGCAAGCAGCGTGGATGCGGCGGGCGAGGCGCGGGATGAGGAGTGCGTCGAGCTGGTCGCTGGGGCGGAAGGCATACTCGCTGATCTCGACCTCGTCGACGGCGATGCGGTCGAGTTCGTCGGCCGGGAGGACGCCCCCGTCGAAGACGAAGAGGAGCTTGTCGCCCTCGGCGGGGTGGGGTGCCCAGTCGGCGACGAGGAGCCGGCCGATCGGCGGGGTGATGCCGAGCTCCTCCTTAACCTCCCGTGCCGCGCCTTCGCTCGGGGTCTCGCCCGCGTGCAAGTAGCCGCCGGGGATCTCCCAGCCGGGCTTGTAGGTCGGCTTCACGAGGAGGATGCGGTCGTCCTCGTCGAAGAAGAGCACGCCAGCGGCAGTGCGGGGCTGGGCTACGACCTCTTGGGGCTGGGAGTCGCTCATGGTGACGACTGTAGCCGTCTGCGGCGATCACGCGACGATACTGAGCCGCTGGGCGACGCCGGCCAGCAAGTGGCTCGGCTTGCCTCGCTGTTGGCGGACCCAGGCGGTCACCAAGTGCCGCGGGATGAAGTGGTAGCGGACCTGCTCGGGGGCCAGTTCCTCGGCGTCCAGGACGAGGGCAAGCGCCTCGTCCATGCGGTTCTGCGCGCTGTAGGCGCGGGCGATCTCGAGCGTGTGCCGTACACGGCGTTCGAGCGGCAGGGTCGAGGAGTCCACGCGGGGGCCTTGATCGGCGGCGATCTGAATGTCGCCGAGCTCCATCGCGGTCGAGATCCGGTGGATGGCCACGTTGGTGGGGCCGAAGGCCGTCCACATGTGGTTGGCGTCATGGCCGACGCGCTGTGCGGCCCGGTCCGCTTCGGCGAGGAACTCGCGGACGGTGCTGCGGTCCTCGGTCCTCGGTCCTCGCTGCGGCCATCGACCCGACGAGGAAGAGGGTGCCGTAGATCGAGAGGTAGGTCGGGGAGGCGTCGTCGAGGCCGGCTTCCAGGTAGGCGGCGGAGTTCACGACCAGCGCGCGCGCTGCGGTGAGGCGTCCGTTGGTGAGCAGGCAGTGGGCGACCGAGCGGAAGAGTGAGCCGGTGACGACGATGTTGCCTGACTCCTGGGCGGACGTGAGGCCGCGGTCGGCTGCGATCCAGGCGAGGTCGGATTCGCCTATCTTCGTCAGGACCATGGCGGCGCCCTGGTAGGCCATGGCGAGCAGTGCCTTGGCTTGGTGCTGCTGGTCGCCCTCGTACATGCGAACCGCGCGCTGGGCCTGGGCGAGGATGTCGGGGACGAGTCTGGTCGCCCTGGAGTACCTGGCGTCCTGATATGCGGACCAGGCGGAGCCGACCTCGGCGCGCAGGATGTCGAGGTCGGGCGGCTGTTCGACGTCGTTGGCGGCCAGGAGGGGCGACATGTGCTTGTAGTCCATGAGCGCTTCGCGGAGCTTCGCGACCGCCCCGCTATGGGTGTCGGCGGCCCCGTCGAGGAGCGACGGTTCGGCCAGGAGGTCGCCGAGCTGGACGTCGAGTGCGTCCGCCAGTGACTTGATGACCGAGAGGCGGTCGAGCTCGATCCGACCGTTCTCGACCTTGCTCAGCCAGTCGGCCGTTCGCCCGACCAGGCCGGCCAGGACCTCCTGCGGCAAGCCGCGCCGGCGGCGGTACCAACCGACGCGCTCGCCGATGGTCAGAGTCTCCGTCATCCCTCGCATGCTCCCAGCCTCGGGGAAGCTCGGCTCCTTACCCCGGAAGGGTTTTCCGGGTTCCTCTCCATCCATCCTCCTAGCGTTCTGACTTGCCCTCAAGCAGCTGTGCCTGATGGGCCATTGCGCGATGCGGAGGGGTGATCGTCATGGCACGTCAGGACCTGCGAGTCGGCACGACCGCAGCAGAGGGACAGGCGTTCGCTAACCGCCTTCGCCCGGTGGCTCCTCGGGACTGCGATGCGGACGCACCCCAACCGCCTCGCACCAGCGGTTTTGCGACTGCCACCGCCTCGGCGACCGGCTGCGTGTCGGTGCAGTCCTGTCCCTAGCATGGCACTCTCGATAGTTGCTTCGCCGAAGGTCCCGGCGCCGCCGTCGCTCACCTCCGCCGAAGCCGCCGGCTCGCTCGGCGGTCCGGTCCTCGTCTCGGTACCTGCCGCCGCTCCGGCCGGCGCGGCCGACCCCACGGCCCCGCGCGAGCAGCTCCTGCTCACCATCCCGGACGTCATGGCCCAGCTCCAGCTCGGCCGCTCCACCGTCTACGACCTCATCCGCACCCGTCGCCTGCCCTCGGTCACCATCGGCCGTTCCCGCCGCGTCCCGGCCGCCGCCGTCCGTACATTTGTCGCCGAGCTCGCGGAGGTGGCGGCCTGATGGCCAAGCGCAACCCCAACGGCGCGGGCAGCATCACCCTGCGCAAGGACGGCCGCTACCACGGCCGCGCGTACGTGATCACCACCTCCGGCCTCCGCAAGCGGGTCTCCATCTACGGCAAGACCTGGGACGAGGTCCACAACGCCCTCGTCGAGCTGCAGGCCGACGCCATCAACGGCATCCCGCTGCCCGACACCGACTCCAACGTCGGCCAGTACCTCAACTACTGGCTCGCCGAGGAGGTCCTGCCCAACCGCCGGCCCAAGACCTACCAGGGCTACGAGAGCGTGGTCCGCGTCCACCTCATACCCGGCCTCGGCACCAAGCGGCTGCGCGACCTGCGGGCCCAGGAGGTCCGCGTCTGGCTGAATCGGGTGCGGGCCGAGTGCCAGTGCTGCAAGGGCGGCTGGGACGCGCAGCGGCCCAAGCCGATCTGCTGTGCCACAGGCGAGTGCTGCAAGCGGCTGCTGTCCGCGCGGATGATCCAGTCCGTGCACGCCGTGCTCCGCAACGCGCTGGAGCACGCCGTCCGGGAGGAGCTGATCCACAAGAACGTGGCCAAGCTCGTGAAGGTCCCCGCGCCCGACTACCGGATCGGCAACGGCCTGACCACCGCTCAGGCCAAGCTCGTGCTCAAGGAGCTGAGCGGCCACCGGCTGCACACCCTCTACGTGCTCGCGCTGATGCTCGGCATGCGCCGGGGCGAGCTGCTCGGCCTTCGCTGGAGCTCCGTCGACCTGGAGCGCGGCACCCTCACGGTGAGCACCAACCTCCAGCGGGTCGACGGTGAGCTGCGGCTCGTCCTGCCCAAGACGCTGTCCTCCGAGCGGACCCTGCCGCTGCCCGCGCCGGTCCTCGCCGCCCTGGCGGACCACCGGGAGCGTCAGGCCGTCGAGCGGGCCGCCGCCGGTATGGACTGGCAGGAGAACGACCTCGTCTTCCCGTCCCGGATCGGCACCCCGTACGAGCCGGACAACCTGCGCCGCAGCTGGCACGCGGTCCGCGGTCGCCTCGGCCTGGACGATCTCCGCTTCCACGACCTTCGCCACACCTGCATCACCCTGCTGCTCGACCTCGGCGTGCCCCCGCACATCGTTCGGGAGATCGCCGGCCACAGCGACGTCGGCGTGACCATGAAGGTCTACGCGCACGCCTCCCTCGCCGAGCGCCTCAAGGCCCTGAGCCGCCTCGGGGAGGCGCTCTCCTAGCCTCGCGCTCTGGCTCATCAGTTCGTCCGGTGCCCGGCAAGACCCAGGTCTCGCCGGGCACCCGTGTCTTACGCGGTTGGTAGCTTGCAGCCTGCCCTCGGACCGGGGCCATCGCTCTGAAGAGGGGTCGACACGTGGGAGCCAAGACAGGGCTGCTCGTCTACATGGATGTTGCTCAGTCCGGCCCGCTGCGGCTGCCGGCGGAAGCGGATCCGGAGCGGACTGCGGAGCTGGTCGGCCGCCTCTACCCCGGCTGGGAGATAGCGGAGTCGGCCGGGTGCGAGCTCGGCGACGCGACGTACCCGCCGGACGGTACTGCTTACCTCGGCAGCTTCCCCGGGACCGACATCGTCTGCGATCGGCACTGGGTGGGCGACTACCCTTCGCGGCTGCCGCAGCACCTGATCGATGCGAGCGCGGGACGCCGCCTGATCGTGCACTGGATGCACAGCGTGGTTGACTTCCTGGCCTTCGCGGTCTGGGAAGACGGGCAGCTGGTTCGCTCGCTCAGCCTCTCTCCGGACAGCGGGGTGATGGAGGACATCGGCGAGCCGCTGCCGTTCGAGGCGCCCTTCTGGGCCGGGGAGCACCCGGTGGAGCCGGTGCCGGGCTGGCCGGCCAAGGGGCCGTACCCGCTGCCGTTCCATCCTCTCGACCTGGGAGAGGAGGCCCTGCGGTTCTTCTTCGGCTTCGTGTTGGAGGGCAGGCCGGAGCCGGAGGACATGGACCCCTACGAGGTGGCGCTCCAGGGCTTCCGTGTCACTGATCCGGACGGGCCGACTCCGGAGGAGAAGGAAGCCGCGATGCGGGCCGTCATCAGCCGGATGGGGCCACCCCGGATCTTCACGTACGGCCCTGACGGCACCATGGTCGAAGTCGAAGGCTTGTGATTGGCGTCACTCCGCCTCGAACCCCGGGCGGCCTCACCAGGGTGCCCGGGTTCGCCGCGATTCGGAGCCGTTGGCGTCAGCGTTGGCGTCAACCGGCACAAAAATGCCCCCGAAGCGAACTGCTTCGAGGGCATCGTGCCTGGTCAGGCGATGTGGCCAGGGCCGGGGTCGAACCGGCGACCTTCCGCTTTTCAGGCGGACGCTCGTACCAACTGAGCTACCTGGCCGTACTGCACCGTCTCTTGCGAGACGAGCGATCCCGACGGGACTTGAACCCGCGACCTCCACCTTGACAGGGTGGCGAGCTAACCAACTGCTCCACGGGACCTTGTGGTGGCGAACCACCAAGGTCTTGCGGCACTGCACTTTACTACGGTACTGCGTGCCCCCAACGGGATTCGAACCCGTGCTACCGCCTTGAAAGGGCGGCGTCCTGGGCCACTAGACGATGAGGGCTTGTGGTCCGTTCGGCTGTTTCCAGCGTTCCGGGGACGTCGAGAAGCATATGGGATGCGGGGCGGATCGCCAAAACGGGTTTGGGCCGGGTGGGGGTGGGGCCGCCGGAGGGGCCTCCGGCGGTGGGTCAGGACCAGCCGAGTTCGTCCAGTTCGTGGTCGTCGAAGCCGAAGTGGTGGGCGACCTCGTGGATGACGGTGGTGCGGACCTCCTCGACCACCTGCTCGCGGGTCCCGCAGTGACGCAGGGTGGGGCCGCGGTAGATCAGGATGCGGTCGGGCAGGACGCCGGCGTACCACTCGCCGCGCTCGGTGAGCGGGGTGCCCTCGTAGAGGCCGAGGAGCTCCGGGTCGCCCGGGTCGGGTTCGTCCTCGACGAAGACCGCGACGTTGTCCATCATCGCCGCGAGCTTCGGGGGGATCTGGTCGAGGGCGTCACTGACCAGCGTCTCGAACTCTTCCCGGGTCATCTCCACCGGATCATTGTCGGGTCTGGGGTGACGGTGTGCCAGGCGGCGGACAGCGGTGTTTGATGGGCCTGTGACGACCTCGGAGGACGCGTTGGACGACACCGCGACGGCGACGCCGACGCCCCCGCGCCCGTCGGTGCTGCGCGGGCAGGGGCCGGCCGTGGCGGTGGTCGCGGTGGGCGGGGCGATCGGGGCGCTGGCGCGGTACGCGGCCGGGCTGGGCTGGGAGACCGGGCCGTCGGCCTTCCCGTGGACGACGCTGCTGGTCAACGTGGTGGGCTGCGCGGTGATCGGGGTGTTCCTCGTGGTGGTCACCGAGGGGCGTCCGGCGCACCCGCTGCTGCGGCCGTTCTTCGGCACCGGGGTGCTGGGCGGGTTCACCACCTTCTCGACGTACGCGGTGGACGTCCGCCGGCTGCTGGAGGCCGGGCGGCCCGGGCCGGGGCTGGCGTACCTGGGGCTGACCCTGGCGGGCGCGCTCGGTGCGGTGTGGGCGGCCGCGGTGCTGACCCGGCGCGTGATCCACCGCGGCGGTGCCCGGTGAGCCGGCTGGGCGGGCCGGCGCTGCGGCTGACCGCGCTGGTCGGGGAGAGCGACACCTGGCACCACCGGCCGCTGTACAGCGAGATCGTGCACCGGGCGCGGGCGGCCGGGCTGGCCGGGGCGAGCGTGTTCCGGGGGATCGAGGGCTTCGGGGCCTCCTCGCTGGTGCACACGGCGCGGCTGCTGTCGCTGAGCGGGGACCTGCCGGTGGCGGTGGTGATCGTGGACGAGGAGGACCGGGTGCGGGCGTTCCTGCCGCAGCTGGAGGAACTGGTCGCGGAGGGGCTGGTGGTGCTGGACCGCTGCGAGGTGGTCCGGTACGCGGGGCGGGCCGCGGGCGCGGCGGAGGCGGGCCCGGGGGCGGGCGCGGGGGAGTCGGCGGAGTGAACTGGCTGCTGGTGGTGGCGGGCGCGGTGGTCGGCGCCCCGCTGCGGTACCTGACCGACCGGGCGGTGCAGTCCCGGCACGACTCGGTGTTCCCGTGGGGCACCTTCACGGTGAACGTGTTCGGCTGCCTGGTGCTCGGCCTGCTGACCGGGGCGGTGGCGGCCGGCGCGGCCTCCTCGCACGTCCAACTGCTGGTCGGCACCGGCTTCTGCGGGGCGCTGACCACCTACTCGACCTTCTCGTACGAGACGCTGCGGCTGGCCGAGTCCGGTGCGGGGCGGTACGCGGTGGCGAACGTGGCGGGGAGCCTGGGGGCGGGGCTGGGCGCGGTGTACGCGGGGGCGGAGCTGGCCTCGGCGCTCTGGGGCTGAGCGGGCCCCCGGACGGGCTCCCGAGGGGGCGGCCGCCGAGAACCGCGCCACCCACCCGTGTCCCGGCGCGCCCGGCGCGCGTTGGGCACCGAAAGCGGCCGCGCGGCAGTGGGCGGCCCGGGTGGGGCGATGGAGAGGGAGCTCGGTGGCTTCGGTGCGGGCGGCGCGTTCGGGCGCGGTGGTACGGGCGGCGGCGGTGCTGGCGGTGGCCGGGCTGGGGCTGACCGGGTGCATGTCGGTCGGTCCGGCGGCGGAGGAGAAGCACGGCGTGGCGCCGGTCGGCCAGGCCGGTCCGGCGGGTCGGCCGGGGGCGACGGGCGGCCCCTCGGCCCCGGCCGGCGGCGGGCACCCGGGGGGTGCGTCGGGGCGCTCGGAGCGCCAGGGGGGCTTGCAGGCCGAGAACGCGCCGGCCGGGGTGACGAGCGCCACTCCGGGTGAGCTCGCGCCCGGCGCGAACGGTGTGGTGGCCGGGGTGGTCCCGGTCCCGGGGGCGGGCGCTCCCGAGGGCGCGCCGGGCGGCAGCGGTGCGTCGGGCGGCGCGAACACCAGCCCCGCGCCCCACCCGGGCGGTGCCTCGACCGGCGGCTCGGCGGGCACCGGCGGGACCGCCGGCACCGGGGAGGGCCGGTCCGGCGGCGGTTCGGCCGGCACCCCGTCGGCGACCCCGAGCAGCCACCCGTCCGGCACCCCGGAGCCGGAGCACACCACGCCGGCCGCGACCGTCCCGCCGGGCCCGCAGCCCTCGACCGGCAGCTCCGGATCTTCGGCCCCGAGCCCCGGTGCGGGTGCGCATTAGCGGCCTGGCCAGGGCATTTGCCTCCGATCCCGAGGTTCCTCTATGGTGGTAGATCGTTCGTTTGATTCATTTGATTGGCGCCCTATTCCCATCTGGCGCCCTTGGCGCGTTCCGGCGATCCGTGGCTGACCGCATAGAGGCGGTTGTGAAACAGAACCCCGGACTTTGGCGCGTGCCACTTCCGGAAGGTTTTGCATGTCTCTCGTTGACGACGCCCGCTTCGCCATGCCCGCGAACGAGGCTGCCGCCGATGTCACCGACACCACCGATGTCACCGACACCACCGACACCACCGATCTGACCGCCGAGGCCGCGGAGCTCGCCGCCGAGGTCACCGACGCCGCCGAGACCGTCGAGGACGCGGCCGAGGACACCGAGCCCGCCGAGCCGACCATCACCTTCGGCGACCTGGGCCTGCACGACGACGTCGTCCGTGCCCTCGCCAAGCGCGGCGTCACCACCCCGTTCCCGATCCAGGCCGCGACCATCCCGGACGCCCTGGCCGGCAAGGACGTGCTGGGCCGCGGCCGCACCGGCTCCGGCAAGACCCTCAGCTTCGGCCTGCCGCTGCTGACCCGCCTCGCCGACGGCGAGCGCACCCGCGCCAAGCACCCGCGCGGCCTGATCCTGGTCCCGACCCGCGAGCTGGCCATGCAGGTCGCCGACGCCCTGGAGCCCTTCGGCTCGGTGCTCGGCCTCAAGCTCAAGGTCGTCTGCGGCGGCACCTCGATGTCGAACCAGATCTACGCGCTGGAGCGCGGCGTCGACATCCTGGTCGCCACCCCGGGCCGCCTGCGCGACCTGCTGAACCGCGGCTCGGCCAAGCTGGCCGACGTCCAGACCGTCGTGCTCGACGAGGCCGACCAGATGGCCGACATGGGCTTCCTGCCCGAGGTCACCGAGATCCTCGACCAGGTGCCGGCCGGCGGCCAGCGCCTGCTGTTCTCCGCCACCCTGGAGAACGAGATCGACACCCTGGTGAAGCGCTACCTGAAGAACCCGGTCACCCACGAGGTCGACCCGTCGGCCGGCGCCGTCACCACCATGACCCACCACATCCTCGTGGTGAAGCCCAAGGACAAGGCGCCGATCACCAACGCGATCGCCGCCCGCAAGGGCCGCACCATCATCTTCGTCCGCACCCAGATGGGCGCCGACCGCGTCGCCGAGCAGCTGATCGAGGCCGGCGTCAAGGCCGACGCGCTGCACGGCGGCATGACCCAGGGCGCCCGCACCCGCGTCCTCGGCGACTTCAAGGACGGCTACGTCAACGTCGTCGTCGCCACCGACGTCGCCGCCCGCGGCATCCACGTCGACGGCATCGACCTGGTCCTCAACGTGGACCCGGCCGGCGACCACAAGGACTACCTGCACCGCTCGGGCCGCACCGCGCGCGCCGGCCGCTCCGGCGCCGTCGTCACCCTGGTGCTGCCGCACCAGCGCCGCGGCGTCTTCCGCCTGATGGAGGACGCGGGCGTCGACGCCAGCCGCCACATCCTGGACCACGCCTTCGACGCCGAGGTCGCCAAGATCACCGGCGCCCGTTCGCTGACCGAGGTCCAGGCCGAGAGCGCCGCCAACATCGCCGGTGCCGCCGAGCGCGAGCTCGCCGACATGACCCGCCAGCTGGAGCGCGCGCAGCGTCGCGCCACCGAGCTGCGCGAGGAGGCCGACCGCCTGTCCGCCCGTGCGGCGCGCGAGCGGGCCGACCTGGGCATCGTGGACGAGGCCCCGGCCGAGGCCGGCGAGGAGGCCGCTCCGGCCGCCGCCGAGGCTCCGGCCGCCGCCGCGCCGCAGGCCGAGGAGCGCACCCCGGCGTACCGCGAGGCGCGCAGCGAGCGTCCGGCCTTCAGCCGTGACCGTGACCGCGATG
>NZ_JBHJWG010000057.1:23167-56419 GCF_042266305.1 Kitasatospora sp. NPDC056076
TAACCGTGGTGGCCGTTCCGGTGGCTTCGGTGACCGCGAGCGCTCGGGTGGCTTCAACCGTGACCGTGACGACCGCGGCGGCCGCTCCGGTGGCTTCAACCGTGACGACCGTGGTGGCCGTTCCGGTGGCTTCGGTGACCGCGAGCGCTCGGGTGGCTTCAACCGTGACCGTGACGACCGCGGCGGCCGCTCCGGTGGCTTCGGCGACCGTCCGGCCCGCTCCTTCGGCGACCGCCCGTCCTTCGGCCGGGACCGCGACGAGCGCGGCGGCAGCAACAGCCGTCCGTTCGCGCGCCGTGACGACCACCGCGCCGGTGGCCGTCCGCAGGCCGACCGCGGTGGCTTCAACCGTGACGACCGCGGTGGCCGTTCCGGTGGCTTCGGCGACCGCGAGCGCTCGGGCGGCTTCAACGGCGGCGGCTTCAACCGCGACGACCGCAAGCCGCGCTGGAAGAACTGACCTCGGACGAGGTCCTGCGGCCCGGTCGGTGATCGACCGCCGGCCGGCTGACTGAACCACACACGAAGGGCCCGCTCCGTCCCCCGGAGCGGGCCCTTCGTGTTCCCCCGGGTATCCCCCGATACCCCCCACACACCTCGCTACTGCTCGCCCCCCGAGGTGTTGTTCTGGAAGTGAGAATAACCTGTGGCGCGCGCTGAGGGTAGTCCCGTAGCGTCACGGACATGAGCAGCAGACTGCACGAAGTGGCACGGGTGAACGAGGAGATCGCCGCACGGGGGAGCTACCGGACGGCCGGGGGCGAACTCGTGCAGGTGGGGGAGCAGTTGGCGGCGGCCCGGGCCGGCACGGTGTCGTACTCCCCGGAGGGGCTGGCGGCACTGCTGGCGGCCGGGGAGCGGGGGCCCGCGGGCGGGCCGGTCGAGGTCACGGCCGAGGGCAGCGTCGAGGCGGCCCGGCGGCTGGTCGCGGCCGGGGCCGGGCCGGTCGGGGTGCTGAACTTCGCCTCCGCGCGCAACCCCGGCGGCGGGTACCTGCGCGGCGCCCGCGCCCAGGAGGAGGACCTGTGCCGCAGCGCGCTGCTGTACAGCTGCCTGCTGGAGGCGCCGGACTACTACGAGGCGCACCGGGCCTCGACGGACCTGCGGTACAGCCACCGGGTCGTCGTCTCGCCCGGCGTGCCGGTGGTCCGGGACGGCGGCGGCGGTCTGCTGGCCCGGCCGTACCCGGTCACCTTCCTGACCTCGCCCGCCCCCAACGCCGGTCAGCTGGAACGGCGTTCGGCCGGTGCGGACGTCCGGGGCGTGCTCGCCGAGCGGGCCGTCCGGGTGCTCGCGGCGGCGGCCCGGCACGAGGTCCGCGCCCTGGTGCTCGGCGCCTGGGGCTGCGGGGTGTTCCGCAACGACCCGGCCCAGGTCGCCGAGGCCTTCGAGGGCGCGCTGGCCCGGTACGGCGGCGCGTTCGAGCGGGTGGTGTTCGCGGTCTGGGACCGTTCGCCGGTCTCGGCCAACCGGGCGGCCTTCGAGGCGCGGTTCGGCCCGGAGGTCGTCCCGTCCTGAACCGGCCCGCGGCTCAGCGCCCGCGCGCGGTGCGGCTCAGCGCTTGCGCGCGGAGAGCAGCGTCGCCGCCGTCGAGGCCGCCGCGACCACCCCGGTGACGGCGAACACGGACGGCCAGGCGCCGATCCGCTTCGCCAGCGGGTGCGAACCGCCGAAGGCCGCCACGTACAGGCCGGTGAGCGCCGCCGCGGTCGCCGTGCCCGAGCTGCGGCGCCACTGCGCGGCCGCGCCGGCGCCGGCCGCCGCCAGCACCATGCCGCCCAGCTCGCGCCGGCCGCTCCAGCGGGCCACGCCGTAACCGCCGACCAGGCCGCCCGCCGCGGTCAGTGCGGCGGGCGCGGCGGATGCGAGCGCGTTCGGGACCTTCGCCATCGTCGACTCCACTCGTGGGGCTCGTAGGGCTCGTAGGGGACGTGCGTCGGGGACGTGCGTCGGGGACGTGCGTCGGGGACGTGCGTCGGGGACGTGCGTCGGTTTCCGACCCTAACCCGGTGAACGGAGCGGCCCGCCGGGGGCCCGGGGGCCGGGCGGCTCAGCCGAAGGCCGCGGCCGGGGAGGCCCCCGGCACCGTGCGGGCCAGCCGCCGTGCCGCCTCCGCCGGATCGAGCACCCGCTCCAGCCGGAGGTCGCCCGGGACCTCCTGGAGGAAGCGCCCGGCCGACCAGCTGCGCTCGTACGGCAGCGGCTCCAGCACCAGGGTGCGTACGCCGTCCAGCAGCGGGACGTCGCTGGGCGTGCCCTCGTTCCAGAGCCAGGAGCCGTCCGGGGCGACCAGGTTGAAGGCGCCGGTGGCGGTGGGCCGGCGGTCGTCCAGGACCGCCGTCCGGGCCAGCGCCACCACCTCGGGGTCCTGCGGGACGCCGGGCAGGTGGCCGCCGCCGATCAGCACGTCGGCGAGCAGGGTGTGCAGCTGGAAGGTGTCGCTCAGGCCGCTCATCCGCAGCAGGTAGCCGGTGCCGGTGGGGCGGTCGAGGACCAGCAGCGGTTCGTCGTCGAGCACCAGCGCCAGGTGGGTGAGGCCCTTGACGTCGTGGCGCTCGCCGCCGTACCGGTCGAACAGCTCCAGCAGCACCTCGGTGACGCCCGAGGCGCGGGCCTCGGTCCGGACGGACGGGTGCGCGTACACCGCCCAGGCGGCCTGCTGCCACAGGTGCAGCGTCCACCAGGCGACCACGGCCAGGTGGGCGTGCCAGGGGTCGAGGTGCTCCGGGTCCTCGATCCGGGCGTGGGCCTCGGCCGGATCGTCGGCGTCCTGGTCCGGCAGCGGCCCGCCGCCGGTCCGCGCCCAGTGCTCGACCAGCCGCTGGGCACCGGTCAGCGCCCCGCGCAGACCGGCCAGCACCGGGCCCGCGCAGGCCACCGGATCGGCACCGGACTCCACGCAGGCGCCCACCACCATCGCCAGGTGCGCCCGGGGGAACGGCGGCGCGTCCGGCAGCAGGGCGGCCAGCCGGGGGCCGGCCGCCCGCCGCTCGGCCTGGTCGGCCGGGCCGAACAGCGCGCCGACCAGGCCCAGGGCCGGGCCGAAGCCCTCGTCGTCGCCGGCCGCGACCACCGCCTCCAGTCCGGCCACCGCCGCCAGGAGGGTGGGCTGCTGACGGGTCGGCGGAACGCTCCGGGTGGACATCCGCCGCAGCATAAGCGGATCACGCCGGGCTGTCAGCCGCGGGTGCGAGACTGCGGCCATGACGGACAGCGCCCCTGACAGCACGGCCGACCGGGCGGTCACCGACGGCCGCTACCGGATCCGCAACGTCGGCAGCGGCCTGCTGCTGGAGGTCGCCGAGGCCTCCCGGCGCAGCGGCGCCCGGATCCGCCTCGGCCCGGCCGACGGCACCGACGCCCAGCTCTGGCTGCTCACCGCCGTCCACCCGGGCGGCGCGCTCTTCCACATCGAGAACGCCGGCAGCGGCAAGCGCCTGGACGTGACCGGTGCCTCCCCGGACGACGGCGTCCCGATCCAGCAGTGGTCGGCCAACGCCTTCGGTGCCCAGGAGTGGCTGTTGGAGGCCCATGTGGACGCCCCGGGCACCTACACCGTCACCAGCTTCGTCAGCGGCAAGCCGCTGACCGCCACGGAGGCCGGCGTCCAGCAGTGGGAGGACGCCGACGCCCCGACCCAGTGGTGGCGGTTCGAACGCCAGGACTGACCCCGGGCCGGGGGTCCTGGGCCTGGGCTGCCCTCAGGCCGAGAGGTTGGCCCGGAGGGCGGCGAGCTCGGCCTCGGTGGTGCCGTGGGCGGCGAGGTAGGCCGGGACGGTGCCGTGGTGGGTGCGGATCCAGGCGAGGGAGGAGGCGAGGAGGGCGGCGTCGACCGGGCGGGAGACCCGCTCGGTGCCGGTCTCGTCGACGTACGGGGTGGGGCCGTCCTCCAGGCCCAGGCCGGCGTTGGAGCGCAGGAAGTCGGCGGTGATGTCGGCGTCCGAGGCGCCCAGCAGGGACTGCAGGACGGCGACGGTGAGGCCGGTGCGGTCCTTGCCGACGGCGCAGTGCACGATCACCGGGACGGCCTCCGGGGCGGCCAGCCGGCGGATCACGGCGGTGAGCGAGGGGCCGGCGGTCCCGGGCATGAAGGTGTAGAGCGCGGTCTGGTCCTCGGGCCACGGCCGGGCGAGGTCGCCGCGGTCGGCGGGCAGCGTCGGCAGGTTGAGGGACTCGTGGTCGAGGCCGTGCCGCTGGTCCGGCCAGACCTCCAGCTCGAACGGGCTGCGCAGGTCGATCACCGTCCGCAGGCCGAGCTCCTTGAGCTTCCGGGCGCCCTCCTCGGTGAGCGTGTGGAGGGAGCCGGAGCGGTAGAGGACGCCCCGGCGCAGGGCGCCGATCCCGCCCGCGTCACGGAAGTTGCGCACACCGGGGATGTCGATGAAGGCAGCGGTCATGGCCCCCACGGTACGGGCGCGGACGGAGCGGGGGGAAGGAAACCGGAGAGGACCGTTCGCCGAATCCCCGCCCCCGGGCCGGGGCCGTCAGCGCCCGCCGGAGACCTCCAGGAACGCCCCCGTGGTGTACGAGGCGGCCGGGGAGAGCAGGAACAGGATCGCCTCGGCGACCTCCTCCGGCTCCCCGCCGCGCCGCATCGGCAGGCCCGGGGCGACCCGGTCGACCCGGCCCGGTTCGCCGCCGAGCGCGTGGATGCCGGTGTGGATCAGGCCGGGGCGCACGCAGTTGACCCGGATGCCCTCGGCCGCGACCTCCAGCGCCAGGCCGCGGGTCATCGAGTCCACCGCGCCCTTGGCCGCCGCGTAGTCGACGTACTCGTTCGGCGAGCCGATCCGGGAGGCGGCCGAGCCGACGTTGACGATCGCGCCGCCGCGCCCGCCGTGCCGGGTGGACATCCGGCGGACGGCCTGGGCCGCGCACAGGAACGGGCCGGTGATGTTCGCCGTCCAGATCCGGTTCAGCCGCTCCTCGTCGATGTCCTCCAGCCGGCACTGCCGCTCCAGCGTGCCCGCGTTGTTCACCAGCGCGGTGAGCGGGCCGAGTTCGGCGTCCACGGTGGCGAACAGCCGCTCCACCTCGGCGCTGCGGCCGACGTCCGCCCGGACGGCGATCGCGGTGCCGCCGTCGGCCCGGACGGCGTCCACCACGGCGGCGGCCGAGGCCTCGTCCGCCCGGTAGTTGACGCACACCCGGTAGCCGCGGTGGGCGGCCAGCAGGGCGGTGGCGGCGCCGATGCCGCGGCCGGCGCCGGTGACGAGCAGGACTCCGTCGGTGCTGGTGGTCGACATGGGCCGTACGCTACCCGGCCGGCCACCCCCGCGCGGCGGCCGCCCGCAGCGCGGCGACCTTGGGGGCGCGGCTCCTCGGCGAGTCGAGGCCGAACCCGCGGGCGTCGCCCAACTCGTCCCGGACGTACGCCTCGGTGCGGGCCACCGCGGCGCGCAGCGCGTCGTCCGGCGGGACGAAGGACTGGTGGACGATCTCGGCCCGCTCGGTGTCGTACTCCCACAGGCCGACGATCCGGCCGCGGTCCAGCACCAGGTGGGTCTGCGGGTCGGCCTCGCCGCCGAAGGTGCGCCCGGCCCGGCCGGCGGGCAGCGGGCGGGCGGCGTCGGCGGGGTCGAGCAGCCGGGACAGGTCGCGGTGCAGCAGGTGGATGCCGTCGATGCCGGCCAGCAGGGTGTAGTGCGGCTCGGCCGGCCGCTCGAACCCGGCGAACTCCTCGGCGAGTTCGGGCGGCAGCAGCAGCTCCGAGCCGGGGGCCAGCGGCACCGGGCCGGCCTCGGCGACGGCCCGGCGGGCGGTGGCCGCGGAGAAGCCGGAGAACCAGCGGAAGTGCCCGAGGGTGGCCGGCCCGGCCCAGGAGAAGTAGCGGCGGGCGAGGTCCACGGCGTCCCCCGCGACCGGCTGGTCCCAGCCGACGTAGCCGTAACGCTGTTGGTCCAGGCGGCCGTTGACGGGCACCCGGCGGATCCGGCCGCGCGACTGCAGCAGTCCGAGGGCGAGCGGCAGGGTGGTGGCCAGGCCGCGTTTGCGGCCCGCCTCGCCGAGCGGCCGGACGGCGTCGCCGACGGCCTCCCGGATCGTGGTCGGGTCCAGCGGCCCGCCGTCGGAGAGCGCCCGCTCGATGGCCAGGCAGAGCTGCTCCACCTCGTCCCGGCCGACCCCCAGGTGCTTCGCCGCGGCCGCCAGTTCGCCCTCCGGGGCGGCCGCGCCGACCGCCAGCCCGAGCGTGAAGTCGGCGGCCGGCAGCAGGTACGTACAGCCGCGGGCGGACGGCAGCTCGTGCACCGCCAGGTCGGCCACCGCCGCGTCCACGGCCGCCCGCCCCAGCCCGGCCCGGGCGAACAGGCCCAGGTACGGGGCCGCGCCGCCGACCGAGCGGGCCCAGCCGGTCGCGGCCAGCACCTCGGCGGCGGACGCCCCGGGGTGCGGGCGGTCCAGCCACTGCCGGTGCGACCACCAGGCCCGCAGCTTCTCGACGCCGACGGCTTCCGGGCGGGGATCGTGCTCCATGGGGCCAGTATCGGCGGCCGGGCGGGCCCCGGACCGGAAATCGCTCGCCCGGCGCGGCCCGTTCCGGAGAGGATGCGGTACCCGGCAGAACCGGTGATCGAGAGGAGGACGCATGACCGACACACCCGGCACCGTGCTGCTCTCCGGCATCGTCGGCTCCACCGCCTACGGCTTCGCCCACGCCGGCTCCGACGTCGACCGGCTGGGGCTGTTCGCCGTCCCCACCGAGGAGTTGCACGGCCTGCACCGCCCGGCCGAGTCGCACGTCACCACCGGGCCGGACGTCACCCTGCACGAGGCCGCCAAGTGGTGCCGCCTGGCGCTGTCCTGCAACCCGACCGCCTCCGAACTCGTCTGGCTGCCCGAGGACCTGTACGAGAGCGCCACCCCGCTCGGCCGGGAGCTGGTCGGGATCCGGTCGACCTTCCTCAGTGCCCCCGCCGTCCGCCGGGCCTATCTCGGGTACGCGGACCAGCAGTTCCGCAAGCTGCTGACCCGGGACACCACCGACCCGGCCACCCGTCGGCGGGCCGCCAAGCACGCCCGGCACCTCGTCCGGCTGGTCGAGCAGGCCGTCCGGCTGCACCGCACCGGCCGCAACCTGATCCGGCTGCCCGACCCCGAGCGCGTCCGCGAGCTCGGCGAACGCATCGCCGACCGCCCCGCCACCGCCGAACAGCTGCTCGCCGAGGCCGCGGACCGCCTCGCCGGCCCCGGCGTCCTGCCCGGGGCCCCCGACCCCCGCCCCGCCGAGGCCTGGCTGCGCCGCGTCCGCGCCGCCCACTACGCGCCGCCCCGGGACGCGCCCCCGGCACCCGGCGCGCCCACCCAATCCACTGGCGGAGCCCTGGGGCCCACCGGGTAGGATCACCGTGGCCCTCTCCACCCGGGACTCCCCGGGGCGCGGGGCCGCGGGCCACTAGCTCAATTGGCAGAGCTGCGGACTTTTAATCCGTAGGTTCAGGGTTCGAGCCCCTGGTGGCCCACCGTTCGGACCCGGGGAGGATGCCATCCGACCTGGGTCTTCTTCATTCCCCCGGCGCGATCGCCGCAATTCCTGACCGTGTGCAGCCAGCGGTGCGACCGCGCTGCGGCGGTGTCGTGACGGTGCCGCGGCCGCGACTGCGGGCCGATGACAAACGGACGTTGATGCGACATCAGTTCAAAGGTCGCGCATTCGGATGTGAACATGCCGGGAAAACACCCTCGCGGCGCGGCCCGAACCGGTGTGCGGTGTTCCGTGACGCGAGGCCAATCAGCTGATGTGAATGGGAAGTTCGGCGACCCTCGCCGTCGGTCGGCGAATACCGTCCGCACCCGTCCGGGAGGGGCGCGAAGGGGTGCGGAGGGGGCGCCCGAGCAGCCGGAACGGACGTTCGGGCGGGTCGGCGCAGAGAGTGTGGACGGCCGGTTGTCGAGCCCCCGGATCTTGTGACGTTGGTCACGCCGGAGCGCGTGAATCGGAGGGGGGAGTTCGGCCGGATCCGCGGGGTCGTGTACGTACGGTGACCGGGAAGGGGTGGGGAATCCGGGGGTCGGGGCGCCTGCCCCGGAGGTGCGGAGGGGTCCTCAGCACGGCTGATGCCGACGGGGCGGATTCGACGGGGCGAGCGGCGGGCCGGGTGGAATTGCGGTGGGTAGTCGTGGCGATATCCGGAACCCGTCCCTCTATTTTTTCTCGATTGCGGTGAATCGGGCGATATAGCAGGGATGTGTGCTTCGAGTGGCATGCTGGTACGGGGGAAGGACGCGCCGGAGTGAGGGTCTAGGAATTGGCGTCGCGTCGGTTAATATGCCAATCAGTGGTCATCATCGAAAAATGACCTACGGCCGGGGTCGGCGGACTCGGCATCCTCTTGCGGCGGTGATTGAACCGACTTAGGGCAACGAGCCGTTCAGTCGCCGCGTAATCGACACCTGGCAGCTCACGGGGGGGACATGCTGGAAATCGCTTTTCTCGGGCCGACGGTAATTCGGTTGAATGGTGAATCAATCTTGCCCAGTGCGGGGAAGCCGCGTCAGCTGTTGACGCTGCTCGCCCTGCGGGCCGATCGTGCCGTCCAGGTCCCGACGCTCATGGCCGAGATCTGGGACGAGTCCATCCCGCGCAGCGCCGCCACGACGCTGCAGACGTACATCCTCCAGCTGCGCCGCAGGATCGCCCAGGCGCTCGGGGAGGGCGAGGAGCGGGCGGCCGGGAGTGCCAAGGACGTGCTGGCCACCCGCTTCGGCAGCTACCAGCTCACCTGTCCGGTCGAGAGCAGCGACCTCAGGGAGTTCGACCGGCTGGCGGCCCGGGGCCGCGACGCGATGGAGCGGAGCGATCCGCGGACGGCGTCGGCCGAACTGGCCTCGGCGCTCGTGCTGTGGCGCGGACCGGCCTTCGCGGACGTGACGGTCGGGCGCTCGCTCGAAATGGAGACGCTGCGGCTGGAGGAGGCGTTCCTCCAGGTCCAGGCGCTGCGGATCGAGGCGGACCTCCAGCTCGGACGGCACTCCGAGCTGATCGGCGAGCTCCGGATGCTCACCGCGCAGCACCCCATGGACGAGGGCTTCTGCGCCCAGTTCATGACCGCGCTCTACCGCTCGGGCGGTGCCTGGCGGGCCCTGGAGGCCTACCAGCGGCTGCGTCGGACGCTGGACGCCGAACTCGGCGTCGAGCCGTCACCGCGGCTCCAGCGGCTGCACCTCGCGGTGCTGCGCAACGAGCCGCTGCGGGACGCGCCCGGCGTGGGCGCGGTGCCGATGCGCCGGGCGGGCTAGCCGGCGGCGGGGCAGCGGCGGCGGAGCGGCGGCAGGTAGGGACACGGCAGGTCGGATCGGCGTCGGGTAGCGGCCGATCCGCGGGCCGGGCCCGCACGGGACCGCGAAGCCGACGTCGGAGAAACGGGAGCCCGGGACGGCCGCACGGCCGGCCCGGGTTCCGGCCGTTCGCCCCGAACGGCCGGCTGCGGCGGAAATGCGTCAATCCTTTCGGGCAGGTCGGACCGGACCAAAGGCTAGTACCCACTCCTCCATCGGACTGCGAGGCTATTCCGGGCGCCGCCGAAAAGGGCGGGCCGAGGTGTGAATGGTGGAGGAGCGGATATGACTGACGGCTCGATTTCCGTTGCGATTGCGTACCACAGTGGTTACGGGCACACCCAGCGGCTGGCCGAGGCGGTCCGGGAGGGTGCGGCGGGTGTGTCGGGCGTGACGGCGGAATTGATTTCGCTGGAGGAACTCGGCGACGAGGCGTGGCAGAAGCTGGACGCGGCCGACGCGATCATCTTCGGCTCGCCGACCTACATGGGCTCCGCCAGCGGGAAGTTCCACGCCTTCGCGCAGGAGAGCAGCGGTCGCTGGTACGCCCAGACCTGGAAGGACAAGATCGCCGCCGGCTTCACCACCTCCGGTGCGCTGAGCGGCGACAAGCTGCACACCCTCCAGTACTTCACGCTGCTCGCGGCCCAGCACGGCATGCACTGGGTCAACCTCGACCTGCTGCCCGGCAACGGCGACGACGAGCTGAACCGGATCGGCGGCTGGCTCGGTGTGATGGCGCGCTGCCCGGGTGACGCGGGGCCGGAGGAGCTGCCGAAGTCCGACCTGCTGACCGGTGCCCACCTCGGGCAGCGCGTCGCCGAGCACGCCGCGCTCCTGCGCCGGGCACGTACCGCCGGCTGATCCGGTCGCAGGCGCGTCGGCCGGACCCCCTGAGCCGGCCGGACGCGGTGGTGGCCCCGGGCAGTCGCGACTGCCCGGGGCCACTGGCCCGTCCGGAACGCCCCGCGCGGCGGTCAGTCGAGGAGCCCCCGCCGGAGGACGGCGAGCTGCTCGTCGACCATGCGCCGGGAGACGGCCGAGTCGATGCCGATCGAGGCGTGGAACGTCCCGGGGTAGTGGACGAGTTGGGTCGTCACCCCGGCCCGGATCAGCCGGAGCGCGAAGTCGAGGCCCTCGTCCCGCAGCGGGTCGTACTCGCACACGCCGACGAAGGCGGGCGGCAGGCCGGCCAGTTCCTCGGCGCGGGCGGGGGCGGCGTAGCCGGAGGCGGGGGCGCCGCCCAGGTAGTGCCGCCAGCTGAGCTCCAGGTTGGGCCGGTCCAGCATCGGGGTGTCGGTGAAGGCCCGGGCGGACACCGTCTCCAGCCGGTCGTCGAGCTGGGGGAACAGCAGGTAGAGGAAGCGCAGGGCTGGGCCCCCGCGGTCGCGGGCGAGCAGGGCGGCGGCGGTGGCCAGCGCGCCGCCCGCGCTGTACCCGGCGGTGCCGATCCGGTCGGGGTCGACACCGAGCGCGGGCGCCTCGGCGGCCAGCCACTCCAGCGCCGCGTAGCAGTCGTCCAGAGCGGCCGGGTACGGGTGTTCGGGGGAGAGCCGGTAGTCGGGGGAGACCACCAGGGCGCCGACCCGGTCGGCGATCCGGGTGGCGGCGATCTCGGGGGTGTCGAGGTCCCCGGTGACGAAGCCGCCCCAGTGCGGGAAGAGCAGGGCGGGCAGCGGGCCGGGCCGGTCGAGCGGCCGGTAGGTCCGGACGGTCAGCTCGGGGCCGCCGGGCACCGGGAGGCGGCGGTCGGCCACCTCGACGGGGCGCTCGGGCCGGTAGGCGGTCTGGGCGGCCATGATCGCGCGCATGCTGGTCCGCGCGGCCTCGGGGCGGCGGTAGTCGGGCGGCCGCAGGCGCGGGACGAGCGGGGCGAGTTCGGGGTCGAAGGCGTAGCTCACGCGGTGCCCCCGGTCGTACGGGACCAGGTGAGCACCCGGCGCTCGGACGGGCCGCCGGCCGCTCCGGCCGAGCCGGCGAGGGTGAGCACGTCACCGGTGAGGGTGAGGTCGCGCAGCTGCCGGCTGCCCACCATGTACGGGTGGGAGCTGACCGCCACGTCGTGGACCACCCGGGTGCCGGGGGCACCGTCGTCCTCGACGAGGTGCCAGCTGCCCGCGTACCCCATGAAACGGCCGGGGCCGGTCGGCGGGCCGTCGGTGCGCATCATGCTCACCGACACCCGGCCGTCGGCCGAGTAGATCAGCAGGCCGCGCGGTGCGGGGCCGAGCGGGCCCTCGCGGAACCCGCCGTCGTCCTCGGTGAGGTAGGAGTCCAGCTGCCACCCGCCGACCAGCAGCTCGGCGGTGGTCGGGCTCACGCCGCACCGCCCGGGGAGCGGCGGCCGGAGACGGTGAAGCCGCCGACCCGCAGGGCGGTGCCCTGGCCCCACAGCCGGCTGCCCGGCAGGGCGGCGTCGTCCACGAAGCGCTGCGGGGCGGGGGTGTCGACGGCCGGGTCGAGGTAGTGGTCCGCCTCGGGGGTCAGCCGGACCAGGCCCGAGCCCGGGCGGCCCGCCCGCGCGGCGTCCAGGATGTTGAACATCCCCAGGCCGAAGGCGAGTTGGCGCGGGGCCACGAGCTGTTCGGTGCCGCCGTGGTCCAGCAGCATGTGCCGGCGGCCGGCCGGCAGCCGGTAGCCGATCCGGTCCACCCGGAACACCTCCCGGCCGTCCAGGTACCAGGTCGCCAGGCCGCGGGAGCGGTCGTAGGAGATCCGCAGCAGGTGGCTCTCGGACGGGCAGCGGCGGGCGACCGGCACCGCGTAGAGGAAGGCGGCGTAGTCGCCGAGCTGCGGGCGGTTGTGCGGCAGCCGCTCGTACCCGGCGTAGATCCCGCGGTCGGTGAGGAAGAAGTCGAAGGCGACACCGGTCTCCAGGTCCTGGACGGGCATCGCCGGCGCGGCCAGCCGGAGGTCGTCGGCCGGGTCGAGGACGGCGGCGCCGAAGGGGTGGCCGGCCATGCCGTAGGAGGAGGCCGACAGGACGGCCTCGCCGGAGAGTTCGGTGTCCGGCTCGGCGTCGAAGCCCAGCACGCCGGAGGCGGCCTGGTGGTTGGGATAGGCCAGCCACTTGACGTGGTCCATGCTCCCGGGGAAGCCGCTCGGGTCGTTCGGGCCGACGGTCATGGCGAAGGCGGGCTCGCCCGTCCCCGGGTTGGTGGCGCCGGAGACGACCGTCAGGCCCCGGCGGTCGGTGGTGGCGACGCCGTCGCGGCCGATCGTGGGGCCGAACGGCAGGAACGCCCAGCGGGCGCCGGGCCCGTCGGTCGAGAAGCCGTTCGCGAAGTCGTCCCGCCAGAGCACCCGGCGGCGCGCGGCCGACCCGGCGGCGTCGGGCTCCGCCGTGCCGCCGGCCGGATCGGACGCTCCGCCGACCGGGTCGGCCGCGGCGGTGCCGACCAGGCCGGTGGCGGCCAGGGCGGTGCCCGCGAGGGCGGTGGTGGTCAGGACGGTCGTGGAGCGCAGGACCTGCCGCCGGCTGACGGTCATGGGGTGTCCTCCTGTGAGGGGTCGGGCCGGTGAAGCCGGCCGGTGAGAGGCCGGGGAGTCAGAGCGCGATGACGTGCCGGGAGAAGGCGACCGACGCGGACTCCACCTGGAGGCCCTGGTGGCCGGCCAGGGAGTTGACGTCCCGCCAGAAGCGCTGCAGCGGGCTGCGCACGGACTGGCCGGTGGTGCCGATGGTGCGGAACAGCCGGTTGACGACGCCCACCATCGACTCGGTCGCCATCGCGCAGTCCCGCCAGTTCCGCATGGTCAGCAGCGGGCTCAGCGCGCCGGCCGCGTCCGCGGTGCGGGCGGCGCGTTCGAGCAGCAGCTCGGCCGCGTCGATCTCGGTGGCGCTGCGGGTCAGCGTGACGTCGTAGGAGGCCCGGTTGAAGGCGGGCATCCCGGCGTGCGCCTGCCGCGGCCCGGCCGCCGCCGCCGCCCTGATCTTGGGCGTCACGGAGCCGGTCCACGCGGCCAGCGCGCCCTTGGCGGCGCCCAGGGCCGGGGTGGCGAACATCATCGTGGTGGCCTGCATCGGCACCGCGTGGCAGGGCGCGTCCGAGTCCGCGGCGCGGCCGGTGAAGAGGTCCTCGCGGCTCATCGACCGGGCGTCCGGGACGAGGACGTCCTCGACCGTCACGCTGTTGCTGCCGGTCGCGGCCATGCCGACGCTCTGCCAGGTGTCCTCGGTCCGCCACGCGTCGCGCGGCACCGCGAGCACCCGGGCCTGCGGCTGCCCGCCGTCCTCGGCCGGCACCATGGCGGCCAGCAGCGCCCAGTCGGCGTAGTCGATCGCGCTGACGAACGGCCAGGTGCCGTCCAGCCGGTAGCCGCCGGGCACCCGGCGGGCCGTGCCGAGCGGCGTCAGGGAGGCGACCAGCAGGGCGTCCGGGCCGTCCGCCCAGACCTCCCGGCAGCCGGCGGCGGGCAGGTGCGCGGCCATCCGCGACACGTGGGCGGAGAGCGACGCGCACCAGGCCGTGGCCGTGCAGCCCTCGCCCACCGCGCTCACCGCGCGGTTCAGGTCGAGGAAGGTGCCCTCGTCGCCGCCGCAGGCCTTGGGCACGAAGTGCCGGGCGAAGCCCGCCGCGACCAGCGCTCCGGCCACCTCGGGGTCGAGCCGGCGGGCGGCCTCGGCCCGGTCGGCGCGCTGCGCCGCCAGTGCGCCCGTCTCGCGGGCGGCCGACACGAGTTCGGACGTCAGGTCCATGGTGGTTGCTCCAGGGTCGGGACCGGCCGCAGCCGGTCGGGCGGGCGGCTCCCGGAACGCTCTCCGCCCGGGTTCGAGGACCGCTTGAGCCCGGCTGGAGCGCCCGGCCGCCGCCCGGATCCCCTCGATCGGGGTTCGAGCGGCAATCGAGGCAGCGCCCGGAGGCTGTACGTCGTGCCCAGCCCGCCGTCGGCCGGACGGTCCGGGCGGCGCGCGTGACGAATCGGGTTCGAACGGGGCGGAGTCGGATGACAGACCAGTTCAAGGACGTGATGGCCCGGTTCCCGACCGGGGTCACGATCGCCACCACCACGGACCGGGACGGGACCCCGCACGGCCTCACCATCAGCTCGTTCTGCTCGGTGTCGCTGGAGCCGCCGCTGGTGCTCGCCTGCGTGGCCAAGTCGGCCACCTGCCACCCGGTGTTCGCGCGGACGGGCCGCTTCGCGATCAGCATCCTGCACCAGGACCAGTCCGACCTGGCGCTGCGCTTCGCCGACCGCACCGCCCGCAAGTTCGGCGGCGGCGGCTTCCTGCGCACCGACCGCGGCAACGTCGTGGTCGCGGACGCCCTCGCCACCCTGGAGTGCACCGTGCACAGCCGGCACGACGGCGGCGACCACACCATCCTGGTCGGCGAGGTGGTCGGCCAGACGCTCGCCGCCGAGGGCGCGCCGGTGGTCTACGTCGACCGCAGGTTCGCCGCGCTGGCCCCGACGTCCTGAGACCGGAGGCAGCTGCCATGGCGGACACCGCCCGACCGATCACCGCCGACGACGCGACCCTGCGCCGGCACCTGGCGGACGCCGACGTACCGGCGCTGCTGATGACCGTCGCGCACCTCACCGGCGACCTCTCCCTGCTGCGCGACGACCTGCGCGCACCCGGCTGGCTGTTCGCCCCCCAGGGCGGACTGAGCCCCGAACGCGCGGCCGAGGCCCGGGAGAGCGCCCTGGCGGCCCTCGCCCGGCTGCGGGACGGCGACGGCGCGGCGGGCGCCGTGCCCGCCCCGCCCGGCCCGCCCGGCCCGCCCGCCCCGCCCGGCCCCGAGCTGCTGCGGGCGATCACCTCCTGGGCGATGGAGCGCGACACCGGGGACCTGGTGCCGCTGCTCGCCGAGGAACTCGTGCTGCCCGGCCACGGGCCCGACCCCAAGGCACCCCGCTGGACGGCGGACGGGCTGCGCCCCGGCACCGACTTCCGGGTGGTCGTGGTCGGCGCCGGGTTCAGCGGCCTGCTCGCCGGCCACCGGCTGGCGCAGGCCGGGATCCCGTACGTGATCTACGAGAAGAACGCGGACCTCGGCGGCACCTGGTTCGAGAACACCTACCCGGGCTGCCGCACCGACGTGGCCAGCCACCTCTACAACTACTCGTTCGCGCCCAGGCACGACTGGCCGGACCACTTCTGCCGCCAGGACACCGTGCTGGAGTACCTGCGGGACTTCGCGAAGACCTCCGGGGTCGCCGAGCACATCCGCTTCGGCACCGAGGTGACCGAACTGCGCTGGGCGGACGAGGAGTCGCGCTGGTACGTCACCGTCGCGGGGCCGGACGGCACCGCCGTCGAGCGCCACCACGCGGTGGTGAGCGCCGTCGGCCAGCTGAACCGGCCGCGGCTGCCCGACCTGCCCGGGCGGGAGTCGTTCGCCGGGCCGGCCTTCCACTCGGCCGCCTGGGACCACTCGGTGGACCTGGCCGGCAAGCGGGTGGCGGTGGTCGGCACCGGGGCCAGCGCCTACCAGCTCGTGCCGGAACTCGCCGGTACCGCCGCCGAGGTGCTGGTGTTCCAGCGCAACGCCCCCTGGATGCGCCCCACCCCGCACTACCGGGAGCCGATGCCCGCCGGGGCGTCCTGGCTCTTCGAGCACCTGCCGTACTACGCCCAGTGGTACCGGTTCTGGCTGTTCGCGCCGGGGCTGCACGGCATCCTGGAGGGCTGGATCGTCGACCACGACCACCCGCCCACCGAACGGGCCGTGTCCGTCCGCAACGAGCAGCTCCGGGCGGCGCTGCTGGCCTCGATGGAGGCCCAGCTGGCCGACGCGCCCGAGCTGCGCGAACTGGTCGTCCCGACCTACCCGGTGGGCGCCAAGCGGGTGCTCCGCGACGACGGGCGCTGGCTGGCCGCGCTGCGGCGGGACGACGTCCGGCTGGTGACGGCGCCGCTGGAGCGGGTCACCGCGGGCGGACTCGTCGCGGGCGGGGAGCGGCTGGACGTCGACGTCATCGTGTACGCCACCGGCTTCGAGGCCTCCGACTTCCTGGCGCCGATGCGGATCACCGGCCGCGGCGGGCTGGACCTGCGGGAGGCCTGGCGGGGCGGAGCGCGGGCCTACCTCGGCATCACCGTGCCGGAGTTCCCCAACCTGTTCTGCCTGTACGGGCCGAACACCAACCTGGTCGGCCAGGGCGGGAGCATCGTCTACTTCTCCGAGTGCGCCGTCGGGTACGTGCTCGACGCGATCCGGCTGCTGCTGGCGAGCGGGCGCGACGCCCTCACCGTCCGGGCCGACGTCCACGACGGGTACAACGCGTGGGTCGACGGCGCGAACGCCGAGCGCTCCTGGGGCTGGACCGGAGTGGCCGGTTGGTACAACGAGGGCGGCCGCTCCGCCGTCAACTGGCCCTTCTCCGCCCAGGAGTACTGGGCGCGCACCCGGGCGGTCGACCCGGCCGACTACGAGCCGCGGTGACCGCCGCACCCGGTCCGACCGCACCCGGTCCGACCGCACCCGGTCCGACCGCACCCGGTCCGACCGCACCCGGTCCGACCGCACCGGGCCCCGCCGAACCACCACCCACCGCGAGGGAAGGGAACGCCATGCAGGACACCCCGGAGCGGCGGCTCGCCGCCGCCCGCTCGATCGCCCGGCAGGCCGGCGAGCTGGCCGAGGAGACGGACCGGGCCCGCCGGATCGGCCCCGACGCCGTGAAGGCGATCGCCGAGGCCGGCTTCATGCGGCACTTCACGCCGGTGCGGTTCGGCGGCCGGGCCGGCGGCTTCGGCGAACTCCTGGACACCGTGCCGGTGATCGGCGCGGCCTGCCCGGCGACGGCCTGGTGCGCCTCGCTGTTCGCCGGCTCCCCGCGCTTCCTGTCGTTCTTCCCGGAGGAGGGGCAGGCGCAGGTCTGGGCCGACGGGCCGGACGCGGCGGTGATCGCCTCCGTCATCCCGTTCGGCGAGGCCGTCCCGGAGGGCGACGGCCTGCGGGTGACCGGTCGCTGGCCCTACATGAGCGGCATCGACCACGCGGACTGGGTGATCGTCTGCGCGAAGGTGCCGGCGGCCGACGGCGGACAGCGGCTGCTGCTGGCCGTGGTGCCGCGCTCGCAGTGCCGCGTCGAGGACACCTGGTCGAGCGTCGGCATGCGGGGCACCGGGAGCAACACCGCGGTGCTGGAGGACGTGTTCGTGCCGGCGGCCCGGATCGCCGACCGGGCCGCCGCCTTCGCCGGCCGCCCCGCCGACCCGGCGGCGGTGCCCCCGGTGGCCGGGCTGGCGCCGCTGCCCGCCGTGAACGGCCTCACCTTCGTGGCGCCCGCACTCGGCGCCGCCCGGGGCACCCTCGCCCTGGTGACCGAGGCGCTCGGCGGCCGCCGCCGGGCCGCCGCCGTGCCGGGCATCCCCGGCGCGGCCGGCAACCAGGCCAGTTACGACATGCTGCTGGCCCGCTCCGCCGCCGAGATCGACGCGGCCGGGCTGCTGCTCGGCCGGGTCGCCGAACTCGCCGACGCGGACCGGGCCCCGACCCCGACCGAGACCGCCCGCAACGTCCGGGACAGCGCCTTCGTCGTGGACACCCTCGTCACCGCCGTCAACCGGCTCTACCGCGCGGCCGGTACCAGCGGCCAGGTCGCCGACGGGCCGCTCCAGCGGCTGTGGCGGGACGTCAACGCCATCGCGACCCACCAGGCGCTCCAGTTCGAGCCCGCCGCCCGGCTGTTCGCGCAGACCCGCTGAACGCCGCCGGACCGCACACCCCCTGAACCACCGGACCACCCGGACCACCCGGACCACCCGGACCACCGAGGAGCAGCCGTGACCACCACCCCCTCCCCCGAGCGCATCCTGCAGATCGGCCTGGGCTTCGAGTCGTCGAAGACCCTGCTGAGCGCCGTCGAGCTCGGGGTCTTCACCGAACTGGCCAAGGCCCCCGCCGACGGCGACACGCTGGGCGCCCGGCTGGGCCTGCACCCGCGCGGCACCCGGGACTTCCTGGACACCCTGGTGGCGCTGGGCCTCCTCCTGCGCGAGGACGGCGTCTACCGCAACACCCCGGACACCGACGCCTTCCTGGACCGCGCGAAGCCGGAGTACCTGCACCACGGCAGCCTGCTGGAGATGGCCAACGGCCGGCTGTTCGGCATCTGGAACAACCTGACCG
This sequence comes from Kitasatospora sp. NPDC056076, assembly GCF_042266305.1. Taxonomy (NCBI): domain Bacteria; kingdom Bacillati; phylum Actinomycetota; class Actinomycetes; order Kitasatosporales; family Streptomycetaceae; genus Kitasatospora; species Kitasatospora sp. NPDC056076. Next base: position 41,530 of record NZ_JBHJWG010000057.1, read on the forward strand.
ACTCGCTGCGCACCGGCAAGCCGCACGACGAGTCGCGCGACAGCGAGCTGGACACCTACGACGCCCTCTACGCGGACCCGGTGCGGCTCAAGCAGTTCCTGGCGTCGATGACCGGCATCAGCCACGTCGCCAACACCCGGATCGCCACCCAGGTGAACTGGTCGGACTACCAGGTGCTCGCCGACATGGGCACCGCCCAGGGCGACCTCGCCGTCCAGGTGCTCAAGGCCAACCCGCACCTCACCGGCACCGGCTTCGACCTGCCGCAGTCCCGCCCGGTCTTCGAGGAGTACGCGGCGGAGCACGGGCTGGGCGACCGGCTGGCCTTCACCGGCGGGGACTTCTTCGCCGACCCCTTCCCGAAGGCCGACGTCATCACCTTCGGCCACATCCTGCACAACTGGGATCTGGAGAAGAAGAAGGTCCTGCTGCGGAAGGCGTGGGAAGCTCTTCCGGAGGGCGGCGCGGTGGTCGTCTACGACTCGCTGATCGACGACGACCGGTCGCAGAACGCGTTCGCCCTGCTGATGAGCCTGACCATGCTGGCGGTCACCGAGGGCGGCTTCGGCTACACCGCCGCCGAGTGCACCGCGTGGATGACCGAGGCCGGGTTCTCCCGGACCCGGACCGAGCACCTGGTCGGTCCGGACTCGATCGTCGTCGGAATCAAGTGACCGGGTCCTGGGGACCGGGGAGGGGAAGCACATGAGCACCGAGGGAGCCGCCGGCCCGACGGCCGACGCCGGTCTGAAGGCCAACAAGGAGCTCGTCACCGGGTTCATCGACGCCTTCTACAACGACAAGGACTGGGACCGGGCGCGGGAGCTGCTCGCCGAGGACTTCGTCAACCACCACCACGGCGTCGGCGTCGGCCGGGACCGCACCGTCGAGACCTTCCGGGAGCAGGCGGGCATCCCGTTCCCGCAGTTCTCGCTGACGATCGTGCGCATCATCGCCGAGGGCGACCAGGTTTGGACGCACAACGTCGTGCGGGTCGCCCCCGGAGCGCCGCCGGTGATCACCGCCGACCTGTGGCGGATCGCGGACGGCCGGCTGGCCGAGCACTGGGACGTCGCGCAGGCCGTGCCCGCCGGGGCGGACCTGGACGAGCTGATCGCGGACGCCCCGTGACGTCAGCGGCCATGCGCGCGGTCACGCAACGCCGCTTCGGCGGGCCCGAGGTGCTGGAGCCGGCGGAGCGGGCGCGGCCGCGGCTGCGGGTGAACGAGGTGCTGGTGCGGGTCAGGGCGGCCGGGGTGAACCCGATCGACGCCCTGGTCCGCTCCGGCGGCGTGCCGTTCCTCGGCGAGCCGCCGTTCGTCCTCGGCTGGGACGTCTCCGGCGTGGTCGAGGCGGTCAGCCCCGGGGTGACGCGGTTCGCGGTCGGCGACGAGGTGTGCGGCATGCCGCTGATACCGCGCGAGGCCGGCTGCTACGCGGAGTACGTCGCCGCCCCGGCACGGCAGTTGGTGCGCAAGCCGGCGGCGCTCGACCACCAGCAGGCGGCCGGGCTGTCGCTCGCCGGCCTCACCGCCTGGCAGGCGCTGGTGGACGCGGCCGGGGTGGGCCGCGGGGACCGGGTCCTGGTGCACGGGGGCGGCGGTGGCGTCGGCCACCTGGCCGTCCAGATCGCCAAGGCCCGCGGCGCGGAGGTGATCGCCACGGCGAGCGCGGCCAAGCAGGCGTTCGTGGCCGGGCTCGGCGCCGACCAGGTCGTCGACTACCGGGCGGCGGACTTCACCACCGAGGTGAAGGACGCCGACGTGGTGCTCGACACCGTGGGCGGGGACACCGCCGTGCGCTCGCTGGACGTGCTGCGCCCGGGCGGCCGGCTGGTCACCGTGGTGGAGCTGCACGACGCGGCGCTCCCGGCCGGAGCGGCCGGGCGCGGGCTGGAGTTCAGCGCGGTGACCGCCGAACCCGACCACGTCGGGCTGGGCGCCCTCGCCGCGCTGGCCGAGGAGGGCCGGCTGCGGGTGCACGTCGACGGGGTGTTCCCGCTGGCCGAGGCCGCGCACGCGCACCGGCTGATCGAGTCCGGCTCCACGACGGGCAAGCTCGTGCTGACCGTCTGAGCGTCTGACCGTCCGAGCGGCCGAACTGAACGCGGGGGCGGGTCCGGAGCGGACCCGCCCCCGCGGCGTCAGTTCACCAGCGACAGCGCCGGGGGGAAGCCGGCCGCGATGGCGAGGGCGGCGGCCTCCCCGCGCGAGTCGGCGTTGAGCTTCTTGAGGATCCGGGCCACGTGGAACTTGACGGTGTGCTCGCTGATGCCGAGCTGGTTGGCGATCACCCGGTTCCGGTGCCCCTGCACCAGGTGCTGCAGCACCTCCAGTTCGCGCGGGTTGAGCCCGGTCAGCGGGTCCTCGCGGGGCCGGTCGCGGTCGGGCACGGTGAGCGGCAGCCGCATCGTCACGGAGGTGCCCCACTGCGGGACGGAGTCCACCTCCAACTCACCGCCCATGGCGGCGATCCGGTCCTTGAGCCGGTGCACGGCCAGCGCCTCGGGCGCCAGCCGGCCGGGGCCGTCGTCGCGGACGGTCGCGCGCAGCTCGGCCCCGCCGGCCTCCCAGCCGACCCGGACCCGGGTGACCCCGCCCTGCTCCATGGTGGTCAGCACGATGCCGCGCACCGCTGCCCGGAGCGTGCGGGCCACGTTCGACGGGACCAGGCGCTCCGGCGGGGTGGGCGGGGCGTACTCCAGGGTCAGTCCGCTGTAGCGGGAGAGCGCGCCGAGCATGGCGGTGAGCCGGCCGAAGGCGTCCTCCAGGGTCTCCTCGTCGGGCAGCTGCTCGTCGCTGTGCGAGCCGCGCAGCTCGATGAGCGAGGCGACGGCCAGGTCGACGGCGGTGCGCCGGGCGGTGGCGTCGTCCAGGCTGCGGGAGCGGAGCACGCCGAGCAGGCCGGTGAGGGTGGCGGCGTGGGTCTCGGCGAGCTCGCTGGTGATGCGCAGGCGCTCGCTGCCGGCCCGCCAGGCACCGGACAGGTCGACCGGGACGGCTTCGGGCAGCAGGTCGACGACCCGGGCGGTGGCCAGCTCCCAGAGCCGGTCGACCAGGTCCACCACGGCGGGCTCGGGGGCCCGGTCGTCCACCGGGACGACGGCGAGCAGCGCTCCGGCCGATCCGTCGGGGGCGCAGGCCACGGCGAACACCGGGCGCGCCGCGCCGGCCAGCACGGCCCGGCCGGACCACGGCGAGCCGATCTCCACGTGGGTGGAGAGGGTGGCCATCTCGGCGGTGGTCACCTGCTCGGTGAGCGCCGGGTCGCCGGCCGTCCAGGCGGCGGACTTCGGGCAGTCGGCGGTCAGCATGGCCAGGGCCCGGTGCGGGACCAGGTCGGCGATGGTGCGGGAGAAGGTGGGGAGCACGTCCCTGAGCGGCGCGCGCAGCAGGGCCTTGGCCATGTCGAGGATCAGTCGCGGGTCGTCCGTCCGAAGGGGTGCCATGACCGCACGCTAGCCGGGAGACGGGCGCCGCGCACTGCTCCTTCGGGGAGGTCCCGCTAGCCGGAGGAGCAGTCCGGTGGCGGTGGCCGGTTCGCGGCGCCCCGCTCCAGGCCCGTCCGACCCAGGTTCGAGCGGCGCGCGCGACCGTCTCCACGTTGCGAGTCGCCGGCCGGCCGGCCGGAGCGAGCGGAGAGAGAGGGAGCCGACACATGGCACGAACCGACCGACCGGTGTCGATCGTCACCGGAGCCACCAGCGGCATGGGGCTGACCATCGCCGAGCGGCTCGGCGCCCTGAACCACCGGGTCTACCTGTGCGGGCGGCGCGAGGACGCGCTCGCGGAGACGGTGAAGACCCTGCGGGACAAGGGCCACGACGTGGACGGCAGTCCCTGCGACGTCACCTCGCCCGAGCAGGTGCAGTCCTTCGTCCGGGCCGCGGTCGACCGCTTCGGCACCGTCGACGTGCTGGTCAACAACGCCGGGCGGTCGGGCGGCGGGGTCACCGCCGAGATCCCGGACGAGCTCTGGTACGACGTCATCAACACCAACCTGAACAGCGTCTTCCTGATGACCAAGGCGGTGCTCACCCTCGGCGGCCTGCGGGGCAAGGACTGGGGGCGCATCGTCAACATCGCCTCCACCGGCGGCAAGCAGGGCGTCGTCCACGGCGCCCCGTACTCGGCCTCCAAGCACGGCGTGGTGGGCTTCACCAAGGCGCTCGGCCTGGAGCTGGCCGCCACCGGCATCACCGTGAACGCGGTCTGCCCCGGGTTCGTCGAGACGCCGATGGCGGAGCGGGTGCGCGAGCACTACGCGGACATCTGGCAGGTGCCGACCGAGGAGGTGTTCGAGCGGATCACCGCGCGGGTACCGATCCGGCGCTACGTCACCTCCGAGGAGGTCGCCGCGATGGTGGAGTACCTGGTCGGCGACGGAGCCGGCGCGACGACCGCCCAGGCGCTCAACGTCTGTGGCGGGCTGGGCAATTACTGAGCGGCACCGGACGAACGGGAAACACGGCATGGGCAGCAGTGCGGCGCACCGGGGTGAGGTGGCCCTCGTCACCGGGGCCAACAAGGGGATCGGCAAGGAGATCGCCCGTCGGCTCGCCCGGGAGGGCATGACGGTGTACCTGGGCGCCCGGGACGAGGAGCGCGGCCGGGCGGCGGAGGCCGAACTCCTCGCCCAGGGCCTCGACGCGCGGTTCGTCCGGCTGGACGTGACCGACCAGGCGCAGGTGGAGGCGGCGGCCGAGCGGATCCGGGCCGACGCGGACCGGCTCGACGTGCTCGTCAACAACGCCGGGATCGTGGTGGAGTGGGGGGTCCCGACGACGGGGATCGGTGCGGCGCAGATGCGCGAGGCCTTCGAGGTCAACGTCTTCGGGAACGTCGCCGTCACCCAGGCGTGCCTGCCGCTGCTGGAGCGCTCGCCGAACGGACGGGTCGTCAACCTGTCCAGCCCGCTGGGCTCGCTGACGCTGCTGACCGACCCGGAGAACCCGATCTCCACCCGCGGGCTGCTGCCGTACAGCTCGTCGAAGGCCGCGCTGAACGCCGTCACGGTCGTGTACGCCAACGCGCTGCGCGCGGCCGGGGTGCGGGTGAACGCGGCCAACCCCGGACTGGTGGCCACCGACCTGAACGCGGACTCGCCGTTCAGCCGGGGCACCCGCGGCCCCGAGGAGGGCGCCGACGTACCGGTGTGGCTGGCGCTGACCGGGCCGGACGGGCCCACCGGGGGGTTCTACGGCAGCATGGCCGGCTCGCCCACCGAGTCGGTGCCCTGGTGAGCCCGGCCGGTCCGGCCGGGACCGTCGAGAGGATGAGGAGGACCGGATGAGTCCGGTACGCGAGGGCGTCAGCGCCGAACTGTACGCCGAGGTGCAGCAGTTCTACGCCCGCCAGATGCAGGCGCTGGACGGCGGCCGGTTCGCCGAGTACGCGGCGACCTTCACCGCGGACGGCACCTTCCAGCACACCCCCGGCACCGAGCCCGCGGTCGGGCCGGCCGGGGTGGAGAAGGAGCTGGAGGCGTTCCACGAGCGCTTCCGCGACGACCCGGTGCAGCGGCGGCACTACTTCAACCAGATCGTGCTGGAGCCGCTGGAGAACGGCGACCTCCGTTCGACGGTGTACGCGCTGATCGTCCGGGTGCGGCCGCAGGAGCGGCCGGAGGTCTGGCCGAGCTGCGTGGTGCACGACGTGGTCGCGGTGACGGAGCGGGGCATCCGGCTGCGGTCGCGGAGCATCTCGTACGACCAGCTGTCCTGACCGCCGGACGGACCGCCGGACGGACCGCCGTACGCGCCGCCGTCACGACGACGAACCGCCCGGGCCTGCTGCGGCCCGGGCGGTTCGTCGTGGTGCGGTGCCGGTCGGTGCCGGCCGGGTGTCAGCCCGCCCGGCGGGTGACGAAGTCGTTCAGCGAGACCGTCATCTCCTTGCCGTTGCGCCGGTACTCGGCGCAGTAGCTGGTCGGGTAGTCGCCCGCTTGCTGGAAGGCCGCCGGCGTCTTGACCGGGGTGCAGACCTTGTCGCCGGGCTTGAGGTCGATGAGCCACTGGTAGGTGATCATCGGCTCGTAGAAGGTGATCCCGCCGTCGTAGTTCCCGTACAGGAACGCCTTGGTGAACGGCTGGCCGTGGAACTCCGGGCCGGTGCCGTCGATCAGGTGGTTGCCCATCTTGGCGACGACCGCGCCGAAGTCGGCGTAGTCCGGGGCGGTGTACTTCGCGGGCACGGGCTTGCGCGCGGTGGCGAAGTCGTCGCAGTTGGTCAGGCCGGGGCCGGCGCAGGGGCCGACCCGGATGGCGTCCCGGTCCTTGCGGCTCTGGATGTAGAAGTGGAAGTCGAAGTGCGGGGCGGTGTAGACGCCCTGCGGGTCGTGGCCCTCGGCGTTCCAGTTGACCAGCGCCCAGGTGAACGGCCCGGACTTCTTGGTGTACGCGCCGGGCAGGTCGAACGGGTAGCTCTGGTGGTGGATGCACTCCGTCGCGGGGTCGATCCGGCCGTCCCCGTTGACGTCGTAGCAGTCCTTGCGGTCCGTGGTGTGCGGCTCGGGCAGCCCGGTGAGCGCGGTGCGGTCGAAGACGAAGCCGAGGGCGGTCGGCCGGCCCTTGGAGAACTGCGCGTAGGTGCGCATCCTCCCGTTGCCGACCTTGACGGCCGGGCCGTACTCGGCGCACGGGCCCGCGTAGGCGCCGGCGGTGTCGAGCGCGGAGTCGGCCTCGGCGGAGCCGACGGTGTCGGTGGTCTCGCCGTCGAGGGTGGCCCGGCACACCTGGACGGCCTCGGCGCCCGAGGCGGCCGGCAGCACGGCGACGGTGCCGAGCAGTCCGCAGATCCCCGCGGCGATCCCCGCGGCGGTCAGCCAGGTGCGCTGGGTGCGTCTGTGCGACGGTGACATGGGGTGTTCCTTCCTGAGGGTGCGGCGGTGCCCGGGGCCCGCCCCGGTCGGGCCTGCCCCGGGCACCGCCGGGTGGTGGGGCGGGAGGGTCAGCGGGCCCCGGTCGTCGCACCGGCCGCGAAGGACAGGGTGCGCAGGCTGTTGCCGCCGAGGGCCTCGCGCAGGTGGGCCCGGGCGTCCGCGAGCGTGCTGCCCGGGCCGAGCACCGCCGGGACGGCCGCCGGGTCGACCGCGACGGTGTGCCGGGCCGTGGCGACCGGGCGGCCCCGGGCGTCGGTGCCGAAGGTCCACAGCCCGCTGTGGCCGAGCAGCAGGGCCGGCGGGGCGGACTGCTTGTAGGCGATCCACTCCGGCTCCTGGCAGACCCGCCAGGACGCGGTGCGGTGGGTGGCGCCGTCGGCGGTGCGGGTGACCATCTCCAGCCGCTGGACGCCGGGTTCGGGCTCCTCCAGGGCCACCTCGTCGACGTGCGGGAGGAGTTCGGCCCAGCGGTCGGCCCGGTCGACGAACGCGAAGGCCTCGGCCGCCCCGACGGTCAGCTCGACCTCGTCGGTGAAGCTGAACACCACCTCGTCCACCGGGTGCCCGAGCTCGGCGACCCGGGCCAGCGCGCCGAGTTCGGACGGGCTGTTGCGGTCCACGGCCCGGGTGATCCACTCGGCCTGCTCCGGGTCGTCGTCCACCGTGGTGAACGCGTGCCGGAGCACCACCTCGGTGTGCCCGCCGGGGAGTTCCAGGAACTCCCAGCTGCCGCCCATCGAGGCCACCGGCGCCCGGCTGACCTCCTGGCGGAAGTCGATCCGGCGGGTGACCGGGTCCAGCACGCGCCGGGAGGTCCAGTTGCTCACCGCGCCGTTGAGCACGGCCCAGATCCGGAACCGCTCCCGGTCGCCGGTGTGCTCCAGGTGCTGGACGTGCACGGTCGGGCCGAACACGGCCGGCCACCGGGTGACGTCCGCGACCAGCTCGTACAGGGCGGCCGGCGGCGCGGCGACGGTGCGCCGGTGCTCGGTGGTGCGGATCCGGTGGTTCGCTTCGCGTCCGTTCCCGGACGGGACTTCCTGCACGGTGCTCTCCTCGACTCGCCGGGCGGTGGTCAGCGGACGGCCGGGCGGGCGCCGTTGACCACGGCGAGCAGCGCGGCCGGGGTGTCGGCGTCGGCGAACGCGTCGCCCGGGAACGTGACGCCGAGCTCCCGCTCGATCCGGGAGGCGGTCTCCATCAGGGCCAGCGAGTCGTAGCCGAGGTCCTCGAACGGGGTGTCCAGGGTGTTCTCGTCGAGGACCGGGCCGTCGCCCTCGCCCGCGCAGGCCACCAGGATGCGGCGCAGGTCGGTGACGGTCATGGGAGTGGTCATGGGTCTCTCCTCGGAGGTGTGGTCGGGGGTGGTGCGGGCGCCGCTCAGCGGCCGGGGGCGGTGACGACCAGGGCCGCGTTGAAGCCGCGGTGGCCCCGGGCCAGCACCAGGGCGGCGCGCACCCGCAGCGGGCGGGCCTCGCCGCGCACCAGGTCCAGGCCGTACTCCTGCGGCACGTGGGTGGTGTGGGCGGTCGCCGGGACGACGCCGTCGCGGATCGACAGCAGGGCGAGCGCGGTGTCCACCGGGCCGCCGCCCGCCGCGAGCCGCCCGAACAGCGACTTGGGGGCGGTGACGGGTACGCCGTGCGGGCCGAAGACCGCGGTGATCGCCTCCGCCTCGGCCCGGTCGGCCGCCGGGCTGCCGGCCGCGTCGGCGAACACGACGTCGATGTCGGAGGGGAGCAACCCGGCGTCGGCGATGGCCAGTTCGGCCGCGCGCCGCAGCCCCGGCGGCCGGCCGGAGCCGGGCCGGGGGTCGAAGGTCGCCGCGTACCCGGCGAGTTCGCCGAGGACCCGCGGCGCCCCGCGCCGGGCGGCCGAACCGGCGTCCTCGATGACGAGCATCGCGCCGCCCTCACCGGGCAGGTGCCCGGAGGCGTCCCGGTCGAAGGGCAGGAACGCGCGGGTCGGGTCCGACACCGGGCTGGTCCGGCCGCCCGACAGCTGGGCGGCCCAGCCCCACGGGTCGAACGCGGAGTCCACGCCGCCGCTGAGCATCAGCGCGGTGCCCTGGCGGATGCCGCGCCGGGCGTGGCCGAGGGCGTCCAGCCCGCCGGCCTGCTCGCCGACCAGCGCCGCCGAGGGGCCGCGCATCTTGTGGCGGATGGAGATCTGGCCGGTGTTCACGGCGTAGAACCAGGCGAAGGACTCGTAGACGCTGACGAACTCCGGGCCCTGCTTCCACAGCTTCCGGAACTCGCGGTGGGTGAACTCGAAGCCGCCCTGGGCGGTCGAGGTGCAGACGCCCTGCGCGTAGTCGGACAGGCTGTCCGGATCCAACTCCGCGTCCGCCAGGGCCTGTTCGGCGGCGACCAGGGCGTAGCGGGAGGACACGTCGGTCTGCGGGAGCAGCCGGCCGGGCAGCAGGGCCGTCGCGTCGAAGTCGCGGATCTCGCCGGCCAGCCGGGTCCGCAGGCCGGTGGTGTCCAGCCGGGTGAGTTCGCCGATGCCGTGCCGGCCGGCCAGCGTGGCGGCCCAGAAGGCCTCGGTGCCGAAGCCGTTGGGGGCCAGCACGGCGAGGCCGGTGACGACGGGGGCGGCCGTGGCGGTGGTGGCGGCGGAGCCGGTAGCAGGGGCGGAGACGGTGGCGGGGGTGCTCACGCGGCGGACTCCAGACGTCGCAGGACCATCGCGCTCTGGAAGCCGCCGAAGCCGCTGCCCACGGTGAGGACGTTGTCCACCCGCAGCTCGCGTGCCGTCAGCGGGACGTAGTCCAGGTCGCACTCCGGGTCCGGGGTGTGCAGGTTCGCGGTCGGCGGGACGACGTTGTGCTCGATCGCCAGGACGGAGGCGGCGATCTCGATCGCGCCGATCGCCCCGAGCGAGTGCCCGATCATGGACTTGATCGAGCTCACCGGCACCTCGTAGGCGTGGGCTCCGAGGCTGCGCTTGAACGCCGCGGTCTCGTGCCGGTCGTTCTGCTTGGTGCCCGAGCCGTGCGCGTTGACGTAGTGCACGCCGGTCGGGTCGAGCCGGGCCTCGTCGAGGGCGAGCCGGATGGCCTCGGCCATCTCGCGGCCGTCCTTCTTCAAGCCCGTCATGTGGTACGCGTTGCAGCGGGTCGCGTAGCCGCCGACCTCGGCGTGGATGTGCGCGCCGCGGGCCAGGGCCGACTCCAGCGACTCCAGCACGAACATCGCGGAGCCCTCGGCCAGCACGAAGCCGTTGCGGGAGTCGTCGAACGGGCGGGAGGCGTGCTCGGGGTCGTCGTTGCGGGGCGTGGTGGCCTTGATCGCGTCGAAGCAGGCCACCACGATCGGCGACACCGGGGTGTCGGCGGCGCCCGCGAGCACCACGTCGGCGGAGCCCTCGCGGATCAGCTGGACGCCGTAGCCGACCGAGTCCAGACCGGAGGTGCAGCCGTCCGAGACCAGGGTGACCGGCCCCTCGGCGCCGACCTCCCAGGCGATCTCGGCCGGCATCGCGCCGGGGCTGAAGTAGTCGAACATGTGCGGGGACAGGTAGTCGTGGTTCACCTGCCAGTCCCGGCCGGCGCCGGACAGCACCAGGTACTCGCGCTCCAGGCTGGTCGCGGCGGCCACCGCGCTGCCGAGGCTCACGCCGATCCGGTGCGGGTCGAGCGAGGCGAAGTCCAGTCCGCTGTCGGCGACGGCCTCGCGGGTGCAGGCGACGGCGAACTGGGTCGCCCGGTCCATCCGGCGCAGCTCGCGGGCCCCCAGGCCCTCCAGCTGCGGGTCGAAGTCGACCTCGCCGGCGATCCGCGAGCGGAACGGGGCCGGGTCGAAGAAGGAGATGCGGCGGGTCGCGGTGCGGCCCTCGGACAGCAGGCTCCAGAACTCCTTGGTCCCGGTGCCGCCCGGTGCCCGCACCCCCATGCCGGTGATCACCACCCTTCGGGTCATCGTCCTGCTCCTTCACGGCCTCGATTGCTGCGGACCACGGACGGTCCTCCTTCCGAATGGGAACGGGCCCGGGGGCCCGTCTTCGGACCCGGGGGCCCTGGAACGGCAACAGCGTGCGAGCGGTGCCTCAAGCGGCACTCGAAGCGGCCTTGACGCCTGGTCAGGCCGAAGGTGCCGGTCCGGGCGCTGTGGCGGTCGTCGAGCCCGGCTCTAGCGGGGGCTGGGAGCTTGGCCGGGCCTGCGCCCGTCGCACGCCCCCGACATCCGTCCGACCACCCCGGGAGCCCGTCATGCCCGCCCAGGACCCCACGCTGGAGGAAGTCGCCGCGGGCGTCTTCGCGTACGTGCAGCCCGACGGCGGCTGGTGCCTGAACAACGCCGGGCTGGTCGCGACGGGGGACGGCGCGGTGCTGATCGACACCGCGGCCACCGAGGCCCGCGCCCGGGCCCTGCGCGAGGCCGTGCTGGGGGTCTGCGCGACGCCGCCGGGGCTGCTCGTCAACACCCACTCGCACGGCGACCACAGCTTCGGCAACGCGCTGTTCCCGGAGGCCGCGGTCGTCTCGCACGAGAACGCCCGGCGGGAGGCGCTCGCCGCCGGACTGCATCTGACCACGCTGTGGCCCGGCGTCTCCTGGGGCGACCTCACCGTGCGGGCCGCCGACCTCACCTTCGCCGGCCGGACCTCACTGCACCGCGGGGACGTGCGGATCGAGCTGCTGCACTTCGGGACGGCGCACACCACCGGGGACACCGCCGTCTGGCTGCCCGACCACGGGGTGCTGCACACCGGGGACCTGGTGATGGCGGGCGTCACCCCGTTCTTCCCGATGGGCTCGCTGGCCGGCTCGCTGCGGGCCGTCGAGGAGCTGCGGGCGCTCGGCGCGACGACCGTCGTGCCCGGGCACGGGCCGGTCGGCGGCCCCGAACTCCTGGACGCCACCGAGGACTACCTCCACTACGTGCGGGACCTCGCGGCCGCGGGCCGCCGGGCCGGCCGCTCGCCGCGGGAGACGGCCGCCGCGCACGGCCCCGGGCCGTTCGCGGCGCTGCTCGACGCGGAGCGCCTGCTGCCGAACCTGCACCGCGCCTACCTGGAGGACGCCGACCCCGGCTCGGAGAGCGCCGTGGACATGGGCGCGCTCTTCGCCGAGATGGTGGAGTACTGCGGCGGACTGCCGGCCTGCCACGCCTGACGGGCCCCGGCCGCTCCCCGCCACCCTGGCAGGTATGCGTGACATGAGCTCAACTATCCTGCTGCCATGGGACCTTTGAAGCCTGATGTAGCGCAGTTGGTGATCGGACTCGTCTGCTTCTTCCTGATCTTCGGGATCCTCGGGGCGGTGCTGCTGCCGCGGATCGAGAAGGTGCTGGGGGAGCGGCGGGACGCCACCGAGGGGGGTGTCGAGCGGGCCGAGGAGGCGCGGGCGGAGGCCCAGCGGATATATGAGGAGTTCCAGGCGGAACTCCTCGCCGCGCGGCACGAGGCGGCGGCGATCCGGCAGACCGCCACCGAGGAGGGGGCGGCGCTGATCGCGCGGCTGCGGGCCGAGGGGCAGGCGCTGCGGGACGGGATGCTGGCCGAGGCGCAGGTGCAGCTGGCGGCGGACCGGGTGCTGGCCGAGGCCGAGCTGCGGGAGGACGTGATCCGGCTGGCCGGGGAGCTGGCGGGGCGGGTGATCGGCGAGCCGGTCGCCGAGCTGCCGCGGACCCGGGCGATCGCCGACGAGTTCTTCGCCGCGCAGGACGCCGGGGCCGGCGCCCGGGCCGTTGCGCCGGGAGGCCGTCGGGCCCCCGCTGCGCATGCGTACGCCCGGGCGCGGGGCCGTGCGTAAACGGGGATTTCAGTATGTACCGGCCCTGCGCACGCGTGGTCGAATGACCGGGTAGTCGCTGGTGCCGGGGGCAGGCGGCCGGCCCGGGCGGGGTACCGGAAATCCCGGGGCATCCCTTCGCGCACGGGCCGGAAATACCTCGTCCTGACAGAACCTGGCAGACCGAGGAAAAAGAGGTAACCGTGGCCGAGCATTTCCTTTCCGCCTATCTCACGCCGCCGGGGCCGGGTGCGGTCTTCTCGGTCCGGCACGACCAGAACGTCGCGCTGTGGCGCCGGGACGGGGCGGACGTCGAACTCGTCCGGGTCTGGGAACTGGAGCGGGTCAGCGGGCAGAAGCACCATTTCTGGCCGCTGTACACCGAGGGCCGCTCGGCGGCCTTCCTGTCGGCGCTGCTCGCCGAGGAGGGGCTGACCCTCGACGACGTCACCGCCACCTGGGGCACACCCGGCCTGCCCAAGGCGCAGCCGGTGCCGAAGCCGGCCGGGGCGGAGGACTTCCCGCTGCACAGCCTGGCGCACCTGTTCAGCGGCGTGCTGCGGGACGTCCCGCTGTTCCGCGAGGGGCAGATCGTCGGCCTGGCGATCGACGCGCTGCCCGACTACGCCCAGGAGAGCCGCCCCAACCCGTACTGGTACGCGGGCTGCGTGGTGAAGCAGGGCCGGATCACCTTCGAGCCGGTGGAGTCCCCCGGGCCGCTGTACACCGCGGCCGAGACGGTGTTCGGGCTGGAGCCGGGCTCGCTGATGGCGCTCGCCTCCGCCTCGACGGCCGCGATCGAGTTCGACGCCGAGGCCGCGATCGCCGGCGTCACCTTCTTCGGCGGCTCGGCGACCCAGCCCTGGAAGGCCGCCCACGACCTGGTGCGCTCGGTGGTGGACGCGGCCGAGGAGCAGCTCGCCGACGCGGAGCTGGACGACTCGCTCAGCCGTGAGGACCACCTGCGCAGCGCCGTGATGAAGGTGATCCAGCGCTGCTGCGAGGGCGTCGCGATCCGCAACGTGGAGCGGCTGCTGGAGGTCGGCGGCATCCGCGCCGAGGACACCCACCTGGCCACCACCGGCGGCTACGCGCTCAACTGCCCCACCAACACCCTGCTGATGGACCGCTTCGGCTTCCGCGGCCTGGTCACCCCGCCGTGCGCCAACGACTCCGGCCAGGGCATCGGCCTGGGCCTGCTCGGCCTGTACGGGGCCGGCGCCCTCGACGGCGCCGGGCTGCGGATCACCTCCCCGTACTACGGCCGGGACGTCCTGGACACCGAGGAGGCGCTGGCCGAGTTCGCGCCGTGGATCGTCTCGGTGACGGACTTCGAGGACGAGCGCTTCGTCGCCGACGTCTCGGACGGCGTGGTCGCCTGGGTGGACGGCCGGGCCGAGCTCGGTCCGCGCGCGCTGGGCCACCGCAGCCTGCTCGGCGACCCGCGGTCGCCGAAGGTCAAGGACCTGCTGAACGAGGTCAAGCGGCGCCAGTGGTGGCGGCCGGTCGCGCCGATGGTGATGGCCGAGCACGCGGGCGACTGGTTCGCCTCCGACCGCGAGTCGCCGTACATGCTGGAGGCTGTGCAGGTCCGGCCGCAGGTGCGGGAGCTGGTGCCCGCGATCGTCCACCTGGACGGCTCGGCCCGGCACCAGACCGTCACCGCGGCGTCCAACCCGCGGCTGCACCGGGCGCTGGACGCCTTCCGGGCCGCGACCGGGGTGCCGATCCTGTGCAACACCTCGCTCAACGACAAGGCCGAGGCGGTGGTCGACCAGGCCGCGCAGGCGCTCAACCTCTGTGTCCGCAAGGGCGTTCCGGTGCTCTACCTGAGCGGGCGGCGGGTCGAGCTGCGGGCCGAGCCGGTGCCGACCGCCGGGGTGCCGGCGCCGGTGGCCCCGACCGAGCCGCGGCCGCGCGCCCTGGAGCACTTCGCCGGGCAGGAGGCGGACCGCGACGCACTGTGGCAGGGCTGGCTGGACGCCGGCTACACCATCGAGGGCATGTACCACCTCTCGCGCAGCCACCAGCTGCGCGCCGAGCGGGAGTTGTCCACGCCGGAGCGGGTCAACCTGCTGGCGGCGTACCGGGCGAAGGTGGACCCGTCGTTCTCCGGGCTGGTGGACAACTTCGTCCGTACCCACGGGCCGGGCGGCTCCTTCGTCGACCCGTCCACGCTGACCGGGGCGTTCGGGGTGATCAACCCGCTGCGCAAGGGCCGCTGAGCCGTCGGGGAAAGGGTCGGGGGGTGGGGGGTTTAGGAGCCCCCCCCCCCCC
>NZ_JBHJWG010000058.1:0-47556 GCF_042266305.1 Kitasatospora sp. NPDC056076
GCCGGGCGGCGGGCGGGCGGGGCGCTGGGCGCGGGCAGGCCCGGGCCGGAGTCGGTGACCTCGATCCGCAGCCGGTCGCCGTTGATGGCGGCGGTGACCTGGAAGCCGTCGTCGGGCCGGCCGGTGGCGCCGTGTTCGACGGCGTTGGCGCAGGCCTCGGTGAGGGCGACGCCGAGGTCGTCGGCGATCTGGGGGTCGACGCCCGCGGTCGCCATGGCACCGAGCAGGATGCGCCGGGCCAGCGGAACGCTGGCCGGGTCGCGCTTGAGGTGCAGAGTCCACCAGATGTCCACGGGAGGTCCCTCCTGGCTGCGGCTCCACATACAACTAGGTATCTCCGGGCGATTCGGCGGTGAACCGTGCCCGGGGGCGGCTACCGCCCGTTCGGCGGATGGACTGGGGACGGGGTCTGTGCCGAAGGGCGCATGCGGTGGGGTGCACGCCGCGGCCGAACGGGGCATTCGTAGGGATTTCCCACCCTGCCCGTGTCGGCGGTGTACGCGATGAGATGATGGCCCGGCCATGACTGCCCTCCCCGCCGCCCCGTTCCAGGGCACCCCCGTCTTCGAGCGAGCGCAGCCGGCTCGGCCGGTGGGGGCCGCCTGGGACCTGCGGCTTGCCCGGGCGGTCCCGTTCGCGCTGGTGTGCACGCTGATAGCGGCCGCCGGGCACGCGCTGGCGGGTGGCGGGAACGTGCCGCCGGTCGCGCTGGCGACGGGCTTCGCCGCGGTGCTGGTGCTCGCGGTGGCGTGCGGCGGGCGGGAGCGTTCGCTGCTGGCCATCTCCGGTGCGCTGGGCGCGGGTCAGCTGGGGCTGCACTGCCTCTTCCACGGCCTGGGCGGCCACGGGATGCACGACGGCGTGCCGATGAGCGTGCCGCAGGCGGCCGGCCGGCTGATCTGCAACGAGGCCCGGCCGGGCACCCTGGTGGGCCTGCCCGCCGGCACCTCGCCGGAGCAGCTGGTCTCCTCGGCGGGTCTGGATCCGCACGCGTACGCCGCCGTGCCCTGGTGGCAGCAGGGCGGAGTGCTGGGGATGACGCCGTCGATGCTGGCCGGGCACCTGGCCGCCGCGCTGGTGGCGGGCTGGTGGCTGCGGCGCGGCGAGGCGGCGCTGTGGCGGCTGCTGCGGGTGGCGGCGTCGGCGGCCCGGGAGCACTGGGCGGAGCCGCTGCGCTCGGCGCTGGTGCTGGTGGCCGCGTTGCTGCGCGGTCTGTTCGGCGTGGCCGGTCCGGCCCGCCGGTTCGGTGCGGGGGGCGGCGGGAGCCGGCTGCCCGCGGGCGCGGTGCTGCGGCACAGCGTGGTGCGGCGCGGGCCGCCGTGCGGGGCCTTCGCGTACTGATCCGGCGTTGGCGCGCACCCCGAGGAGGGGTGTCGGCCGACCGGGTGCGGTGCGCGGTGTCCGGGCCGTTCCGTCCGTCCACGGCGACGGCGGCCCCTGGTCCTGCCCCCACGTCCGCGCGTGCAGCCCGCCGCCGAGAGCGGCGGTCACGTGCCGAGCTCCGATCGGAGACCCCCATCATGCGTTCCCTTCCCACCCGCCGTCTCGCCGCCGTCGCCCTGACCGCCGCCGCCTCGGTGGTGGCGCTGGCCGGCCCCGCCTTCGCGCACGTCACCGTGAACCCGGGTTCGGCCGCGCAGGGCGGCTACACGGCCGTCGACTTCCGGGTGCCGAACGAGAGCGACACGGCGAGCACGGTGAAGCTGGAGGTCAACCTGCCGCTGGACCACCCGCTGGCCTCGGTCCGGACCCTGCCGCTGCCGGGCTGGACGGCCGCCGTCGAGAAGGCCAAGCTCGACAAGCCGATCAAGGTGCACGGCAGCGACGTCAACGAGGCCGTCTCCAAGATCACCTGGACCGCCGACCCGGGCACCAAGATCGCCCCCGGCCAGTTCCAGGAGTTCCGGGTCTCGCTCGGCCCGCTGCCGACCGACGCCGACAGCATGGTCTTCAAGGCCCTGCAGACCTACGACAACGGCGACGTGGTCCGCTGGATCGACGAGGCCGCGGCCGGCCAGCCCGAGCCGGCCCACCCGGCCCCGGCCCTCAAGCTCACCAAGGCCGCCGGTGACGACCACCACGGCGCCTCCGCCACCGCCTCCCCGGCCGCCGGCGCCCACGGCGACAGCTCCGACCACGCCGCCTCCGCCGGCGACGCCAAGTCCAGCGACGGCACCGCCCGCACCCTCGGCGTGGTCGGCATCGTCGTCGGCGTGATCGGCACCGCCGTCGGCGTGCTCGGCCTGCGCCGCAGGAACAGCGGCTCCGCCTCCTGACCCCTCGCCGGCGGGGCCGTACCCCTCCCGGTACGGCCCCGCCGGCGGTCCACCGCGTCCGATCGGAACCACCATGCCCCGCACCGCCCGCTCCACCCGACTGGCCGGCGCCGCCGCCCTCGCCCTGGCCGCCGCGCTGACCCTGTCCGCCTGCGGCTCCTCCGGCGGCGGCGGTTCGACCGCCGCCAAGGTGACCCAGCAGAAGGAGGACACCCCGTACCAGGGCACCAAGCTGGCCAGGAACTTCGAGAAGCCGGACCTCCAGCTGACCGACACCTCCGGCCAGCCGTACGACCTGCGGCAGCAGACCAACGGCAAGGCCACCCTGCTGTTCTTCGGCTACACCAGCTGCCCGGACGTCTGCCCGACCACCATGGGCGACATCGGGGTCGCGATGAAGGCCCTCCCGGCGGAGGACCGGAAGAAGGTCAACGTCGTCTTCGTCTCCACCGACCCGCAGCGCGACACCCCCAAGGTGCTGCGCACCTGGCTGGACTCGATGGGCACCGACTTCATAGGCCTCACCGGCGACCTGGCGAAGGTGAAGACCGCGGCCAAGTCGCTCGGCATCATGATCGAGGACCCGGTGGTCAACGCGGACGGCACCGTCACCTCCACCCACGGCGCGCAGGTGCTGGCCTTCCTCCCCTCGGACGACAAGGCGCACGTGCTCTACATGAGCGGCACCGAGGAGAAGACCTACGAGCACGACCTGCCGCTGCTCGCCAAGGGGGTCGCGGCGTGATGGCGGCGAACCGACGGTTCCGCCGCTCGGCCCTGGCCGGGGCGGTGCTGGCGACGGTCCTCGGCGGCGGCGCGATACTCGCCGCCTGCGGGACGGGCGGCCCGGACGGCGGCCCGTCGGACGCCGGTCCGGCGAAGCTGAGCGTGGCCGACTCCTACATCCCGCTGCCCCCGGCGGGCGGGATGGGCGCCGGCTACCTGACCGTCCGCAACGACGGCGGGCCGGACCAGCTGCTCAAGGTGACCAGCCCCGCCGCCGGGTCGGTCACCATGCACCGCTCGACCGCCTCGACCATGGAGCAGGTGAACAGCCTGGACGTGCCCGCGCACGGCGCGCTGCAGCTCGCCCGCGGCGGCACCCACCTGATGATCATGGACTGGCAGAAGGCCCCCGCCCTGGGTGACGAGCTGGAGCTCGACCTGACCTTCGCCAAGTCCGGCACCATCTCCGTCAAGGTGCCGGTCAAGGAGCTCACCTACCGCCCCGGCCAGAGTTAGGGGACCCGCCAGCATGGAGAAGGCCGCCCACCCCCGCAGCGCGTCACGGCCGCCGGCCGCGCGCCGCCGGAGCGTCCCGCTGCGCATCGCCGCGGCGCTGGGAACGCTCGGCACGCTGCTCGCGCTGATGCTCGCCGGCGCCGCCCCGGCGTCCGCGCACGCCACCCTGGACTCCACCGACCCGTCGCAGAACTCGGTGGTCGCCACCGCCCCGCCGGCGGTGACCCTGACCTTCAGCGAGGCGGTGTCGCTGTCGAGCGACTCCGTCCGGGTGCTCGACCCGGCCGGCAAGGCCGTGGACACCGGCAACCCGGCGCACGCCGACGGCAAGGGCAACACCGCCCGGGTCGGCCTCAGCAGCGGCCTCGCCAACGGCACGTACACCGTCGCCTGGCGGGCCGTCTCGGAGGACTCCCACCCGGTCGGCGGGGCGTTCACCTTCTCCATCGGCGCACCCTCGGACACCTCGGTGTCCACCACCGCGCTGCAGGGCGCCAAGGCCGACGGCCTGGTCGCCGCCCTGTACGGCACGGGCCGCACCGTCGCGTACGCCGCCTTCGCGCTGCTCGCCGGGGTCGCCGCCTTCGTCCTGGTCTGCTGGCCGGCCGGCGCCGCCCGGCGCCCGGTGCAGCGGCTGCTGATGACCGGCTGGACGGCGCTGCTGGCCTCGACCGTCGCGGTGCTGATGCTGCGCGGCCCGTACGAGCGCGGCTCCGGCGTCGGCCAGGCCCTCGACCTGTCGCTGGTGCGCGCCACCCTGGACGAGCGGATCGGCACCGCACTGGCGGCCCGGCTGCTGCTGCTCGCCGCGGCCGGGATCTTCCTGTCGCTGCTGGTCGGGCAGTTGGGACAGCCGCCCAAGCCGGTCGCGACCGCGGGCCCGGGCTCGGGCTCGGGCTCAGACACGGACGCGGACGCGGAACCGCACGACGACGACACCGAGGCCGCCGAGCTGCACGAGCTGGAGCAGCGGGCCGCCGCACGGCCGCAGCGCGAGGCCCGGATCGGCCTGGGCGTGGCCGGACTGGTGCTCGCGGTGGCGCTCTCCGCGACCTGGGTCGGCGCCGACCACGCCTCGGTGGGCATCCAGGTCTGGCTGGCCCTGCCGTTCGGCATCCTGCACCTGATCGCGATGGCGCTCTGGCTGGGCGGGCTGGCCTCGCTGCTGGTCGCGCTGCGCGAGGGCGTCGGCGCCGAGGTGGTGGACCGCTTCTCCCGGATCGCCTTCGGCTCGGTGGCCGTGCTGGCCGTCACCGGGGTCTACCAGTCCTGGCGGGGCCTGGGCAGTTGGAGCGCCCTGACCGGCACCGAGTACGGGAAGCTGCTGCTGGTGAAGACCGGCTGCGTGGTCGTGATGCTGGGCGTCGCCTGGATCTCCCGCAGCTGGCTGGCCCGGCTGCGCTCGGCCCCGGCCGAGGCGGCGGAGGTCGAACGGGCCGAGGTGCCCGAGCCGGTCGGCGCCGTCGCGCACGGCGAGGACCCGGTCCGACGGGCCCAGTTGGAACGGCAGCGTGCCGCCGCGCGCACCGCCGGCCGCGAGCGCGGGCTGACCCCGACCAGGGCCGGGCTGCGCCGCTCGGTGCTGGTGGAGGCGCTGGTCGCGGTGGCGGTGCTGGTGGTCACCACGATGCTCACCAACTCCCCGCCCGGGCGGGTCGCGGGCGAGGTCAAGGCGGCCGGCAACGCCGCCCCGGCGGCGGGCGCATCGGCGGCCGCCCCGCAGACCGAGCCCGGCCGCACGGTGGAGCTCAAGCTGCCGTACGACACCAAGGGCCGGACGCCGAACGCCAAGGGCACCGCGACCGTCACCCTCAACCCGGCCCGGACCGGCCCGAACGAGGTCAAGCTCGCGCTGGACGGCGCGGACGGCAAGCCGGTGGACGTCCCCGAGGTGCAGCTGGCCTTCACCCTGCCGGACCGCGACCTCGGCCCGCTGCCGGTCGCGCTCACCGCGGAGGGCACCGGGCGCTGGAGCGGCACCACCCAGCTCCCGCTGGCTGGCACCTGGGTGGTCTCGGTGCAGATCCGCTCCTCGGACATCGACCAGACCACCCCCACCCAGCAGTTCAAGATCGGATGAGCGCGGTGGAGCACGACGAGACGACGGGCCCGGCGGGCTTCACCCGCCGCGCCCTGCTCGGCACGGCCGGCGCCGGACTGCTGGTCGGCGCCGGGGCGGGCGCGGCCGGGGCGGTCGCCTACGACGACCGGCCGGGCGCCGGGGCGGGGGCGTCCGGCGGCGGGGCCGGCGCGCTCGGCGCGGGCCGGGTGCCGTTCCGCGCCGAGCACCAGGCCGGCATCCTCGAACCCGCCCAGGCCCGCGTCCAGTTGGCCGCCTTCGACCTGGTCGACGGGGCCGGCCGGGACGGGCTGCGCGCTCTGCTACGGCGCTGGACCGGGGCGGTCGAGCGGCTGACCGCCGGGGAGCCGGCCGCGGAGTTCGACAACCAGGTCGCCCTGGACGCCGGGCCCTGCTCGCTCACCGTCACGCTCGGCTTCGGGGCCGCGCTGTTCGACAAGGCCGGGCTGGCCGACCGCCGCCCGGCCGCCCTCGAACCGCTGCCCGCCTTCACCGGCGACGCGCTGGACCCGGCGCGCGGCGACGGCGACCTGTTCGTCCAGATCGGCGCCGACGACGCGCTGGTGACGCTGCACGCCCTGCGGACCCTGCAGAAGCTGGCGGCCGGCACGGCGGCCCTGCGCTGGCAGTCGGCCGGCTTCGCCCGCACCCCCGGCGCCGCCGCCCGCCCGGTGACCGGGCGCAACCTGATGGGCCAGATCGACGGCACCAACAACCCCAGGCCCGGCGAGGACGGCTTCGCCGCCAAGGTGTTCTGCGCCCCGGGCGGGGACCAGCCGGCCTGGCTGGCCGGGGGCTCGTACCTGGTGTTCCGGCGGATCCGGATGCTGCTGGACCACTGGGAGGAGCTTCCGGTGGACCGCCAGGAGCGGGTGATCGGCCGGCGCAAGTCGGACGGTTCGCCGCTGAGCGCGCCGGCCGGCTCGGGCGAGGGCACCCCGGTGGACCTCGCCGCCCAGGGCCCGGACGGCGCCCTCGCCGTCCCCGCCGACGCCCACGTCCGGGTCGCCGCCCCGGCGGGCAACGGCGGGGCGGCGATGCTGCGGCGCGGCTTCTCGTACCACGACGGGGCGCTGCCGGACGGCTCGCCGGACGCCGGCCTGCTCTTCCTCGCCTTCCAGGCCGACCCGCGCAGGGGCTTCACCCCGGTGCAGCGCAAGCTCTCCCGGGGCGACGGGCTGTCCCGCTTCCTCCGGCACGAGGCGAGCGGGCTGTACGCCGTCCCCCCGGGGGTGCCGGCCGGGGGCTACCTGGGGCAGCAACTCCTGGACGGGTAGCGCCCGCGCGCGAGGAGCGGTCCCGGCCACCGGAACGCGGTCATGCCGGAGCCGCGGACTCGTTATGGTGACTGCTTCGGCACCACCCCGCTCGGGCAGCACCCGGCTCGGGCACCACCCCCCTGGCAACGGAGGCGTCATGTCGGCCACCCGCTACACCTACCTCGGCCCGGCCGGCACCTTCACCGAGGCGGCGCTGCACACCCTGCCCGAGGCGGCGACCCGGGAGCTGGTGCCGCTGTCCTCGGTGGCGCTGGCGCTGGAGGCGGTGCGCGCCGGGGAGGCCGCCGGGGCGTTCGTGCCGATCGAGAACTCGGTGGAGGGCGCGGTCACCGCGACCAACGACGAACTGGCCGCCGGCGCACCGCTGATGATCTACCGCGAGGTGCTGCTGCCGATCACCTTCGCGCTGCTGGTGCGGCCGGGCACCGAGCTGTCCGGGGTCAAGACGGTGACCAGCCACCCGGTGGCCCAGCCGCAGGTGCGCAAGTGGCTGGCGGCCAACCTGCCGGACGCGGTCTGGGAGTCGGCCGCCTCCAACGCGGACGGCGCCCGGCTGGTCGCCGAGGGCCGGTACGACGGGGCGTTCGCGGGCGAGTTCGCGGCGCCGATCTACGGGCTGGACCCGCTGGTCAAGGAGATCGCGGACGCCCAGAGCGCGACCACCCGGTTCGTGCTGGTCGGCCGTCCGGGGCGGGTCTCCTCGCCGACCGGGGCGGACAAGACCTCGATGGTGGTCTGGCTGCCGGACGACCACCCGGGTGCGCTGCTGGAGCTGCTGCAGGAGTTCGCGGTGCGCGGGGTGAACCTGATGCGGATCGAGTCCCGGCCGACCGGCGAGGGGCTGGGCAGCTACTGCTTCCTGATCGACTGCGAGGGGCACCTGTCGGAGCGGCGGGTGGCCGAGGCGATGATGGGGCTCAAGCGGATCAGCCCGCAGGTCCGGTTCCTCGGCTCCTATCCGCGCGCGGACCGGCAGGTGTCCAAGCACCGGCGGCCGGGCACGTCGGACGAGGATTTCACCGCGGCGGCGGACTGGCTCTCCCGGGCACTCGACGGGCGCGGGGACATCTGATTCCCCGAGGTGGGTCGGCTCCGGACAACTGAGCGTCATCTCGTGTCTTTCTGACCTTTTCCGACCGTTATCGACCGGCCCGACCGAACGCGGCGGGTGACCGTACCGTCATCCACAGGAACGCCGCGCTCCGGGGGCCACTGTCCACAGGCGTCCCCGCTGTCCACAGCCGGAAGTTATCCACAGGCCTGGGGATGAGTCGACAAACCGGTATAGCCATTGCCCAGAACTGGTCGGACCATCGGTTTGCGTCGCAGAGATGACTTATCGGACCAGAGTCACCCGCTTGCCTGCAAATCACCCGTGCGAGTGCTTCAATTCCCTCACCCGAGAAGGTTCATTGAGGTTTGAAACCTCAATTCCCTGGTTTCGATCAGCGGATCCCGATCCCCGCCCCCCATCCACAGGCCCGGGGCCGGGCCTGTGGATAACCCGCCCCCGGCCTGGGGGCGGACGGTTCTCCACCGGAGTTATCCACAGGAACCGGCGGGTTATCCCCAGGGGAAAACCGGTACCGGTGGAGGAACGGCCGCCCGGTACGCTTGGGCCTGTGATTGACCTTCGCCTGCTTCGTGAGGACCCTGACCGAGTGCGCGCCTCGCAGCGCGTCCGTGGCGAGGACGTCGACATCGTCGACGCCCTCCTCTCCGCCGACGAACGGCGCCGGTCCTCGGGCAGCCGCTTCGACGAACTGCGCAACGAGCAGCGGGTGCTCGGCAAGCAGGTCGCCCAGGCCAAGGGCGACGAGAAGACCGCCCTGCTGCAGCGCACCAAGGAGCTGGCCACCGAGGTCAAGGCCGCGGACGCCGAGCAGAGCGCGGCCAAGGAGGAGGCGGACCGCCTGCTCCGCTCCCTGGCGAACCTCATCGACCCGGCCGCCCCGGTCGGCGGCGAGGAGGACTTCGTCACCCTGGAGGAGATCGGCACCCCGCGCGACTTCGCCGCCGAGGGCTTCGAGCCCCGCGACCACGTCGAGCTGGGCCAGCTGCTGGGCGCGATCGACACCGAGCGCGGCGCCAAGGTCGCCGGTGCCCGCTCCTACTACCTGACCGGTCCCGGCGCGCTGCTGGAGCTCGCCCTGGTCAACATGGCGATCGCCCAGGCCACCGCGGCCGGCTTCATCCCGATGATCACCCCGGCCCTGGTCCGCCCGGCCGCCATGGACGGCACCGGCTTCCTCGGCCAGGCCGCCGAGAACGTGTACCACCTCCCCGAGGAGGACAAGTACCTGGTCGGCACCAGCGAGGTCCCGCTGGCGGCGTACCACATGGACGAGATCATCGAGGCCGACAAGCTGCCGCTGCGCTACGCCGGCTACTCGTCCTGCTTCCGCCGCGAGGCCGGCACCTACGGCAAGGACACCCGCGGCATCATCCGGGTCCACCAGTTCGAGAAGGTGGAGATGTTCGTCTTCACCACGCCCGAGGACGCGGAGAACGAGCACCGCCGCCTGCTCCAGTGGGAGAAGGACTTCCTCAACGCGCTGGAGCTGCCGTACCGGGTGATCGACGTCGCCTCCGGCG
Organism: Kitasatospora sp. NPDC056076; assembly: GCF_042266305.1. NCBI lineage: Bacteria > Bacillati > Actinomycetota > Actinomycetes > Kitasatosporales > Streptomycetaceae > Kitasatospora > Kitasatospora sp. NPDC056076. The sequence goes on from NZ_JBHJWG010000058.1 coordinate 9,474, forward strand.
ACCTCGGCTCCTCGGCCGTGCGCAAGTTCGACATCGAGGCCTGGATCCCGACCCAGGGCAAGTACCGCGAGGTCACCTCGACCTCCAACACCACCGAGTACCAGGCCCGCCGGCTGTCGATCCGGATGCGCGAGGACGGCAAGACCCGCCCGCTCGCCACCCTGAACGGCACCCTGGTCGCCGTGCCGCGCACCATCGTGGCGATCCTGGAGAACCACCAGCAGGCCGACGGCTCGGTCGTCGTGCCCGAGGCGCTGCGTCCGTACCTCGGCGGGCGGACCGTCCTCGAGCCGGTCAAGTGACCTCCTCCACCCACCTGATCGGTGGCGACCTGCCCTACCGGCTGGTCGCCACCGACCTCGACGGCACCCTGCTCACCAGCGCGGAAACCGTCTCCGAGCGCACCCGCGCCGCGCTGGCCGCGGCCACCGGCGCGGGCGCGCTGCACATCGTGGTGACCGGCCGCTCGGCCGTCTGGGCCCGTCCGGTCTTCGACGAGATCGGCTACACCGGGATAGCGGTCTGCGGCCAGGGCGCCCAGGTCTACGACGCCGGCGCCCACAAGCTGCTCACCTCGCTCACCCTGGACCGCCGGCTCGCCGCGGTCGCGATCGAGAAGATCGAGGCCGAGACCGGCCCGCTGGCCGTCGCCGCCAACCAGGACGGCCTGGACGGCCAGGTACTGGCCGGCCCCGGCTACGAGCTGCTGATCGGCTCCGACCTCCCGGTCGTCCGGGCCGAGCGCGGCGAACTCTTCGCCTCCCCGCTCAGCAAGCTCTACATCCAGCACCCCGGGCTGACCGACGACGGCCTCGCCGAGGCCGCCCGGCGCGCCGCCGGCGACCTGGTCGGCGTGGTGATGGCCGGCCCCGGCGTGGTCGAACTGCTGCCGCTGGGCCTGTCCAAGGCCACCGGCCTGGCCGTCGCCGCCCGCCGCCTGGGAGTGCGCGCCGCCGACACCATCGCCTTCGGCGACATGCCCAACGACGTGCCGATGTTCGGCTGGGCGGCGCACGGCGTGGCCATGGCCAACGCCCACGAGGAACTGCTCGCCGTCGCCGACGAGGTCACCGCGGGCAACGACGAGGACGGCGTCGCGGTCGTCCTGGAGCGCCTCTACCCGACGCGCTGAGCGCCCCCCCCGGGACACGTTCACGGACGGTTCACCCCCAGTTGTAGGATGACCGGGCACGTGGTTGTAGGATGACCGACGACCGATGAGTGGTGTGCGAAGGGAGGCCCGGCATGAGCGGCGACGGAAACGGCCTGCAGGCGGCCGGGCGGCGTTCCCTGGTGGACACCGCGATCGACCGGCTGCGCGAGCAGCTGGCCGGCGGAGCCTGGCCGGTGGGGTCGCAGATCCCCACCGAGCACGAGCTGGCCGAGCAGCTGCAGGTCGGCCGCAACACCGTGCGGGAGGCCCTCCGGGTGCTGGTGCACGCCGGGATGCTGGTCTCCCGGCAGGGCGAGGGCACCTTCGTACGGTCCACCAGCGACCCGGCGGCGGTGCTCCGCGGCGTCCAGCGCTCGGGCATCCGGGACGTCCTGGAGGTCCGCGCCGCGCTGGAGACCGAGGCCGCCCGACTGGCCGCGCTGCGGCACACCCCCGAGGACGTCCGGCGGATGCGGGCCGCGCTGGCCCGTGAGGCCGAGGTCTTCGCCCAGCACTCCGAGCGGGCCGGCCGCCAGGCCACCGTCGAGCACGACCTGGAGTTCCACACCGCCATCGTCGAGGCCGCGCACAACCCGGCGCTGGCCGAGGTGTACCGCTACTTCGGCGCCTCCGTGCGCGAGGCGATGACCTCCGCCTTCGGCGACCACGAGATGCCCGAGGCGGTCGTGGCCACCCACGAGGCGCTGGTGGACGCCATCGAGAGCGGCGACCCGGACCGCGCCGAGGCGGCGTGTCGGGCGCTGCTCGCCGAGCCCACCGCGGCCGTCGAGCAGCTCCTCGCGGCCATCGCGGCCCGGAAGTAGGACGGCGCAAGCCCCGCTTCCGCACGCAGCCCCGCTGCCTGCTCCCTCCCGTCCTGCCCGCCCGTCCTGCCCTCCCGTCCTGCCCGCGGCCGGTGGAGGCCTCCTCCCGCCGTGCCCGCGCCACCCCCGAGCCCCGGAAAGAACAGCACACCCATGGCCGTCACCCGCGCCCCGCAGCCGGTTGTCACCACTGCCGCCCCGCTCCCCGTCCGCAGCCGGCTGGCCCACCCCGCGCTGCTGCTGACCGGCATCCTGCTGGTCGCGCTGAACATGCGCGCCTGTCTGGCCGCAATCTCCCCGATGGTCGGCGAGATCCAGCGCACCTTCGGGCTGTCCGCCACCGCGGGCGGGCTGATCACCACCATCCCGGTGCTGTTCCAGGGCGTCGGCGCCCCGCTCACCCCCCGGCTGACCCGCCGGTTCGGCACCGAGCGGGTGGTGCTCGGCGCGGTGCTGGTGCTCGGCGCCGGCGTGCTGCTGCGGGTGCTGCCCTCGGTGTTCGCCCTGTACGCGGGCTGCGTGGTGATCGGCGTGGCCATCGCGGTGCTGAACGTGTCGATGCCGGGCCTGGTCAAGCGGGAGTTCCCGGACCGCGCGGCCACCATGACCGGCGTCTACTCGACCACCATGCTGGTCGGCGCCACCCTCGCGGCCGGCACCTCCGTCCCGCTGGAGCACGCGCTCGGCGGCGGCTGGCGGGCCTCGCTCGGCGCCTGGTCGCTGCTCGCGCTGATCGCCGCGGTGGCCTGGCTGCCGCAGGTGCTGCGCTCCCGGCAGGCGAAGGCCGGGGTGGCCGCCCCCGCCCGGGACGACCGACCCGGAGCGGCCGCCAGGGCCGGCAAGCCGATCGAGGGCATCTGGAAGTCCCCGCTGGCCTGGCAGATCAGCCTGTTCATGGGCATCTCCTCGCTGCTGGTCTACACCCTGGTCGCGTGGATGCCGACGATCCTGGCCGACCACGGCATGGACCGGGGCCAGGCCAGCCTGGTCTTCGCCTACTCCAACCTGGTGCAGGTGGCCGGCGCCTTCCTGGTGCCGCTGATGGCCGGCCGGATGACGAGCCAGCGCGCCCTCGCCGTCACCATGGCCGTCCTGAACGGGCTCGGCATCGCCCTGCTGCTGGTCGCCCCGGTCTCCGGCGCCTGGGTGTCGGCGACCATCCTCGGCCTGGCCCAGGGCGGCTCGCTCGGCCTCGGCCTGGCCTTCATCGTGCTGCGCACCGGCACTGCGGCCGGCGCCGCCCAGCTGGGCGGCATGTCCCAGGCGATCGGCTACCTGGTCGCGGCGGCCGGCCCGGTCGGCGCCGGGGCGCTGCACCAGCTCACCGGCGGCTGGGACGCCACCCTGGTGCTGATGCTGGTGCTGGTCCTGGTGGTCGGCGCGGCCGGTCTCGGCGCCGGACGGAACCGGACCCTGTAGGACTCCCCCGCAACGCCGACCGGGCCCGGACTCCGTGGGAGTCCGGGCCCGGTCGCGCGAGGCGCGGCCTACTCCTCGGCGGCCAGGGTCAGCCCGGCCAGCTTCACCGAGGCCAGCACGGTCGCCCCGACGGCGACCACCAGCAGCAGCGGGACGGCCGCCCCGAGCGACACGTCGGCGCCGATCGCGTTGTCCCCCGCGACCGCCTCGGCGACCGCCCGGCCCCACTGCTGGACGCTCAGCGTGCGGGCGCCCTCGACGAAGTTGCCGATCAGCGACTCCCAGATCAGCGCGTACGCCAGCCCGGCCACCACCGCGTGCCGGGTGACCACGCCGAGCAGCAGGAACAGCGCGCTGTACACGGCCCCGGCGACCAGCACCGCGACGGTGTAGCCGAGCGCCACGCCGTCCTTCGTCCCGTACAGCAGCAGCCCGGCGAGCAGCGTCGGGACGGCGGCGAACACCCAGGTGGTGCCGATCGCGACGGCCAGCTTGGTGGTGATGATCTGCCAGCGCGGCAGCGGCTTGGCCAGCAGGTAGACGATCGAGCCGTCGTCGATCTCGGTGGCGATCACCCCGGTGCCGATCACCAGGCCGAGGATCGGCAGCAGGGTGCCGAGGTCCAGCTGGCCGAGGATCTTGACGGTCAGGCTGTGCGCGTCGCCGCTCGACCCGGCGGCGATCGCCGCGACGATCAGCAGCAGGGCCGGGGCCACCAGCAGCAGCGCGCCGCGGCGGCGGCCGAGCAGGCCGCGCAGGGTCAGCCTGGCGACGGTCGGGTTCATGGTCGGTCGACCCCTTCCTGGGTCCGGTGGGTGGCGCGGGTGGGGCCGGGGGTCATGCCGAGACCAGGTAGGAGAAGACGCTCTCCAGCGACTCGTCCGCCGGGGACACGGTGTACAGCCGGATGCCGGCCTCCCGGGCGACCCTGGGCAGCAGGGTGGTGAAGCCCTGGAAGTTCACCGCCTCGATCCGCAGTGCCCGTTCCCGCTCGTCCACCTCGATGCCGGTGGTCGAGCCGTCGGCGATCAGTGCGGCGGCGAGCCGGCGGTCGTCGCTGGAGCGGACCAGGTAGCGGTGCGGCCGGTCGGTCATCAGCCGCCGGATCCGCCGGAAGTCGCCCGAGGCGGCGTGCCGTCCGGCCACCACCACCTCGATGTGCCGGGCCAGTTGCTCGACCTCCTCCAGGATGTGGGAGGAGAACAGCACCGTCCGGCCGTCCGCGCCGAAGCGGCGCAGCAGCTCCATCAGCTGGAGCCGCTGGCGCGGGTCCATGCCGTTGAAGGGCTCGTCCAGCAGCAGCACGGCCGGGTCGTGGACCAGCGCCGAGGCCATCTTGACCCGCTGCTTCATGCCCTTGGAGTACGTCCCGGTGCGGCGGTCCTTGGCGGGCGCCATCTCGACCAGGTCGAGGGCGCGCCGGGCGGCGGCGCCGGGCTGCGGCAGGCCGTGCAGTTCGGCGTTGGCGAGGACGAACTCCCAGCCGGTCAGGTAGTCGTACATCGACTCCCGCTCGGGCACCAGGCCGATCTGCCGGTACACCTGCTGGTTGCGCCAGATCTGCGCGCCGTCCAGGGTGACCGCGCCGCTGGAGGGGGCGAGGAAGCCGCTCATCATGTGGATGAGGGTGGACTTGCCCGCGCCGTTCGGCCCGAGCAGCCCGGTGATGCCGGGGCCGATCGACATGGAGATGTCGTTGACCGCGACCACGTTCCCGAACCAGCGGGAGACCTTGTCGATGGTGATGGTGGCCATGCCGCCCTCTCAGACCTTCTCGTAGCGGCGCAGCAGGAGGCGGTAGGAGCCCGCCACCATCGCCGCGGCGACGAGTGCGAACACCAGCGTGCCGAGCGCCCCCGGGGCGTGCCGGCGGTCGATCCCGGACCCGAGGTCGAAGACCTGGTTGACCAGCGCCTCCACCAGGCCGTTCGGCGAGATCAGCGACGTCCACTGGGCCGCGTCCGAGCCGCCCGGGCCGGGGCTGCTGATGCCGACCACGACTGCGGCGAGGGTCGAACTCACGACCAGGTAGCCCATGATGGCGGCCACCCCGAAGCCCCGGCGCGGGGTGCTCGCGGCGATCACCAGGGCCACCGAGGTGGGCACCAGGGCGTAGAGCACGGCCGCCACCAGGCCGTAGAGGAACTGGCCGGTGTTGTGCCCGAAGTCCATCCCGGCGAGCAGCGCGCCCGCGTACAGCACCAGCAACGGGGCTGCCATCAGCAGGAACTGGGCGCAGGCCATGGCGCCGAACTTGGCCCGGACGTAGTCGGCGCGGGTGATCGGACGGGAGAAGTACAGCGGGACGGTGTGGTAGCGGAGGTCCCGGGAGAGCAGCACCGGCGCCTGGGCGGCGAGGAAGATCGACACCACCAGGCCGAGGCTGGAGAGGTAGCCGGCGTACTCGACCGGGAGTTCGTCCCGCTTGAGGTAGACCGCGCCCGCGACGAAGATCATCGCCGGGACGGTGACCACACCCAGCAGCAGCATCGGCAGCACCTTGGACTTGCCGGAGCGGCCCAGGCCGTAGGCGGCGCGCAGGCTCTGGGTGAAGAGCGAGCGGGTGGCGTAGGCGCGGCCGAGGCGCGGACCGGTGTAGCCGCGGTAGCCGATGTCGTGGATGACACCGGTGTCGGCGGCCCTGGTGTCAGGAGGCTGCGGCATCGTCCGTCCCTCCCCTGCTGCTCCGGTCGTCGCCGTGGGGCGCGTCGTACGCCATGGCATCGGCTTCCTCGTGGTCGGTGAAGAGTTCCGCGACCCGGTGCCGGCGCTGCTCCAACCGGACCAGGCCGAGGCCGAGTTCGGCGACCGTGTCGCGGATGGTGTCGTAGGTGTCCTCGCCGTCCAGCCGGACCAGCAGCAGGTGCGAGCCCTCCGCCCGGACGTCCAGCCCGGTGGCGGCGAGGCGCTCCCGGACGGTGGCGCCGGGCTCGGCGGCGGTGTCCTGCGGGAAGTCGGTGACCTCCACCGCGAGGACGGCGGTCGCCTCGGTGAAGGAGGCCGTGGAGGAGGAGCGCAGCAGCTTGCCGCCGTCGATCACCACCAGGTGGTCGCAGGTCCGCTCCAGCTCGCCGAGCAGGTGGGTGGTGACCAGCACCGAGATGCCGAAGTCGGTGTGCACCCGGCGGATCAGGGCGAGCATCTCGTCCCGGCCGGCCGGGTCCAGGCCGTTGGTCGGCTCGTCCAGCAGCACCAGCTTCGGGTCGTGCACCAGCGCCTGGGCCAGCTTCACCCGCTGCTTCATGCCGGTCGAGTAGCCGCCCATCGGGCGGTACCGCTCCTCGTACAGGCCCACGTGCCGCAGCGTGTCCGCGGTGCGCTCCCGCGCGGCGGTCGCGGGCAGCCCCGCCATCCGCGCCATGTGCACCACGAACTCCGTCGCCGAGACGTCCGGTGGCAGGCAGTCGTGTTCGGGCATGTAGCCGACCTGTTCGCGGATCTCCGAGCCCCGGGTGGCGATGTCCAGGCCGAGCACCTCGCCGCGGCCGGACGTCGCCGGGGCGAGCCCGAGCAGGATCTTGATCAGGGTGGACTTGCCCGCCCCGTTGGCCCCGACCAGCCCGACGACCCCGGGCTGGACCTCGACGGTCAGCTGGTCGAGCGCGGTGACCCGGGGGAAGCTCTTGGTGAGGCCCTCGGTCTTGATGACAGCAGTGGACACGCCCTCAACGTAACGGTCCCGCGCCGCAGGGGCCATGAGCTGGAATGACGAGGCTTCCCGGGGGCGTCTGCTGCTGCGGTATGACGTGGGGACCGATCTCCCCTAAGGGTCGCGGAGCGGGGGTGTGCCCGGGGCGCCGGGGCGCCCACCGTTGAGGCGGGCGGCCCGGAGCCGGGCCTGGCGTCGGCTCAGGAGCTGGGGCGCTCCCACATCTCGACGACCTTGCCGGAGGCGTCGAGGGCGACCTTGTAGGTGCCGCTGTTGCAGGGGTACGAGCCCTTCTGGTTGCCGGGCGTGGCGATGCACTCGTTGATGTGCTTCACCAGCTCGGCGACGACGACGTCCTTCGGGGCGGCGACGACCGACTTGAGGTGGCCCTTGGCGCCGGGGGCGAAGGTCGCGCTCTTGTCGGCGCCCGTCGGTTCGAGGGCGACGTCGTTGACGCCGCAGGCGTCCTTGGTCTCCTTGTAGACCAGCGTCGTCGCACTGGTGCCCTTCACCGGCTCGATCCACTTCTGCCCGGCGGGCAGCGGCTCGTGGGTGCAGAAGCCCTCCGGGCCGCCGTCGGTGGGCTTGCCGGCCGGGGCGGGCTTGCCCGTCCCGGTGGCCGGGGCCGCGGTGGGCGAGGCCGCCCCGCCGCTGGCCGGGGCGGCGGTCGCGGTGGAGGCGCCGGCCCCCTGGGTCGACGGGTCGTCCGGGCCGCAGGCGGCGAGGCCGAGCGCGGCGGTGGCGACCAGAGTGGCGACGAGCAGTCTCCTGGATGCGGACATGATGAATGAACCCCCGTTTAACGCATGATCAGATAAAGGTGCGGCGGACAGATTAGCGCCTCCCCCCGACCGCACCCGTCCTGACGGCGTCCGCGACCGGCCGTACCGCTCAACCCAGCTGGGCCAGGCCCTCGGTGGCGATCCGCTCGAACACGGCCAGGTCGTTGGCGAAGATCGAGTCCGGCACCGGCCAGTGGATCACCAACTCGGTGATGCCCAGCTCCCGGTAGGTGCCGGCGAAGTCCACGAAGGCGTCCAGCGACTGGAGCGGCTTCTCCGCCGTGGAGCCCTGGAGCAGCATCTTCTCCAGCGTCGCCACGTCCCGGCCCTGCGCCTCGCAGGCCGCCGTGAGCTTCCCGATCTGCGCCGCGATCACGCCGGGCGCCTGCTCGACCGGCACGTCCGCCGGGCCCTTCGGGTCCCCGTAGGTCACCCAGCCCTGCCCGTACTCGGCGGCCAGCCGCATCCCCCGCGGACCGGCGGCGGCCACGTAGAACGGCACCCGCGGGGTCTGCACGCAGCCCGGGATGTTCCGCGCCTCGACCGCCGAGTAGTACGTGCCCTCGCGGGTGGTGGCGTCGGTGGTCAGCAGCTCGTCCAGCAGCGGCAGGAACTCGCCGAACCGGGCCGCCCGCTCCTTGGGCGACCACGCCTCCTGGCCCATCGCCGTCGCGTCGAAGCCCGTCCCGCCCGCACCGATGCCCAGCGTGAGCCGCCCGCCGGACACGTCGTCCAGCGTGATCAGCTCCTTCGCCAGCGTGACCGGGTGCCGGAAGTTCGGCGAGGTCACCAGCGTCCCCAGCCGGAGGCGCTCGGTCGCCGTGGCGGCGGCCGTCAGCGTCGGGACCGACCCGAACCAGGGCTCGTCGCGGAAGGACCGCCAGGACAGGTGGTCGTAGGTGTACGCGGCGTGGAATCCGAGGTCCTCGGCCCGTCGCCAGATCTTCTGTCCCTCGCTCCACCGGTGGATGGGGAGGATCACGGTGCTCAGACGCATGCCACCGACCCTAGCCGGACGGGCTGCCCCGGCGCTGGTGGCCGGTAGGAGGCCGTCAGGGGTGCGGGCGGGTGCGTTGGGCCGGGAAGGCCGGGGCCGGGGCCTGGTCCGGGGTGCGGCGGGCGAGCTCGGCGAGGGTGTGGAACAGCACCTCGCCGAGCAGCACCGGCTCGCGGGAGGCGGCGGGGGGATCCGGGGAAGGGAGGGTCGGGGGCGGCTCGTCACGGAGCTGGCGAGTGGGCATGGCTCTTCCTGCCGACGGGGTGACCAGGGGGTTCCTGCCCGTCGGCCCGCCGCGACACCCCGGACGGGGGCGGATCGGCCGGAAAGCGGCGCAGGAAGGGCCGGAACCCGTCCTCACGGTCGGTCGGCCGCGGGCACCGCCACCGGGCCCGCCGCAGGCCCGCCGCGGCCGCCCGCGGCGGTGACCGGGCGGTGGCGATGGGCGAAGATGGACCGGTGACCGAACCCCGCACCGCTCCCCGCCTCATCGCCACCGACCTGGACGGCACCCTGCTGTGCCCCGGCGGCACCGTCAGCGATCGCACCGCCGCGGCCCTGGCGGCGGCCGAGGCGGCCGGGGTGCAGGTGGTGTTCGTGACCGGCCGGCCGCCGCGCTGGATGCAGCAGGTGAGCCCGCACATCGGCGGTCACGGGGTGGCGATCTGCTCCAACGGCGGCGCGATCGTGGACGTGCGGCGCGGTGGCGAGCTGATCGAGTACTTCCCGATGCCGGCACCGACCTCGCTGGCCGTGGTCGAGGCGCTGCGGGCCGAGCTGCCCGGCACCTCCTTCGCCTTCGAGTACGCGGACGGCTGGGCCCGGGAGCCCGGGTACGAGGTGCTGATGTGGGGCGACACCGAGGTGCGGGCGGTCGGCCCGGCCGAGGAGCTGCTGGCGGACGGCGGCCCGGTGCGGGGCCTGTTCAAGCTGCTGGCCAAGCACCCGGACCTCGACCCGGACACCTTCCTCGCCGAGGCCCGGACGGCCGCCGGACACCTGGCGGAGATCACCCGCTCCTCGCCGATCGCCCTGCTGGAGATCAGCGCGCCCGGCGTCACCAAGGCCAGCACGCTGGCCCGTTGGTGCGCCGAGCACGGGATCGACCGGGCCGAGGTGGTGGCCTTCGGCGACATGCCGAACGACCTGGAGATGCTGGCCTGGGCCGGCACCGCGTACGCCGTCGCCAACGCGCACCCGCAGGTGCTGGCGGCGGTGCCGCTGCACACGGTGAGCAACGAGGAGGACGGCGTCGCGGCGGTGCTGGAGCGGCTGATCACCGACTCCGGCCGGTAACGCCCCTACCCGAAGCGGCCGTTGACGTAGTCGGAGGTCCGCTGGTCGCGCGGGCTGCCGAAGAGCCGCTCGGTCGGCCCGGCCTCGACGATCCGGCCCGGGGTGTCGTGGGTGGCGAGGAAGAACGCGCAGCGCTGGGAGACCCGCTGGGCCTGCTGCATGTTGTGGGTGACGATCACGATGGTGAGCCGCCCGCGCAGTTCGGCGATGGTCTCCTCGACCCGGCGGGTGGAGGTCGGGTCGAGCGCGGAGCACGGCTCGTCCATCAGCAGGATGTCCGGCGAGACGGCCAACGACCGTGCGATGCACAGGCGTTGCTGCTGCCCGCCGGAGAGGGAGCCGCCGGGGGCGTGCAGCCGGGTGGCCACCTCGTCCCACAGCCCGGCGCGGCGCAGGCTGGTCTCCACCAGGTGCTGGCGCTCCTCCTTGGAGACCTTGATCCCGGCCAGCTTGAGCCCGCTGGAGACGTTGTCCTGGATGGACATCGCCGGGAACGGGTTGGGCCGCTGGAACACCATGCCGATCCGGCGCCGCACCTCGGCGGGGCGCCGGCCGGGCCGGTAGACGTCGTCCCCGTCCAGCAGCACCTCGCCGGCCAGGGCGGCGCCGCGCACCATCTCGTGCATCCGGTTGAGGATCCGCAGGTAGGTGGACTTTCCGCAGCCGGACGGGCCGATCAGCGCGGTGACCTCGCCGGCCGGCATCGCCAGGGAGACCCGCTCCAGCACCTTGCGGCTGCCGAACCAGGCGGAGACGTCCCGGGTCTCCAGCCCGGCGAGCACCCCGTCGGGGCCCTGGGCCGGGACGACCGGCGGGGCGGGGGCCGGCGGGACCGGCGGGAGGGTGAGGGTGTCGGCGGCCGGGTCGACCGCCGCGTCGTGCGGCTGGTGCGTGGTGTCGGCGGTGTCGGTCATCGGTACGTCCTCCGGGCGCGCGTCAGTAGAGGTTGGGCAGCAGGGCGGCGGCGTTCTCGTAGACCGCCCAGAGCAGGGCGCCGACCACCGGCGCGGCGCTCAGGTAGGCGGGCGAGCGGCGCCAGTACCGGGCCAGCAGCAGCGCCCCGGCCACCGCGCAGAGCAGGGCGAGCGACCAGAGCTGGAGCGTGGCCAGCGCGCCCTTGTCGGCGGCCAGCGCCTTGTCGTAGGGGACGGTGGCGGGGCGGCCGCCGGGGTTCTGCTGCGGGTCGCCCTCCAGCCGGGCGCCGATCAGCACGGTGGAGCCGGGGATCCAGTCGGAGTCCCCGGTGACCAGGACCAGCCGGTTGCGGGCCGGGTCGGTGATCGGGTGGTCGCCGTCGCCGTACACGTTGACCACGTAGGTGAACGTGCCCTGCCCGGTGGTGGTCTCGATCCGGTCGCCGACCCGCAGCCCGGACAGCCGGGCGAACGGCGCGCCGAAGGTCGCGCCGCGGCCGAACAGCACCGCCACCCCGCTCTGTCCGGGCAGTGCGGTGTCCCGGCGGTGGCCGGGGCCGCGCATCAGGTCCCGGCCGGTGGTGCCCTCGACCACCACGGCCTGGTGCAGGCCGATCGCCGGGATGTCCACCAGCGCCACCGGGTCGCCGTCGGCGGCCGCGCCGGTCGGGGCGACGGCCCGGGCCAGCTGGTCCCGGAAGGTCTTGTACGCCGTCGACTGGTAGTGCCGCTCCTGGACGTGCGAGAGCGTGAACAGGAAGCCGACGAAGCCCAGCACCAGCGCGGCCGCCAGGCTGGCCGCCCAGGCGCCCTGGAGGAAGCGGCGCCGGGCGGGGGTGACGGCGGCGGGCCGGGCCGGGGGCGCCTCGGCCGCGGGCGCCGGCCGGACCGGCGGCTTCTCCAGGACCGGTGCCGTCACGAGGCACCGCCCGAGCCCTTGCGCCGGCGCAGCAGCCGGCGGCCGAGCAGCGGCGGGACGAGGACGACGGCGAGCAGCTCGACGGCGGTCAGCGTGGACAGCGTCCAGTCCTCGGGCCTGCCGCTCACCTCGACCACGTTGGCCGCGACCTCGGTGGCGCCGCCCCGGCCGCGCGCGACCACCTGGCCGGTCTGCGGGTCGACCACGTCGCCGGAGCCGTCGCCCGCGGCAGGGTCGCCGGCCGCGGCGGCGTTCGGGTCACCGCCGCCGGCCGCGGCGCCGCCGGTGCCGGCCGCGTCGGCGCCGGTGCCGCTGCCGCTGCCGCCGGAGCCGCCCGAACCGCCGTTGCCGTGGCCGGTGCCGCCCGTTCCGCCGGAGCCGGCGGCCGCGCCGCCGGAGCCGCCGGAACCGCCGGAGCCGCCCGAACCGGTCTTGACCGCCTGGCCGTTCTGGACGGTGCAGTCCAGCGGGGCGCCCTGCTTGTCGCAGGGGCTCGGCTGCGGGGCGTTCTTGAGGACGGTCAGCTCACCGGCGGAGTTGAAGGTCGGGTTGGCGCAGTTGGCCAGGGTGTCCGGGTTGACCGGGCTGGCGTTGCCGGGGATCGACTTGGTCTGCAGCAGCCCGCCCTTGACCAGGCCGCGCGGGATCGGCGAGTAGCCCAGGCCGTCGGCCTCGCCCTGGCCCTCGCACAGCACGTAGGCGAGGAAGCGGCTGAGCGCGGCGCCCTTGTCGTTGTTGAACCGGCCCGGCGGGGGCAGCGCGGCGCCGGCCCGCGGCACGATCACGTAGCTGTAGCTGGAGATCGGGTACGAGCGCGGGTCGTCCATGGTGTAGACGCCGTCGAGGTTCTGCTGGAGGTAGTTCGGGTCGGACGCCGGGGTGTCGTCGTCCACGCCGCGGATCTTGGCGGCGGTGAGCGCGATGGCCACGTTGGAGGCGGTCGGCAGCGAGTAGTAGCCGGCCTGGTTGAGCACCTTCACGACCGGCCAGTTGCTGCGCTTGGCGAAGGCGTACTCGTCGTAGCCGATGGTGCCCAGGCCGGCCGCGGCCTTGATGTAGCCGGCGACGACGTCGGAGCCGTTCTGGGCGACCATCCGGCCGGACGGCGGGAAGAACTCGGTGTAGTCACCGCAGGTGGTGCCGTTGACCGAGGAGCAGTAGGCGTCCCACTGGTCCTTGTGGGTGTGCTCCATCCAGCGGGTGAACTGCGCGGTGGCGCCGGAGCCGTCCGAGCGGACCACCGGGGTGATCGGCAGGTTGGGCAGCTGCTTGCCGTAGTCGGCGGTGATCTTCTGGTCGTTCCAGTTGGTGATCTTGTTGGTGAAGATGTCCACGACGGTCTGCGGGGACAGCCGCAGGTCGCGGACCTGCTTGCCGCCGACCACCAGGTTGTACATGAAAGTCGTGCCGCCCGCGGTGATCGGCACGTAGGAGAAGCCGTAGACCGGGTTCTCCCTGGTGCCCTGACCGCTGGTGCGGGCACCGGAGTTGAGGCCGGTGTCCTCGGCGCTGCGGAACGGCACGTCCGAGGCGGTGAAGTCGTCCTGCCCGTTGCTCCAGGCGGTCCGGCCGGCCGCCGACCCCACCGGGTTGAAGCTGATCTGGATGCCCTGCGGCCCGACGTCCTGGCGCCACTGGTCGATGGCCGGGCCGGCCCAGCTGGAGCCGTCGGCGCTGAGCGCGACCGAGGCGGCGAAGGCCGGAGCGGCCTGCCCGAACAGCAGGGTGCCCGCGGCGAGCAGCAACGCGGACAGGCACGCCAGGACACGGGCCACGGAGCGCCTTGCGGCCTCCCATGACATGAGAACTCCTCTGGTACGGAGGGTGGTTGGACGGTTCATCAGCTGTTCCCGGGCAGTGCGACGGGCGGGTGGGCGACGGGCGGATGGGCGACGGGCGCGTGGGCACCGGCCCGGGCGGCCCGGGCGGCGCTCTCGGCCCGCCGCGCCTCCCGGTCGATCCGGCGCCGCTGACCGCGCGTCAGCTCACCCGGGCGGCGGCCGCCGAGCACCCGCGCGGTGACGAAGAGGACCAGCACCAGCGCCATCAGGGTCAGCCCCGCCGCGAAGGCCCGGGCGACCATCTCGGGGTAGGGCTGCTTGACGTAGTTCCAGACGTACAGGGGCAGCGACACCTGGTGCTCGTGGAACGGGTCGGCGTTGAACTGCGGGGTGAAGCCCGAGGTCAGCAGCACCGGCGAGGTCTCCCCGATGCCGCGCGCCACCCCGAGCACGACCGCCGTGACGAGGCCGGGCCGGGCGGTCGGCAGGACGACGTTCCACACCGTCCGCCACTGGCTGCCGCCCAGCGCGTACGAGGCCTCGCGCAGCGTGCCGGGCACCAGGCGGATGACCACCTCGGAGGCCCGGGTGACGATCGGCATCATCATCACCGTGAGGGCGAGCGAGGCCGCGAAGCCGCTCTTGTCGAAGCCGAGCGTCAGGATCACGATGCCGAGCACGAACAGCCCGGCGACGATCGACGGCAGTGCCGTCATCGCCTCCACCAGGGTCCGCACCGGCTTGGCCATCCGGCCGCCGACCTCGGACATGAAGATCGCCGCGGCGATGCCCAGCGGCACGGCGAACAGGGTGGCCAGGCCGACCTGTTCGAGCGAGCCGACGATCGCGTTCAGCGCGCCGCCGGAGGTGATCGGGGAGAGCGCGGCGGTGCGCTCCATCGACTCGGTGAAGAAGTTGAGGTGCTGGGCGGCCTCGTAGCCGCGCACCGCCAGGTAGCCGACCTGGTCGACGATGAGCGCCAGCACCAGCAGGCCGGCGCTCCACGCCACGACGGAGACCAGGCGCTCGCGCACCAGCAGCGGGCCCCACTGGAGCCGGCCGAGCGTGAAGTAGGCGGCCAGGAACAGCAGGTACCAGCAGACCAGGAAGCCGAAGGCGCCGCTGAACGGCAGCACCCGCTCGTACAGCGTCCAGTTCAGGGCCAGCGAGCCGATCGACGAGCCGGCCACGGTGAACACGTCCTCGCGGGTGACGCCGCCGAGCTTCACCCGCTTCTCCGGGCGCGGCTCCGCCGGGCCGGCCGGGGGCGCGGCGGGCCCCTGGGCGGCGGGCCCCGGGACGGCGGCGGCCGGAGGCAGGTCGAGCGTGGTCATCGGGTCGTTCCCTTCGACAGGGTCTCGGCCGGGGGCCCGGCGGGGGTGGCCGGCGGGAGTGCGGCCGGCGGGGCCGCCGGGGGTGCGGCGGGGGTCTCAGCGGGACCGGTCATGTCCGTGCGCCGCCTCAGTCGGCGGTCGAGGCCCCGGAGCGGGACCGGTTGATCACGAAGCCGGCCGCCACGTTGACCAGCAGGGTCAGCGCGAACAGCACCAGGCCGGCCGCCATCAGCGCGGAGAGCGAGAGCGCGTCCGACTCGCCGAAGCGCAGCGCGATGAGCGCCGAGATCGAGTTGGCGCCGTTCTCCAGGATGTGGCTGATGGCCTTGAAGTTCGGGGAGATGATCAGCGCGACCGCGATCGTCTCGCCCATCGCCCGGCCGAAGCCCAGCATGACCGCGCCGATCACACCGCCGCGGCCGAACGGCAGCACCACCGTGCGCACCATCCCCCACCGGGTCGAGCCGAGCGCGTAGGCGCCCTCCCGCTCGCCCTGCGGGGCCTGGGAGAAGACCTCCCGGCTGAGCGAGGTGACGATCGGGATGATCATCAGCGAGACGACGACGCCCGCGATGAACGTGGAGGAGGTGTAGGAGGTCCCGATGTCGCCGGTGCGCACCTTGAGGAAGGGGATCGTGTCCCCGAGGTGGTTGGAGAGCCAGCGGCTGAAACCGATGATCCTCGGCTGGAGGAAGAACAGCCCCCACAGGCCGTAGATGATGCTCGGGATCGCCGCCATCAGGTCGACCAGCGAGACCAGCGAGGCGCGCAGCCGGACCGGCGCGTACTCGGAGATGAAGACCGCCGTGGAGAGCGCCACCGGGACGGCGATGACCAGCGCGATCACGGCGATCAGCAGACCGTTCGGCAGGACGGCGGCGATGCCGAAGGTGTGCGCGGCGGTCTGCCACTTCTGCTCGGTCAGGAAGGACCAGCCCACGGCGCGCAGCGCGTCCGAGCCGCGCAGCAGCAGGAAGAACGCGATCAGGCCCATGATCGCGAACACCGAGAGCCCGGCCACCCGCAGCACCCCGCGGAACACCCGGTCGCCGGGGGTCGCGGGGGAGGTGATGGCGCGCGGGACGTCGGTGTCGGCTCCGCGGTCGGCTCCGCGGTCGGGTCTGCCCGGGGCCCCGGCGGACGAGGCCGCGGGCTCGGCGGCGGCTGTCATGCTCTGCTCTCCGTGCTCGGGTGCGGATGGCCGGGCTGCGCCCGGACCGGACGGTGGCGCGACGTGGCGCCGGTCGCGCTCGGCGGCTCCGGTGGGGCTCGGCGGCGCGAAATCGTTGTGGGGGCGGCCGGTTGGCACGGGGCCGCGGTTCCGGTGCGTACCCATTCGGCCATCCGGAGGTGTCCGCCCTGGGTCGCACGCGTGTACGGGGCCCCAACGAGCCAGTTCGGTGCTGGAGTTGACCGCCACCGGTGGCCGGATCCTTTCCGGCCACCGGTGCGGCGACGGTCAACTCGGCCTTCCTGCGGGAGGGTTGGGCCATGAGCCCGACGGCTCGGCGGGCCGGGACGGCGGCCTCGCCGAGCCGTCAGCTGTCAGCTGTCAGCCGTCGGCCGTCAGGGGCGACGGCGCAACCGCGACCAGCCGTTGCGCAGCCCCGCCAGCGTCCGCTCCCCGGCCGGTGTCCCGCCCAGGACCAGCGCCGCCGGCCCGCCGACCAGCAGCACCAGGCCGCCGATCAGCGCGATCGGGAGCAGCAGGCGCGCGGCGCCGGAGCGGTCCGCGGCCGGTGTCCCGGCCGCGACGGGCGCGGCGCTCAGCGACTTGCCGGGCGTGCTCGGCGAGGCGCCCGGGGTCTTGCCCCCGGCGGTGGCCGCGGCCGCGGCGGCGCCCCCGGTGGTCGCGGCGCCCTCCCCGAGGCCGCCGGTCGAGGCCCCGCCGAGGCCGCCACCGCTC
Organism: Kitasatospora sp. NPDC056076; assembly: GCF_042266305.1. Taxonomy (NCBI): domain Bacteria; kingdom Bacillati; phylum Actinomycetota; class Actinomycetes; order Kitasatosporales; family Streptomycetaceae; genus Kitasatospora; species Kitasatospora sp. NPDC056076. Next base: position 26,448 of record NZ_JBHJWG010000058.1, read on the forward strand.
GTGCCGTTGTCGGTCCCGGCGCTGACCGGGGTGGTGCCGCCCGCCGAGCCCGACCCCTCCGCCGGGGTCCCCCCGCCGGTGCCCCCGTCGCCGGGGGTGACGGCCGGCGGGTTCGGCGGCGCGGCCTGGTTGCCGGGCAGCTTGGCGTCCTGGGCCTCCACGTGGGTGGCGGCGTCGGCCGCCTGGGCCCGCTGGGCGCTGGTGAGCGCCAGGAAGCCCGGCGCCAGGTGGCCCGGCTCGTTGCCGTAGACCTGGCCGCTGCTCGTGGTGGTCCGCAGGAACATGGTGATCGCGGCGGCCTTGTCGGCCGGGACGCCCTGGGTGGGCACCATCGCGTACTGCACGGTGGTCAGCGGGTAGGCCCGCTGGTCGCGCGAGTACGCCGTGTCGGCGGTCCCGTACGGCAGCGACTGCACGCCCGTCGAGGCGTCGACGGTCATGTCGGCGACGGAGGCCTGGAAGCCGGTGGTCCCCGGGGAGACGAAGGCGCCGGCCGGGTTGAGCAGCTGGGCCTCGGGGAGGGAGTAGGCCTTGGCCTGGCCGGTGTCCATGATCGCGATCAGCATCCGCTGTCCGACGTCCACCGGCGCGCACTGGTCGTGCCCGCCGGTTCCGTTGAGCCCGGGGTTGACGCAGGTCGCCTTGTTCTGCAGGAACCCGCGCGCGACCTGGCCCAGTCCGCTCGTGACCGGGTTCCACTCGTACTGCATCAGGTGCTGGTAAGCGTCGACCTTGCTGCCGACGATCCCGGAGGAGTCCTGCCGGGAGAAGGAGTCGACCGGGTAGCCGGAGAACGCGGGCCGGAGGTAGTAGGTGTTGACGTGCATGCCCCACGGGTCGGACTCGCCGTCCAGGAAGCGGGCGGCGTCCGGGTCCGAGGCGATCCACGAGGTCAACTGGTACGTCAGGTCGGTCGTCCCGCCCACCACGGTCGGGCTGAAGTCGAACATGTCGCAGAACCTGGGCCACTTGAGCCCCGAGGTCGCCGGCAGCTGGTTCAGCTGGAGGAACTCGGGATCCGCGAAGAGGCAGGTCGGATTGCCCTTCACCGAGGTGACCACGCCGCCGCGGGGCGCGTAGGACTGGGTGAGCAGCTTGGCCATCAGCCGCGCGTTGAGCTTCATGTCGCGGATCTGCCGACCGGTGTCCTGGTCGTCCACCGAGAACACGACCGAGATGCCCGAGGTCGCCAGCGGCGCGTAGACGTAGGGCCGGGCCGGTGGTGAACCGTCCGCCCGCGCGGTCAGCGCCACGTCCGTGGATCCGCCGAGGAAGCGCGAACGGGCCTGCGGCTCACCGCCGGCCGACACGTACCGGACGGCCATCGGCGAATCGCTCAGGCACAGGCCCGCACGCCACTGCTGCATGGCCCGGTTGAACATCTCCAGGCCCTCCGCGTCGAACGAACCGTTCTGCGACGCACAGGCCTGGGCCACCGGCGCGAAGGACAGCGGGATCACGATGCCGTTCTCCCACGCGCACTGCTCGCCGCTCGACATGCCGTTGGCCGCGTAGCTGAACAGCACCGCGTCGCTCGCGAGCGAGCTCGAACTGTCGAGCGAGTGGTTCAGGCAGTCGACCGAGGCCGTCGGGGTGGTCCGGCCGAGGCTGTCGCCACCGTAGTTGGCCTCCACCACGAGGGAGCACGGGTGGGTGTCGTCACAGCCCAGCGTCGGGGCCTGGGCCTGGGTGTAGAGCTCGATGTTCGCGGCGCCGGTGCCGTCCGCACCGGTCGGGGCGATCGCCATGTTGCTCGGGAAGTCGGGCGCGGTGCTCGACCCGGGCGGCAGGGTCTGTTGGAAGCCCGCGTTCGCGTCACCGCCGAACAGCGAGCTGTTGTAGCAGTCGGTCACCTTCGGAGTGGCGCCGCGGCACTCGTAGATCCGCACGGGGTAGAGGTACTTGGCCTCGCCGACCCGCGCCAGGGTGACCTGTTGGCCGCTGGTGGTCTTGGTGGGCGTGAAGCCGCTCCAGGAGACCTGCACCACCTGGTTGACCAGGTTCTTCGTCTGGGAGACCGTGATCTTGCCGGCCCGGCCGCGCGTCCCGGTCGCCGGGTCGAGCACCTTGGGCCCCGCCACGGTCACGCTGGAGGACTCCGCCACCGCCTGCGGCCCGGCCCCCAGGCCGATCGGCACCACACCGAGCGCCACCACCACCGACCACACCAGCGCGATCGCCGGAAGTCGGCGGCGCCATCTCCCCGGATCCCTCCGGTCGGGCAATCGGACTCTCATGGTGGGCACCTCCGTGCGGATCCGCGCCGCCCAGCACGCGGCGCAAGGTGGGATCGGGCATGCCGACGGCCGGGCACCCCCAGTACCCACCATTCGGCCAGCCGGACGTGTCCGGATCCGGTCGACAGGATGTACGAGAACACAACGCGGCGCCCCTGGAACGGAGTTGAGTGCTCCCCTTGGCACACGAGCGGGCCCGCGCCGAGGCGCGGGCCCGCGGGGCACCCGGGGTCGTCCGGGGCCGTCCGACGAGGAGCCGGATCAGCTGCCGGGGGTGTAGGTCAGCGCGAAGGAGCCGAGCGACTGACCGCCCGTGAAGTACGTGGTGCCCAGCGCGCTGTCGAGGTACTGCGCGCCGGCCGGGTCCAGCTGCAGGCTGGAGGCCGAGAGCGACTGGGTGGTGCCCGTGCGGCCGATCTGGGTGTCGCCCAGCGGGTCCAGCAGGGCCACCGGCGCGGTGCCGCCGTTCGGGACCGCCGAGACGTTCCAGTCACGGACCTTGAAGCCGAGCTGCTTGAACGTGACGGTCTTGCCGTTGTTCAGGTTGACGAAGAGCAGTCCGCCACCGAGCTGCACCTGCCCGGAGAACGACGGGATGTTGGCGACGCCGCCCGTCACCGGGAAGGTGCTGGTCACGACGTTGTTGGTGACGTCCGCCGTGGCCGGCGTCAACGGGACGACGGCGATGCCGCCGAGCAGGGTCTTGGCCAGGAACTGCTGGTCGACCGTGACCACGGCACTGCCGGTGGGCGCGGTGGTGGTGGCCGGGGTGTCGGCCGCGGCCACACCGCTGAATCCGGTGATCGCGAGGACCACGGCGATCCCGGTGGCGGCGAGACGGACGCCGGTTCTTGCCATGTCGTACTCCCTGGGAGAGGTGGGATGGTGCGGTGGTGACAGTTGGTCAAGGGATGAGCACGCCGCCGCAGGCGCCGGACGGGAGCGGCAGGAAGCCGTAGGTCCTGATGTCGGCGGCTGCCGTGGAACTGGTGCAGATCCAGCCGTCAGGCCCGAAGACGCCGCGCAGCGCGGCTCCGTGTGCGTCGGTCGCCGCCCAGTCCGCGTCGCGGACCACGACGTAGACCGTTTGCCCGTGGAGGGTGAGGAAGTCGGTGTTGATCGCCCGGCCCGTCGCGTCGACCGGGGCCGTTCCGTCGATGCCGCGGATGGTCAGGAGCCCCTGGGTGTCGGCCCCGCTGCCCCGGCCGTAGTACGCCTGGCCGATGTAGTGCCCCACGGAGTAGGGAACCAGCACGTCCGGGTCGTTGAGCTTCGGGTCGCTGCCCTGGCCTTCGGTCACCGTCCGGTCGTCGATACAGCTGTTGACCGTGTGGATGCCCAGCGCGGCGAGGAAGGACGCCCGGGTTCCGGAGCCCGCCTTCGGGAGGAAGGGCTTGATGGTGCTGCCGGGAAGGGCGGGGTCGATCTGCTTCCACGTGGTGACGTCGCAGTCGTAGATGTCCTTGAGGTTCTGCGTCGTCAGGTTCGCCGGCGCGTTGCCGTTGCCCGGCGCGGCCCAGGACAGCGCGTCGTCCGCGTAGTTCACGAAGTCGAAGTACCGGGGGTCGGTCGGCAGCGGGCCGCGCGAGGAGCGGGCGAAGTCGACGGTCGCGCCGGTGTTGTTCTTGAGGGCCGAGATGCCGACCTCCGCACCGTTCGGGCGCGCGATCGTGGTGGCACCGGTCTTGGTGGTGATCGTCGGCGCCCCGGTCGCGTCCCAGCTGTACAGCCGGGGTGTCGTGGTGTCCGATCCCGGGATCGTGGCGTTGTAGTCGGCCGAGAACTGGTTCAGCACGGCCTGGCTGTCGGCGTCCCCCACCCCCACGAGGTCCTGTGCGGCCGGCAGCGCCGGCCCTGCCGGGTCCGCCACGGCCGGGCCGCCGCCGGGGGCCACGGCGACCGAGGCCGCCAGGACGGCCGTGACGAGCAGCTTCCGCCACGTCCTGTGCATCGTTCTCCGGTTCCCTTCGGTCGGCTCCCGACGGCCGACGGCCACGGGCGGCGGGCCCGTGGCCGTCGGATCGTGCGGGGTGTGATCAGGAGTGGATGGTGCTGCCGCAGGCGCCGGCGTTCAGCGGAAGGAAGCCGAAGCTCTTGAGGTCGGCCTTCGCGGTGGCGTTGGTGCAGACCCAGCCGGTGGTACCGAAGATGCTGCGCAGCGCGGTGCCGTGGGCGTCGGTCGCCTTCCAGTCCGCGTCACGGACCACGTTGTAGACCGTGCGGGCGTAGGAGGTGGCGGCGAAGTCGCCGTTGATCACCTTGTTGGTGGTGTCGACCGGCGCGGTGTTGTCGATGCTGCGGATGGTCAGCGGGCCCTGGACGTCGGAGCCGCTGCCCTTGCCGTAGTACACCTGGCCGATGTAGTGGGCGACGGAGTACGGGACCAGCGCGTCGGGGTCGGACAGGTTGGTGTCGCTGCCCTCGTTCTCCTGGACGCCCTCGGTGACGCACGGCTTGATGGTGGAGATGCCGAGCACGGAGAGGAAGAACGACCGGGTGCCGGAGTTGGCCTGCGGCAGGTACGGCTTGATGGTGTTGCTGGGCAGGCTGGGGTCGATCTGGTCCCAGGTGGTGATGTTGCAGTTGTAGATGTCCTTGAGGTTCTGCGTCGTCAGGTTGGCCGGCGCGTCACCGTTGTTCGGCGCGGCCCAGGCCACCGCGTCCGTCGCGTAGGCGACGAAGTCGAAGGTGTTCGGGTCGGTCGACTGCGGGCCGCGCGAGGAGCGGGCGAAGTCGACGGTCGCGCTGGTGTTGTTCTTGAGGGCCGAGATGCCGGCGCCGGAGCCGTTCGGGCGGGCGATCGAGGTCGCACCGGTCTTGGTGGTGATCGGCGAGGAACCGGTCGCGTCCCAGCTGTACAGGTGCGGCAGGGTGGAGCCGGCGCCCAGGTACGCGTTGTAGTCGGTGGAGAACTGGTTCAGCACGGCCTGGGTGGTGTCCGAACCGACGCCGACGATGTCCTGGGCGGCCGGGGTGCCGGTCGGGTCGGCCAGGGCGGAGCCACTGGCAACGGTGACCAGGGAGGTCGCCAGGGCGGCGACGGTGAGCAGCTTGGCAGCGGTCTTACGCATGTTCCTCTTCCTCCGAGGGAGAGACGTCCATCGCGTGAACCCGTGCTCCGGGGGGAGTCCGGGGCCGGGGGCCGTGTCTGCTGCGGCCGCTCCGGCAGTGCCGATCCTGTCCGGCCGGGAGGTTCCGTCGGAAGGGCCGTCGGGGCCGGGCGGCGAATGTCGACTCATCGGTTCGACGAGGTTTAGGCACTGGTCAACGCGGATGTGACAGGGGCGGAACAGGGGTGACGAACCCGGTCGACGTTCTTCTCCAGGAGGCGGCTCGGGGTGTTGCCGGAAACCTGCGCTTCACCGGAACAGCACGAAGCGGAACGGCCCGGAGCAGAACCGTACGGAGCTGTACGGAGTAGGACGGTACGAAGCGGAACCGGCGCTACAGCGGCCAGCGGCCGTCGCGGCCGGACCGCCGCAACTCCTGCCCGACCCACTGGAGTCCGGCCAGGAAGCCCTCGACGCCCGCCTGGCACTGGTCGCGCCGCAGGTAGCCGCGGGCGCTGCGGGCGACCGGGACGGCGGGGGTCGCGCCCGGCCGGGTGGTGCGCACCGGCAGGTGGGCGGACCAGACCCACTGGCGGCCCTCCGCCTGGACGGTCGAGCAGCGCAGGGCGGCCCGTTCGATGATCAGTTCGCGCACCGCGTCGGCGAGTTCCTCCTCGCTGCGGTACGTCCGCACGCCGACGCCGAGCGGCCGCCCGTTGGCGGCGCGCAGCGCCCAGCCCACGCAGCGGTCGGCCGCGGGCACGATCAGCAGCCGCGGTCCGCGCCGCTCAGCTGCCATCGGGGCGTCTCAACGACACTGCTCTCCTCGGGAGTTCACGTGCGGGCGCGTCGCGGAAGGGCACATCGCGCACGGACCGCTCGCGCACCGACCCCTCGCGGCCGGGAGCCTCGCGGACCGACCCCTCGCGGACGGGTGGCTCGTGGACCGCCGGCTCGCGCGGCGGCTGTTTGGCGAGCAGCACGACGAAGCGGCGGAAGGCGTTCTGGCACGTCGCGTACCGTTCGTACGCGCGGCTGGAGCGCACCTCGGGCAGGCTGCGCGATCCGGGGACGACCCAGATCCAGCCGAGCCCGTCGCGGACATGGGTGATCCGCGCGGTCAGTCCGTCGGCACCGGCGCGCAGTCCGTCGAAGCCCCGCTCGGCCTCGCCCGCCGTCTCGAACAGCGCGGAGGTGATCGCCACCACCCGGCCGTTGGGTGCCTTCAGCTGCCAGCGGTAGCGCCCGTCCGGTGCACGCTCGGTCCGGAACCCCCCTCGGCTCGCCCCTGCTGCGGTGTGACCGCGGCCGGAACCGTCCACTGCCCCCTCCGTCCGGTTTCCCCTCCGGGACGGAGCCAAGCTATGTGTGCACACGGAACCGCCGAAAGCCCAGAACGTTCACAACTTGCGCCGTTGGTCGGGAAGTTCTCCCTCGTTCAGCTTTCATCTGTCGGTACCGGAACGGTCACAGCCGGGCCGTCCAGCGGACCACGGCGCCCTTCCGGTAGGGCCCGCGCTCGTGCCACGCGGCGCCGCCGAGGGCCTCGGCGCGCCGGGTGAGGTTGAACAGTCCGCTGCGCCGGCCGCCCTGGGGGATGCCGACGCCGTCGTCGGTGACGGTCAGCAGCACGCCGGGCCGCCCGCCCCGGTCCAGCGACTCGGGGTCGCCGCCGACGGGCCGTCCGGCGTCGTCCAGGTGGACGGTCGCGTCGATCTCGACCCCGACCCGGGAGGCGCGGGCGTGCCGGGCCGTGTTGGAGAGCATCTCGCGCAGGGCCGCGAGGAGTTGGCGGCCGGTGTTCTCGCCGACCAGGCTCTCGACCGGGCCGACGAAGCTCACCGAGGGCTTGAAGCCGAGGGCGGCGGCGGCCTGGCTGGCCTCGCGCAGCACGCGGGTGCGCAGGGTGTCGGGGGCGTCGCCGTGGTTGTCGTGCTGGAGCGCGTAGATGGTGGTGCGGACCTCCTGGATGGTGGCGTCCAGTTCGTCGACCGCCTTGCCGATGCCCACCTTGACCTCGGGGACGACGGACCGGCGGGCGGCGCTCTCCAGCATCATCCCGGTGGCGAACAGCCGTTGGATGACGAGGTCGTGGAGGTCGCGGGCGATCCGGTCGCGGTCCTGGAAGACGGCCAGCCGCTGCTGGTCGCGCTGGCCCTCGGCGAGCCGCAGGGCCAGCGCGGCCTGGGAGGCGAAGGTCTCGGCGAGCTGCTTCTCGGAGTCGGTGAACGGCAGGGCGCCGCGCGAGCGCCAGACGCAGAGGCCGCCGAGCACCCGCCCGGCGGCGACCATGGGCACGGCCAGGGACGGGCCGAAGCTGCGGGCGAGCCGCATCACCACGGTGGGGTCGCTGGACATGTCGTCGAGGTGGACGCTGTCGCCCTCCAGCAGCTGGGCGGCGAAGCTGTCCTTGGGCAGCAGTTCGCCGCGGACGAACTCGGCGGCCTCGCCGGAGGCGTGGGCGACCCGCATCTGCCCGTCCCCCTCCGCCGAGGAGCCCGAGGAGCCCGCCGAGCCCGCCGCTCCGGGCGGGCCGGCCGGACCGGTGGGCAGCAGGATCATGCCGAGCGCGGCGCCCGCCAGCTCCCGGACCTGCTCGGCGGCGACGGTGAGCGCGCCCTCGGCCTGCTCGGTGGAGAGAAGCGCGGTGGTGACGGCCGCGGCACCGGCGATCCAGCGTTCCCGGCGGCGGCCCTCCTCGTACAGCCGGGAGTTCTCGATGGCGACGCCGGCGGCCGCGGCGAGCGCGTGCACGACCTGTTCGTCCTCGGGCGTGAAGGCGCCGCCGCCCTTCTTCTCGGTGAGGTAGAGGTTGCCGAAGACCTCCTCGCGGACCCGGATCGGCACGCCCAGGAAGGTCTTCATCTGCGGGTGGTGCGGCGGGAAGCCGGAGGAGCGCGGGTCGGCGCCGAGGTCGGCGAGCCGCAGCGGTTCGGGGCGGTCGATGAGCGCGCCGAGGATGCCGCGGCCGGCGGGCAGTTCGCCGATCTCGGCGGCGGTGCCGTCGTCGATACCGACGTGGATGAAGTCGGCCAGGCCGTGCCCGCCGGGGGCGATCACACCGAGGGCCGCGTACCGGGCGTCGACGAGTTCGGCGGCGCCGGTGGCGATCCGCTGCAGGGTGGCGTGCAGGTCGAGTCCGGCCCCGATGGAGACCACCGCCTCCAGCAGGCGCTGCATCCGGTCGGTGACGGCGGCGGCGGACTGCAGCCGCTCCGCGACCTCGGTGACCAGGGTGTCCAGCCCGAGCGAGGCGATCTCGGGCACCCGGTGGGGGGTGGGCTCGGGGGCGGTCTCGGGGAGGTCCGGCGTGGGGTCCATGGAGAAAGCCTACTTTTGTACGGTTTTCAGCCGAGGGACGATGCGGCCATCAGTGCCCCACCGCCGCCCTCAGTGCCCCACCGCCGCCAACGGTGCCCCCGCCGCCGGCGGTGCCTCCGCCACCAGCAGACCGTCCGCCTCCCGCTCCCGGCGCCACAGCGCGTGCAGCCGCCCGTCCGGATCGGCGACCAGCTCGGACCAGCGGCCGCGCTCGGCCACCCGGCCGGCGTCCAGCACCAGCACCTCGTCCACGGTGGTGTCGTCCAGTCCGGCCAGCCGGTGGGTGATCAGCACGGTGGTGCGGCCCGCGGTGGCGGCCAGCAGGTCGGCGGTGAGGGCGTCGGCGGTGGGCAGGTCGAGGTGCTCGGCGGGCTCGTCCAGGACCAGCACGGGGAAGTCGGCGAGCAGCGCCCGGGCGAGCGCGAGGCGCTGGCGCTGGCCGCCGGAGAGGCGGGCGCCGTGCTCGCCGACCATGGTGTCCAGGCCGTCCGGCAGGCCCTCGGTCCAGTCCAGCAGCCGGGCGGCGGCGAGGGCGGCGCGCAGCTCGTCCTCGTCCGCGTCGGGGCGGGCGAGCCGCAGGTTCTCGCGCAGCGAGCTGTCGAAGACGTGGGCGTCCTGGGCGCAGAGGCCGATCACCCGGCGGACGTCCTCGCCCGCGAGCGCGCGGCTGTCCACAGCCTGTGGACGGCCGGCGGCGAAGGTGACGGACCCGGCAGCGGGCTCCAGGAAGCGCAGCAGCGCCTGGGCGAGGGTGGTCTTGCCGGAGCCGGAGGGGCCGACCACGGCGATCCGCCGGCCGGGCGCGAGGTCGAGGTCGACGGCGGTGAGCGCGTCCACGGCCTGCCCGGGGTGCCGTACGGTCAGCCCGCGCACCGCGACGGGCAGCGGCCGTCCGGGCAGTGCGGCCGGTGACGGGTCCTGAGGTTCCGCCACCACCGGCGGCGTGGTCAGCACCTCGTCCAGCCGGGCCCGGGCGGCGCGGCTGCGCTGGCGGGCCTGGACGGCGAGCGGCATCCCGGTGACGGCCTCGAAGGCGGCCAGCGGGGTGAGCACCACGACGGCCAGGCAGACCGGGGCGAGGGCGCCGTCGCGCACCCCCTGGATGCCGACGGCGGCCGCGGCGACCACGGTCAGCCCGGTGAGCAGGGTGATCAGCCCGGTGCCGAGCGCGGTGGTGGCGGCGGAGCGGGCGGCGAGGCCGGTCAGGGCGGCGTCGGCGCTGCGGACGGCGGCCAGCCGGGCGGGCAGCGCGCCGGCCACGGTGAGTTCGGCGGTGCCGGTGAGGCCGTCCACCACGGCGGTGGCCAGGCGGCCGCGGGCGGGGGCCTGGCGCTGCTCGGCGCCGGCCGACCAGCGGGCGGCCAGCGCGGGCACCAGCACTCCGGCGAGCAGCAGTCCGAGGCCGAGCACCAGCCCGGCGGCGGGCAGGAAGGCGCCCATCGCGACGGCCGAGACGAGCGCGACCACGGCCGCGACGGCGGCGGGCAGCCGCCAGCGCAGGTGGTGGTCCTGGATCGCGTCGACGTCGGCGACCAGCCGGGAGAGCAGGTCGCCGCGCCGGAAGGCGGGCAGTCCGGCGGGGGCGAGCACGGTCAGCCGGCGGTACACGGCGGCCCGCAGGGTGCCGAGGGTGCGCAGCACCGCGTCGTGGGAGACCAGCCGTTCGGCGTAGCGGAAGACGCTGCGGCCGATGCCGAAGGCGCGGACGGAGGTGACGGCCATCATCAGGTAGAGCACCGGGGGCATCTGGGAGGCCCGGGAGATGAGGTAGCCGGAGGTGGCCATCAGGGCGACGGCGCTGCCCAGGGCGAGCGCGCCGAGCAGCACCGACAGGGCCAGCCGGGGGGCGGCGGGTTCGGCCTCCGGCTCCTCCGGCGCGGCGGGGGCGGGGGTGGGCTCGCCGGTGTGGGCGAGCGGCACGACCGGGGCCGGGGCGCCGACGGCGGAGGCGGAGTCGGCGGCGGAGGCGGAGTCGGCGGCGGAGGCGGCGACGGGCCCCGCCAGCCGGATCCGCTGCTCGGCGACCGCCAGCAGCGCCGGCCGGTGGGCGACCACCAGCACGGTGCGCGCCGGGTCCTCGGCGAGGGTCCGGACGGCGGCCACGACGGCCGCCTCGGAGTCGCCGTCCAGGTGGGCGGTGGGCTCGTCGAGGAGCACCAGCGGCCGGTCGTCGGCGAGCAGGACCCGGGCGAGGGCGAGGCGCTGGCGCTGGCCGGCCGAGAGCCCGGCGCCGTCCTCCCCCAGCTCGGCGTCCAGGTCGGTGACGAAGTCGAGCGCGTGGGCGGCCCGCAGCGCCGTCCACAGCTGCGCGTCGGGGGCCTCGGGGCGGTGCAGCCGCAGGTTGTCGGCGATCGTCCCGGCGAACAGGTGGGGGCGCTGGGGCACCCAGGCGATCTGCCGTCGCCAGCTGTCCGGCTCCAGGTCGGCGAGGTCGTGGGTGCTGCCGTCGGCGGCGGTGATCCGGACGGTGCCGGCCTCGGGGGCGGTGAGGCCGAGCAGGACGGCCAGCAGGGTGGACTTGCCGGCCCCGCTGGGCCCGGTGAGGGCGGTGCTGGAGCCGGGGCGCAGGGTGAGTGCGGCGCCGTCCAGGGCGGGCAGGGCGCGGCCGGGGTGGCGTACGGTCAGGCCCTCGGCGGTGATCACGGCGCCGGTGAGGTCGGGGGCGGGGCGGGTGCCGGCGGCGGGCAGCGGGGTCTCCAGCACCCGGAAGATCTCGTCGGCGGCGGTGAGCCCCTCGACGCTGGAGTGGTAGAGCGCGCCGACCTGGCGGATCGGGAAGTACACCTCGGGGGCGAGGACCAGGATCAGCAGCCCGGTCTCCAGGTCCATGCTGCCGTCGACCAGCCGGAAGCCCACGGTAACCGCGACCAGGGCGACGGAGAGGGTGGAGAGCAGTTCCAGGGCGAAGGAGGAGATGAAGGCGATCCGCAGGGTGCGCAGGGTGGCCTTGCGGTAGTCGGCGGTGATCCGGGCGATGGTGGCGGCCTGGGTGCGGGCCCGGTTGAACACCTTGAGGGTGGGCAGGCCGGCGACCACGTCCAGGAAGTGGTGGGAGAGCCGGGCCAGGGTGTTCCACTGCCGGTCCATCCGGGACTGGGTGGCCATCCCGATGAGCACCATGAACAGCGGGATGAGCGGCAGTGTCCCGGCGATGATCGCGGCGGAGGTGAGGTCGGCGCCGCCGATCCGCAGCAGCACGATCACCGGCACGACCACGGCGAGCGCGAGCTGCGGCAGGTAGCGGGCGAAGTAGTCGTCGAGGGCGTCGATGCCGCGGGTGGCGAGGGTGGTGAGTTCGCCGGTGCGCCGGCCCGCCAGGTAGGACGGGCCGAGCGCGGTGGCGTGGTCGAGCAGCCGGCGCCGCAGGGTGGACTTCACCCGGGCGACGGACCGGTGCGCGGTGAGTTCGGTGAGCCAGCCGACCAGCCCGCGGCCGACGGCGGTCAGGGCGAGCAGGACCAGCGGGGTGGTCAGTTCGCCGAGGCCGGCCCCGCGCTGGAAGGCGCGGACCACGATCTCGGCGATCAGGCTCGCCTGGGCGACCACCAGGACCGCGCCCGCCCCGCCGAGGAGCACGGATCCGACGAGGAAGGCACGGGTGGTGCGGGCGTGCGCGAGCAGGCGCGGGTCGACCGGCTGCACGGCGTCAGGCCCGGTCGGCCGGGGCGGCGGGCTGCTGACCGGCCTGGTGGCCGGGGATGTGCTGGACCCCGATCCGCTTGCGGAACACCCAGTAGGTCCAGCCCTGGTAGAGCAGCACCAGCGGGGTGAAGACGGCGGCCACGATGGTCATCAGCTTGAGCGTGTACGGCGAGGAGGCCGCGTTGGTGACGGTCAGGCTCCAGTCCGGGTTGAGCGTGGACGGCATGACGTTCGGGAAGAGCGCCAGGAAGAGCATCGCCACGGCGGCCACGATGGTCGCCCCGGAGAGGATGAACGCCCAGCCCTCGCGGCCGAGTTGGTTGGCCGCCAGGGCGCCGGCCAGGGCCAGCACCGCGACCACCAGGGCGGCCAGGCTGCGTCCGTTGCCGCTGTCCGCCTGGGTCCAGACCAGGAAGGCGAGGGCGAGGACGGCGGCGGCCAGGCCTGCGTACCGGGCGGCCCGGCGGGCCCGCTCACGGATCTCGCCGACGGTCTTGAGCGCCGCGAACACCGCGCCGTGGAAGGTGAACAGGGTGAGCGTCACCAGCCCGCCGAGCAGCGCGTACGGGTTGAGCAGGTCGGCGAGGCCGCCGACGTAGTTCTTCTGCGCGTCGATGTCCACGCCGCGGACGATGTTGGCGAAGGCCACGCCCCACAGGAAGGCCGGCAGGAGGGAGGTCCAGAAGATGGCCTCCTCCCAGTTGCGCTGCCACCGGGCGCCGTCCCGCTTGGCCCGGTACTCGAAGGCCACGCCGCGGACGATCAGGCAGACCAGGATGGCCAGCAGCGGGATGTAGAAGCCGCTGAACAGGGTCGCGTACCAGTCCGGGAAGGCGGCGAAGGTCGCGCCGCCGGCGGTCAGCAGCCAGACCTCGTTGCCGTCCCAGACCGGGCCGATGGTGTTGATCAGGACCCGCCGCTCGGCGGTGTCGCGGGCGAGCGGCTTGGTGAGGATGCCGATCCCGAAGTCGAAGCCCTCCAGGAAGAAGTAGCCGATCCACAGGACCGCGATCAGCACGAACCAGACGTCGTGGAGTTGCATGACCCTAGGTCTCCTTTCCGTGGGTCAGTACGGTTCAGTACGGGTTCAGTACGGGTTCAGTAGGCGAAGGCGAGCGGCTTGTCGGCGTCCTCGTCCGCGGCCGGGCCGCGCAGCGACGGGTCCTTGGCCGGGGGCTGCTCGGTCACCACCGGGCCGGCCTTGGCGTACTTGACCAGCAGCCGGACCTCGACGACGGCGAGGATCGCGTACAGCGTGGTGAAGGTGGCCAGCGCGCCGATCTGGGTGCCGATGCCGACGTTCGGGGAGACGGCGCTCGCGGTGGTCATCAGGCCGAAGACGGCCCAGGGCTGACGGCCCATCTCGGTGAAGATCCAGCCGAAGCTGTTGGCGATCAGCGGGAAGCCCATGGTCAGGATGCCGATCCGCCAGCTCCACTTGGTGAGCAGCGGCCCCATCTCCTTGGACGGGGTGAGCATCAGCCGGGGCACCTCGGTGTCGCCGGTGCGGAACTCGGGGCGCAGCAGGAACTTCCGGCGGGTGGTCCAGAGGCCGATCAGGGCGGCGACGAAGGAGGTCATCCCGAAGCCGATCATGAAGCGGAAGCCCCAGTACGTCACGAAGACGCTCGGGATGTAGTCCTTGGGGTCGCCGCCGTGCGCGGCGGCCTCGGCGGCCGCGGTGTCGTTGATGCCGGGCACGGAGGAGCTGAAGTCGCTGTGGGCGAGGAAGGAGAGTATCCCGGGGATCTCCAGCTCGACCGAGTTGTGGCCCTTGCTGACGTCGCCGACCGCGAAGATCGAGAACGGCGCGGGCGACTGGGTGTCCCACAGTGCCTCGGCGGCGGCCATCTTCATCGGCTGCTGCTCGAACATGACCTTGCCGAGGGTGTCGCCGCTGAGCGCGGTGCCGGCGCCGAAGACCACGGCGAGGACCAGGCCGAGCCGCAGCGAGGTGCGCATCACGGCGGTCTTCTTCGGGTCGGCGCCCTCGGGCTTGCGCTTGGCCTTCCAGAGGTGGAAGGAGGAGATGCCGACCATGAAGGCGGCGCCGGTGAGGAAAGCGGCGGTCAGGGTGTGGAAGACGACGGTGAGGGTGGTGTTCTGGAACAGCACCGCGGCGATGTCGGTGAGCTGCGCCTTGCCGGTGGCCGGGTCGATCGCGTAGCCGACCGGGTGCTGCATCCAGGAGTTGGCGGCCAGGATGAAGTAGGCGGAGAGCACGGTGCCCAGCGCGACCATCCACATGCAGGCGCAGTGGATCTTCTTCGGCAGCTTGTCCCAGCCGAAGATCCACAGGCCGATGAAGGTGGACTCGAAGAAGAAGGCGATCAGCGCCTCCATCGCGAGCGGGGCGCCGAAGACGTCACCGACGAAGCGGGAGTAGTCGGACCAGTTCATGCCGAACTGGAATTCCTGGACGATTCCGGTGACGACGCCCATCGCGATGTTGATGAGGAAGAGCTTTCCCCAGAACTTCGTCGCGTGGAAGTACTTCTCCTTGTTCGTACGCACCCAGGCGGTCTCCAGCCCGGCCACGATCGCGGCCAGGCTGATGGTGAGCGGTACGAAGAGGAAGTGGTAGACGGTGGTGACTCCGAATTGCCATCGCGCGATCGTCTCGTGAGCGATTGCCAGTTCCACGTCGCCCTCTCTCCCAACCGGCCCTTTCTCAGGGCGTGTTCCGGACAAACTTCATCTATAGCCGTAGACCGCCGCACACCCGTGCAAGCTTGTCCGCTTGTGAACGTGAACACGTTCACAAGCACAGTATCCACCATCCTTACGGGGGAACCGCAGGTGGGGTGGGGTTGACATCCCTGTGCGGTGCGTCACGGTGTGTGCGGGCGGTGCGCACAGTCTGCGGACCGGCCGGGCCCGGGGCAACGAACGAGCGGGCGGACGGCGCGTCGCTCTTGGCCGAACCGGCGCTTGACAGCGGCACGCCCCGCTCGCGGTCGCGGGCGGGGCGTGCTAGGCGCTGAGCGCCTGCTCGGCTGTGGGCTTGTGGGCTGACCTCGGCTACGGACGGCCGAGGAGCTGGGCGCCCGAGGTCGAGTCGGCCCGGGCGGTGAAGAACTCGGTGAAGCCCCCCACGAACTCCTCCACCGTGATCCGCCCGTCCCCGTCCGTGTCCAACTGGCGGAAACCGTGCGACAGCTCGGCCGGGTGCACCCGCGGGCCGCCGAACACCGCGCGGTACTCGTCGAACTCCAGGAAGCCGCTGCCGTCGGTGTCGGCCGCGGTGAACACCGCCCGCAGAGCGGGCAGCAGCCCCTGCTCCAGGTACGCGTCGTCCCGGTCGCAGCCCGCCAGCGTCCCCGCCACGAACTCCTCCCGGCTCACCTCGCCGTTCCCGTCGGCGTCCATCGCCACCCGCAGCTGCTCCCACCACCCGTCGAAGGCCGCGTACACCCGGGCCTCCGCGGCCTCGTCCAACTCCAGCTGCCAGCAGACGTTGTGGGCCATCGCCCGCAGGTCGTGCACGGTGATCACGCCGTCCCCGGTCTGGTCGAGCACCTCGCGGAAGAACCGGTCCACCCGGGAGCCGCGCGCGTCCCGGCGCTGCGGCCGCAGCCGGCGCGGCGGGGCCTGCTCCTCCGGGGCCCGGTAGCGCAGCCGCTCCGGGAGGCGCGGCACGACGATCCCGGCACCGCGGTGCAGCAGCACCGACAGCAGGGCGCCCCGCCGGGTCCGGACCAGGCCGAACCGCTCCCGCACGGCCGGCGGCAGGTCCGCCACCGTCAACTCACGGAGCAGCCGGGCGACCAGGGACCGGGTGACCCGCCACCCGGCGTCCCCGAGGAACCACAGCCGGCGCGGGCGGGGCGCCTCGTGCAGGATGTCGTCCAGGAGGTAGCGGGCGGCCTCGGTGAACTCCAGCTTCTCGGCGGCGTACCGGGCGAAGTACCCGGGCAGGTCGGCGGCGGTCTTCGGGAGCTCCTCCTCCGGCAGCTCGAAGGCCGCGATCGCCTCCCTGAACTCCGCGTACACCAGCTCCAGTTGGTCCGCGTCGTAGCCGTCCCCGCCGAGCCGCCGCATGGCCGCCACGCACTCGAACAGCGTCAGCAGCACCCACACCCTGGTCGCCGCGTCCCGGGCGTCGTACGCCCGGCCGTCCGGCATCGTGCCGCTGATCCGCTTGTGGGCGCGGTTCAGCCGGGCCACCTCCCGGCGCAGGGCCTCCGCGTCCGCGTAGAACAGCCGCCGGCCACTGCCCAGCGTGTGCTCGATCCGCCGCCACGGGTGTGCCCGGTAGGTCGAGTGCTCCTGCATCCCGGCCGCCACCACCGGATCCGCCGCCTGGAGGACCAGCAACCGCCAGGCGACGAGGGCGATCCGCCACTCGGAGAGGTCCCGCTTGAAGGAGACGGACGTCGGATCAACCACGGGGCTCTCCGGTGATCTCGGGGCCGATCACGAAGCCCTTGGCCGGGCCCTCGGGGATCACGGCCTCCTTGCCGTACGGGATCCGAGACGTGGAGAGGTACTCCCCGCGACCGGGGTCAGGGCTGGTCAGGATGGTCACGGTGCCACCCTCGTCATAGTCGTCGATGATCACGTACACCGGAATGGCAGCGGCGGCATAGGCGCAGCGCTTGAGGAGATGGTCGCGCGTACGGGCCTTGGGACCCGGCGAGACGGTCTCGACGACCAGCGGGATTCCGGACGCCAGCAGACCCAGACCGTCCGGATGCTCGATCTCTTCGTCGTCCTCGGGTGTCACATACACATCAGGGATGAACACCTTGAGCCCGTGGATGACATTGCAGTCGGTGCCCGGTGCCCACTCGGACCCCTGAAGGTGGCCGACCAGGGCCGCGAGCAGCCGCCTGTTGATACGAGCGTGGCGACTGTTACCGGTGGGTGACACCGTCAGGCCCTCCTCATCGAGGATCTCCACGCGGTAGCCCTCGAACTCGTCCGAGGACTTCCACATCTCCCACAGCACCTGGTCACGGTCCACGACGGTCACCTCAGCAACGAGTGCGCTCACGAGACACCTCTTTCCCGTCCAGTGTGATGAGCCTGCGCGATCTCGCACAAGCGACGGCAGCACGGTCGCACACGACCGGAGGGCTGATCGGGTGAATGGCCCGGGGTTCACCCGAACGGGGCGTTTAAGGTGCGGAAACGCGAAACCGCAGGGCGGGCCGGGAGGGGCCTGCCCTGCGGTTCGGGGTGCAGCGGGTCCGCGTCCTCCTCCCGAGCGGGCGCGGACCGGGTGGGTCAGGAGGTGGCGCGGGCGCCCTTGCGGCGCGAGACGTAGAGGGCGGCGGCGCCGAGGCCGATGGCGGTGGCGGCGCCGAGGGCGAGGTACGGGGTGGCCGGGTTGGAGCCGGTCTCGGCGAGCTCGGTGGCCGAACCGGTGGTGGCGGCGGTCGCGGTGGTGGTCGCGGTGGTGGTCTTGGTGGTGCCCGTCTGCTGGGTCGAAGTGGTGGACGTCGCGGGCGACTTGTCGGTGACCGGGGTGACGGTGCCGGGCTGCTGGGCGCCCTGGTCGGCGGGCTTGTCCGCCGGCTTCTCGACCGGCTTCTCGACCGGCTTCTCGGCGGGCTTCTCCGCCGCGGCCTTGGCCTCGGCGAGGGCCTTGTCGGCGATGTTCTTCGCGGCCAGGGCGGCGTCGACCGCCTTGTTGGCCTCGTTGGCCTTGCGGTAGAGGTCGACCTTGGCGTCGTCCGCCGCCGTGCCGGTGGCCGCGGCGGCCGCCTGGGCCTTCTTCTCGGCGGCGATGGCGGCGTTGGCCTTGTCCATCGCCTTCAGCAGGTCCTGCCGGGCCTTCTCGCGCTCGGCGTCCGACGCCTTGTCGTAGACGGACATGGCCTGGTGGAGCTCGTCCTCGGCGGCGGTCCGGGCCTCGGTGGCCTTCTTGGCGGCCGCCTGGGCCTCGCGGTGCTTGGCGAGGTAGGGCTCCGGGTCGAAGGCTTCGAGCTTGGCCGCGATGTCGGCCTGCTC
This sequence comes from Kitasatospora sp. NPDC056076, assembly GCF_042266305.1. Classification (NCBI taxonomy): domain Bacteria; kingdom Bacillati; phylum Actinomycetota; class Actinomycetes; order Kitasatosporales; family Streptomycetaceae; genus Kitasatospora; species Kitasatospora sp. NPDC056076. The sequence continues at coordinate 44,653 of NZ_JBHJWG010000058.1, forward strand.
GGTCTTGGCCTTCTGGTAGGCCTTGGCCGCGTCGGCGGCGGCCTTCTCCAGGGCGGCGATCGAGCCGGTGTCGCTCTGGGTCTGCGCCGCCGGAGCCGACTCCGCGAAGGCGGGTGCCGCGGAGAGTACGGCGGCGGGCGAGAGCACGGCGGCGACGAGGGCGGCCGAGACCAGCGTACGGCGGAGTTTCACCATGACCCCTTTCGGGTCGAAAAGGAAAGCACATACCCTTTCCGGGGCGCCTTCTGACGCTCCGGCAGCGCCGATCATAGGCATACGGATTCTTTGCTCTCCATGCCGGTTTCCGGCAATGGGAGGGAGGCTGTAATTGCCCGGTCCGCAGCGGAATTGACGAGTCGACAAAGACGGTCGACGAGGGCTCAGGAAACCCGGTCGCCATTCGTGGGCAGTTCGACCCGGAACGTAGCGCCGGCGCCCGGGGCGGTGTCCAGGGTGAGGGTGCCGCCGTGGGCGCGGGTGAGGGCGGTGGCGATGGCGAGGCCGAGTCCGCCGCCGCCGCCGTTGTCGCGGCTGCGGGAGGCGTCGACCCGGTAGAAGCGGTCGAAGACCCGCTGGGCCTGCTCCTCGGTGAGGCCCGGCCCGGTGTCGGCGACCTCCAGCAGGCAGACCCCGTCGGGCCCGCCGCCGACCCCGATCCGCACCGGGGTGCCGGGCGGGGTGTGCTTGACGGCGTTGCCGACCAGGTTGGTGACCACCTGCCGCAGCCGCGCCTCGTCGCCGAGGACGGGCGCCGCTCCGGGCGCGCCGGTGCCGGCCGGGCCGGTGAGGGCGACCGGGCGGCTGGGGTCGAGCGCGGTGAGGTCGTGCAGGGCGTCGGCGGCGAGGGTGCGCAGGTCCATCGGGGCGAGGTCGAGCGGGCGTTCCTCGTCGAGCCGGGCGAGCACCAGCAGGTCCTCGACCAGGGTGCCCATCCGGACGGCCTCGCTCTCGATCCGGCTCATGGTCCGGGTGACGTCCGCCCCGGTGGGCAGCGCGCCCATCCGGTACAGCTCGGCGAAGCCGCGGATGCCGGCCAGCGGGGTGCGCAGTTCGTGCGAGGCGTCGGCGACGAAGCGCCGCATCCGGGCCTCGGACTCGGCGCGGGCCGCGAAGGCCGCCTCGATCTGGGTGAGCATGCCGTTGAGCGCGACGGACAGCCGTCCGACCTCGGTGCCGGGGGAGAGTTCCGGCATCCGGTGCGAGAGTTCGCCGGCCGCGATCCGCGCGGCGCCCTCCTCGATCCGCCGCAGCGGCCGCAGCCCGGCCCGGACGGCGAAGAAGCCGAGCGCGGCGATGAGCAGCAGGACGCCGCCGCCGATGGCCAGGAAGGAGGTGCTCAGCCGGCCGACGGTGGTGTCGATGTCCTCGCGGGAGACGGCGACCATGACGTAGGTCGGGGTGCTGACCGGGGAGGCGAACACGCCGGGCCCGGGGGTCGGCGTGCGCGGGGCCTGGATCGGCAGCACCAGGACCCGCCAGCTGTGGTGGCCGCGCTGGTCGGGCAGGTCGAAGGGGGTGTCGGGGGCGGTCTGGGTCGGGTCCAGGCCGCCGAGTTGGGGGGCCGGGTCAGTGTCCGAGACGGGCTGGCGGAGCGAGGTCTGGACCTTGCCGTCCGCGGACAGCCACTGCACCAGGTACTGGCTGGGCAGGCTGATCCGGCGCCCCGAGACGACCGGCTTGCTGCTGCCCGGGGTGCTCAGCTGCATCGGCGCCTTGCGGGACAACGGCACGCCGTAGCGCTGGAGTTGCTCGTCCAGCTGCTCCACCAGCTGGGCCCGCACGGCGCCCAGCACGAAGGTGTCGCTGACCGCGAGACCGGTGGTCACCAGCACGAGGGCGAGGATCAGGAGCCGGGCGCGAAGCGACAACCGGGAGGTGAAGCGGGTGAACACGGGCCGGCCCGTCAGCCCTGCGGGGGGCGGCGCAGCGCGTAGCCGATGCCGCGCACGGTGTGGATCAGCTTGGGACCGTGCGCCGGGCCGGAGTCGAGCTTGCGGCGCAGGTAGGAGATGTACGACTCGACGATGGAGAGGTCGCCGCCGAAGTCGTAGGCCCAGACGTGGTCGAGGATCTGCGCCTTGGACACCACCCGGCCGACGTTGGCCATCAGGTAGTGCAGCAGCTTGAACTCGGTCGGGGAGAGCGCGACCGGGGTGCCGGCCCTGGTCACCTCGTGGGCGACCGGGTCGAGGCTGAGGTCGGCCACCAGCAGGCGCCCGTCCTCGGCGGGGCCGCCGGCCCGGCGCAGGATCGCCCGGATCCGGGCGATCAGCTCCTCCAGGCTGAACGGCTTGGTGACGTAGTCGTCCGCGCCCGCGGCCAGGCCCTGCACCTTGTCGCCGACGCCGTCCTTGGCGGTGAGGAACAGCACCGGCAGGTGGTCGCCCGGGTGTCCGTGCGCGGGCCCGGCTATCTGGCCCCGGTTGGTGCGCTCGCGCAGCTTCTCGACGACGGTGAAGCCGTCGAGGTCGGGCAGCATCACGTCGAGGACCACCAGGTCCGGACGTTCGACGGCGATCAGTTCCAGCGCTTCCGTCCCGCTCGCGGCGGAGGCGACCCGGAATCCGGAAAAGCGCAGCGAGGCTGCGAGCAGTTCGCGGATGTTCGGCTCGTCGTCCACGACGAGGAGGAAGGCCTCGCCCTGGCCCCCGGCCACGGCGGGGCCGCCCGGTGTGGTGACAGTGCCTTGCACGGGGGTTCCGCCTCCCGGTCGGACGATGACGTTCAGCATGAGGCTAGCCCCCGGAGGCTATGCGGCATGGATGAATGTTGGATTAACACCTTAACGGTCGGTTTTGCGGTGACAAGCCCCCTGGGGTGGGGCTCGGTGGTGTGCGCACGGGCCGGTCACGCCCCCACCCGCCCGCGGCGGCCGCGGACGGCGGCGGGCGGCGGCGGGCGGCC
>NZ_JBHJWG010000059.1:0-44066 GCF_042266305.1 Kitasatospora sp. NPDC056076
CCCGTACTCGCTACGGGCACGCGGGCGGCGGCCAACGGGCCCGCCGACCCGGGCGGGGGCGACGGGGCCGTCCGGGCCCGTCAGGGCCGCTCGCGGGTGGCGGCGCGGCGCACCGCCCACGGCAGGGCGAACCAGAGGGTGGCGAAGATCAGCGCGATGACGGCGGTGATGGCGACGGCGGGCGCCGGGCCGAGGACGACGTCCAGGACCAGCAGCACGGCGCCGGTCAGGGCGCTGGCGAGCAGCAGCAGGCCGTACTGGGCGATGCGGGCGGAGACGTCGACGATGCGGGCCTTGCCGGGGTGGCGGTAGAGGCCGCGGTGCAGGGCGACGGGGGTGGCCAGGACGGCGGCGGCGACGACGGTCAGCAGCAGGGTGGTGACGTAGATGTCCTGCTGGGCGTCGGAGAGTTCGGAGAAGCGCGGGGTGAAGGCGACGCCGAGCAGGAACGCGAAGACGATCTGGACGCCGGTCTGCAGCACCCGTAGTTCCTGGAGCAGTTCGACCAGGCGTCGGTCGGCCCGTACGGCCGGGTTCTCCCAGCCCGGCGGCGGGGGTGAGGACTCGTCGGGGCGGCCGGGGTCGGGGTCGGGGCCGGGCGGGGGAGGGGTGCTCATGCGTCACATTGTGCGCGGCCGGCGCCCGTGGCCGGGACCGTCGTCAGGGTCGGGGTCGGGACCGGAGTCGGGGTCGGAGCCCGGGCCGGGGTCGGGAGCAGTCGGAAGGGTCGTGCCGGGCCCCGGCGTTCCGGGGGCGTCCAGGCGCCGGTGCCAGGCGGTGAGCAGGGCCTGGAGGGCGGCGGCCTCCTCGGGGGCGAGGTGGGCGAGCAGGCGGTGCTCGTTGCGCAGGTGGGCGGTGAACGCCTCGTCGATCAGGCGCACCCCGGCGTCGGTGAGGGCGACCACGCGCCCGCGCCGGTCGTCCTCGGCGGGGCGGCGGGTGACCAGGCCGGCGCGTTCCAGGCGGTCGATCCGCTTGGTCATCGCGCCCGTGGTGACCATGGTGTGGGCGGCGAGCTCCCCGGGGGCGCGCTCGTAGGGGGTGCCGGCGCGGCGCAGCGCGGCGAGCACGTCGAACTCGCCCTCGCTCAGCCCGTAGCGCTGGAAGACGAGGGTGAGTTCGGCGGTGAGGCGGTCGGCGAGGCGGTGCAGGCGCCCGATCACGGCCAGCGGGGAGACGTCGAGGTCGGGGCGTTCGCGGTGCCACTGGGCCTGGATGAGGGCGACGTGGTCGGCGTGATCGGTGTGATCAGCGTGGTCCGTGGGGTCCATGGGCCCATCCTACCTCCAGTAGCTTCCAAGGAAGCTATATTGTCTTCCATGGAAGCCAATGCCCGGTGGGTCCTGCTGACCGCCCTCGCCCCCCTCGCCTGGGGCACCAACTACTGGGTCACCCGTGCCTACCTGCCCGCCGACCAGCCCCTGTGGGGCGCCGCCCTGCGCGCCCTGCCCGCCGGACTGCTGCTGCTCGCCCTCGCCCGCCGCCGCCCCCGCGGTCCCTGGTGGTGGCGCAGCGCCGTGCTCGGCCTGCTCAACACCGCGGTCTTCTTCGTCCTGCTCTACCTCGCCTCCCAGTTGCTGCCCACCAGCACCGCCGCCACCGTCATGGCCGCCTCCCCGCTGGCCATGCTGCTCACCGCCCGGGTGCTGGCCGGCCAGCACCCGCACCGCGCCCACCTGGCCGGGGCGGTGATCGGCCTGGGCGGGGTGGCGCTCACCGTCCTCGGCGGCGACGGGATGCCCGACGGGAGGGGGCTGGCGGCCTCGGCGGGCGCGATGCTGGTCTCCTGCGTCGGCTACGTCCTGGCCGCCCGCTGGCGCGAGGGCGCCGACCCGCTGGCCGCCACCGCCTGGCAGCTGACGGCCGGCGGCCTGCTGCTGCTCCCTCCGGCCGTCCTCGCCGAGGGCGCCCCGCCGGCGCTCTCGGCTCGTACCCTGCTGGCCTTCGGCTACGTCACGCTGGTGGCCACCGCGCTGGCCTTCGCCTGCTGGTTCGCGGGCCTGCGGCACCTGCCGGCCGGCACCGTCGGCCTGCTCGGACTGCTCAACCCGCTGGCCGGGGTGCTGCTGGGCACCGCGCTGGACGGCGACGCACTGGGGCTGCGGCAGGGGGCGGGCCTGGTGCTGGTGGCCGCCGGGATCCTGCTCGGGCGCCCCCGCGCCCGCGCGGCCGTGCCGGACACCGGTGCGTCCGCCGACCCCACGGCGCCGACGGCCTCGGCCTCGGGGCCGGGCTTGCGGCGGTGTCGTGGCACGTGATCGGATGGCGGGCAGCATCGCGTGCCGATGGCGGACCGCGCCAGGCATGGAGGTGCGGAACCGAAGGGACCGCCCGCTCGTGGCCTCCCCGTACTCGCGCGGCCGAACGGCCGCTCTCAGTCTCCAACTCTCCCAGGCGCACAACGAGTTGCGCCGCCGCTTGACCAACCTCCGCACGGGCCTGGGCCGCCGGACCATGCCCGATGACTCCCTGGGCGCCCACTGCCTCGCCTTCTGCACCGCCCTGACGAACCATCACCATGGCGAGGACCAGGGCCTGTTCGCCGCCCTGGTGCGCGAGCGGCCCGACCTCGCCCCCACCGTCGCCAAACTCGCCGAGGACCACGACCTCATCACCCACATCCTCGCCCGGGTCCGCGACCTCGCCGAACAGGCCGTACGGGCTGCGGACCTGGAGGCCGTCGGGCGCGAACTCGACGGCCTCGCCGCCATCATGGAGTCGCACTTCGCCTACGAGGAACGCGCCATCGGCGCCGCTCTGGACGCCGCCCTGGACACCGGAGTCGGCGGCCGCGAGGACTGGTCGGGGCCGGTCCTGCGCTTCCGCGCACCGTAAAACCCCTCGCCGACGCGAGTCCGCCCTCCCTAGACTCGCCCCGCAGCCGCGCCTCGAATGCGCGGCCGACCGTGACGACAGCAATCGGAGAGGGGGCGGGACGGCCATGCCGAAGCACAGCGCCGCCGCCCCCTCTCCCGCCTCGCGGTACGAGGTGATCCTGGTGTCCTCGCCCTTCCGGTGCCCGCTGCGCGGCCGGCACCGGAACAGTGCCGTCACCGTCTGAGAACGCCGCCCTTAGAAACCTGTCAAGGGCCCATTCTCGTCAATGTTCTGGCGGAGCGTCAGAACTCAGCGGCAGCACTGTGCCAATCGCGCTTCCACCCGTAGCACCGCCTCGAAAGGCACCGGGCCATGCGCACCCACACCACCACCACTATCGGCACCGCCGCGATCGCCGCCGTCCGCAACCTCGGCATCCTCGCCCATGTCGACGCCGGCAAGACCACCCTCACCGAACGGATCCTCTACCTCACCGGTAGCACCCACAAGCGCGGCGAGGTCCACAACGGCACCACCGTCACCGACTTCGACCCCCAGGAACGCGACCGCGGCATCACGATCTTCGCCGCCGCCGTCAGCTGCGCCTGGGCCGGGCACCGGATCAACCTCATCGACACCCCCGGCCACGTCGACTTCGCCGACGAGGTCGAACGCAGCCTGCGCGTCCTGGACGGCGCCGTCGCCGTCTTCGACGCCGTCGCGGGCGTCGAGCCGCAGAGCGAATCCGTGTGGCGCCAGGCCGAACGCCACGGCGTGCCCCGGATCGCCTTCGTCAACAAGCTCGACCGCGCCGGAGCCGACCTCGATGCCGCCGTCGCCTCCATCCGCGAACGCCTGCACCCCCACCCGCTCGCCGTCCACCTGCCCATCGGCACCGAGGAGGCCTTCACCGGCCTCGTCGACCTCGTCCGCCTGCGCGCCCTCACCTGGGACGCGGACGGCACCCTGACGGAGGGCCCCGTCCCCGACCACCTCGCGGCCGAGACCGCCGCCCGCCGCCGCACTCTGGAGGAAGCCGTGGCCGAACTCGACCCCCGGGCCCTGGAGGAGTTCTGCACCCACGCCACCCTCGGCACCGACACCCTCACCACCGCCCTGCGCGACCTCACCCGCACCGGCGAGGCCGTGGTCGTCCTGGCCGGCTCCGCCTACCGCAACCGCGGTGTCGAACCCCTCCTGGACGCCGCCCTCGCCTACCTGCCCTCACCCCTGGACACCCCGCCCGTGACCGCCGCCGACGGCTCCCAACAGCGCCTCCCCGACCCGGGGCAGCCCGTCACCGCCCTCGCGTTCAAGGTCACCACCGCGCCCACCGGCCGCCTCACCTACCTGCGCCTGTACGCCGGCACCCTGCACAAGGGCGCCACCCTGCTCGACGCCGCCACCGGCCGCACCGAGCGCATCGCCCGCATCCTGCGCGTCCAGGCCGACCGCCACACCGAGACCGACCACGCCCTGGCCGGCGACATCGTCGCCGTCATCGGCCCCAAGCACACCCGCGTCGGCGCGACCCTGTGCGACCCCGACCACCCGATCCTCCTGGAGGCACCCGTGAGCGCCGAACCCGTCGTCACCGTCGCCGTCGAGGCCCGCCGCAGCGCCGACACCGACAAGCTCACCGCCGCCCTGGCCCGCCTCACCGACGAGGACCCCTCGCTGCGCCTGGCCACCGACCCCGAAACCGGCCAGCGCACCCTGTCCGGCCTGGGCGAACTGCACCTGGAGGTCGCCGTGGAGAAGGTACGCCGCGACGCCGGCGTCGAGGCCGTCGTCGGCCGCCCCCGCGTCGCGCTGCGCGAGGCGCTGGTCGAAGGCGTCACCGGCTTCACCCACCGGCACGCCAAACAGGACGGCGGGTCCGGCCAGTTCGCCCACATCGTCCTCGACCTGGCCCCCGCCGACGAGGCCTTCACCTTCACCTCCACCGTCACCGGCGGGCGCGTCCCGCGCGAGTACGTCCAGGCCGTGGAGGCCGGCTGCCGCGACGCCCTCGCCGAGGGCCCGCTCGGCGGCCACCCGGTCACCGGCGTCGCGGTCACGCTCACCGACGGGCTCACCCACCCCAAGGACTCCTCCGAGCTCGCCTTCCGTACCGCCGCCCGTCAGGGCCTGCGCGAGGCGCTGCGCGCATCCCGGCTCCACCTGCTCGAACCCCTCGCGCAGGTGAGCGTCACCGTGTCCGAGGACGCGCTCGGCACCGTCCTGGGCGACCTCGCCGCCCGCCGCGCCACCGTTCAGGGCACCCGGCCCGGCCCGGGCGGCACCGCCCAGGTCGACGCCCTCGTACCGCTGGCCGAACTCTTCGGCTACGCGGGCCGGCTGCGCAGCCGTACCCAGGGGCGCGGCACCTTCACCACCCGGCCGGCCGGCTACGCCCCGGCCCCCGCGGCGGCTTCGGCGCTCGCGGCCCCCACGGTTCCCGCGGCCTCTGCGGCCGGCCGGGCAGCCCGCTGAGGCGCGACCCGGCCCTCCCCGTCCGGGGGAGGGCCGGGTCCCTGCCTCCCGAGAAAACCGCTGGTCCGCCGTCGCCGTACGGTGGTAGAACTCCCGGGTGCACAAGAACCCGGACTTCCCCGACCTGCTGCGTCTGATCGACGACCGCTCCGCCGCCTTCCGCGCCGCGATCGCCGCCGCCCCCGACCTCGACGCCAAGGTCCCCAGCTGCCCCGAGTGGACGCTCCACGACCTGGCCCGGCACCTGGGCAGCGGAGACCGCTTCTGGGCCGCGATCGTCGCCGCCGGTCCCGCCGACGGGCCCCCCGCCGAGGCCGTCGCCGCTCGCGCCGCCATCGTCGCACCCCGCGAGCGCGAGGCCCTGACGGCCTGGCTGGCCGACTCCACCCAGCAGCTGCTGGACACCCTGCGCGCCGTCGGCGCCGAGGCCGACTGCTGGACGTGGTGGCCCGGCTCGCAGACCCCGCAGAGCGCCGGCGGCGTCGCCCGCCACCGGGTCCAGGAGAGCGCGGTGCACACCTACGACGCCGGACTCGCCAACGGAGCGGCCGAGATGCTGCCCGAGGAGGTCGCGCTCGACGGCGTCGAGGAGTTCCAGTTCACCTGTGTCGCCACCCCCGTCGCCTGGCCGCACACCCCGGCGGTCATCGACTACCACGCCACCGAGGGCCGCTCCTGGCGCCTGCACCTGGGCGCCGACGGCGTCCAGGTCGAGCGCCTGACCGACCACCCGACCGGGGCCGCCGCCACGCCTGCGGATGTCTCCGCCCGTGGCAGTGCCTCCGAGCTGGTCCTCTTCTGCTACGGCCGCTTCTCGCTGGACGCCATGAACATCGACGGCGACCGTCAGGTCTTCCAGCAGCTCATCGACTGGGACCCGAGCGCCTGATCACCGGTCGGCCCGGGGTGGGCGGTGGTCACAGTGTCCCGGCCTGCGCCGCCGCCCACGCCGACGGGAACAGCGGCCGCCAGCCCAGGTCCCGGCGGGCGGCCGCGGTCGACACCTGCCCCTCCCACGGGTCGAACTCCGCCTCCGGTGCCGAAGTGCCGGGGTGGGTGCGGCCGTTGAGGACGTGCAGGTCCCAGGCGGTCAGCGGCGCGTCGTCCGACACGTTGTAGGTGCGGCCCTCGATCCCCGGGGTCACCACCGCCCGCCACAGCGCCTGCGCCACGTCCGCGTGGTGCACCACCGCCAGCCGCTGGTGGGCCGACCAGGACGCGGCCCAGTGCAGCGACTGCGCCAGGTGCGGATCGCCCTCCCCGTACACGAACGCCAACCGGGCCACCACCAGCGGCAGTTCGTCCGCCAACTCGCGCAGTCCCGCCTCGGCCTGCGCCTTGGACTGCGCGTACACCCCCCACGCCGGATCGGGCGCCAACCGGTCCTCCTCCACGGCCGGGCGGCCCAGCCCCCGCCCGTACACCAGGTTGGTGCTGGTGTGCACGAACCTCGCCACCCCGGCCTTCGCGGCCTCCCGGCCCAGCGCGATCGCCGCGTCCCGGTTGACCGCCCACGCCTGCTCGTCCGGCACCCCGCGCAGCGCCGCCGCCACGTTCAGCACCACGTCGACGTCCGCCAACGCCCGCGCCCGGTCGGCGGGTTCGCACACGTCCCCGACCACCGTCTCCACCCCGTCCAGCCCCAGCGCCTGCGCCTTGGCCGCGTCCCGCACCAGCACCCGCACCGAGCCACCCTCGGCCCCGGCCCACCGCGCCAGGCGCGGCACCAGACGCTGCCCCACCGAACCGGTCGCCCCCGTCACCAGGATCTTCGTCATGCTTGCTTCCCCTCACAGGAGTTGTGCTCTCCGACGTGCACCAGCTTGCCCGCCCCGCCCGGCCGCCGACAGAGACCCGCTGATCCAGGGATTCCCGATCCCTGGTTGGGACCGCCGGTCCTGTTACCGGTCCTTGTCGCCTGTGCGGCCCGGGCCGCTGTGTGCCGCGCGGGGGCGGCCCGTGAGGTGGACGGCGAGGGCGGTCAGCAGCGCCGCCGCCGACGCGTACACCGGCAGCCACAACGTCGTCGTCGAGGCCAGGCAGTCGTTCACGGCGACCCGGCCCTGGGTGCGCTGCGCGGAGGCCAGCGCGCCGGCGCCCTGGTCGGCGAGCGCGCCGAGGGCGGCCCGCGCGTTCAGCGCCGCGTAGTCGCCCAGGCGCGCGCACTCGGCGCGGGTGCCCGGCATCGGCAGCAGCCAGGCCCAGCGCTGCATCGCCGGGGCCAGGACGAGGGCCGCGCACAGGCCGACGACCAGCGAGTAGGCCGCCAGCGACCGCAGGCGACCGCGGCCGATCCCCGCACCGGGCGTACCGGGCGTACCGTGCGCACGGGTTGAGCGCAGTGGCGGGTCGGCGAAGGCGAAGACCACGGCGAGCAGGGTCAGCCCGAGGTAGGTGGAGAACCACTGCCAGGACCCCGAGGCGAGCGCGGCCGCCAGCACCCCGGCCAGCGCCGTGCCCAGCACCCCGGCCTGCCCGCTGCCCGGCCGGCTCCCGCCGGGGTCCGGGCGGCCCGGGAGGTGGGGGAGGCTGCGCTCGTCCATGGGGTTTCTCCTGCCTGGCGTCCGGGCCCACCAGTGTCCGGCCGCACCCCGGCACCGGCTCCGTCGCCCCGCCGCCGCGCGCGGCCCCCTCGCCCGGTCGGCGGCGGTTCTGGCCGACTCGGTCAAGGCGACTGGCAACGCTCCGCGCGGTGGGCGGGGGCGGCTCTCGCCGATGCGCAGGGTCTCGTCCTGGGCCGGCGAACGTCTGATCGCGAGGTGCCCGGTCCGTCGGTCGGGCTCTCTCGAACGACCTGTGCCGGGCTCGCCCGCCAGCTCCGGCCGTGACGGCCGGGCGGGGTGTCAGGGGTGCGTGGCGCGTTCCTGCGGGGTCCACGTGCGGCGTCCCGTTGTCATTCTGGCGAGTGGGGGTACCCCCCCTGGGTGTCGGGTTCGGGTCAGAGTCCGCCCGCCACTCGGAGGATCGCCCCGGTCGTGTACGAGGCGTCCTGTGACAGCAGCCAGGCGACCGCCGCGGCGATTTCCTCCGGCCGGCCGGCGCGGCCGAGGGGGATGTTGGCGGCGGCTTTGGCGGGGCGTTGGGGGTCCTGGTGGAAGTCGGTCCAGATGGTGCCGGGGGCGACGGCGTTGACGCGGATGCGCTGTCCGGCGACTTCTTTGGACAGTCCGACGGTCATGGCGTCGACGGCGGCCTTGGAGGCGGCGTAGTGGACGTACTGTCCGGGGCTGCCGAGGGTGGCCGCGGCGGAGGAGATGTTGACGATCGCTCCGCCGCCCGTAGGTGCCATGTCCTGGACGGCGCGGCGGGCGCACAGCAGGTATCCGAGGATGTTGATGTCCAGGGCGCGGCGGATCCCGGCCGGGTCGGCTTCGGCCAGTGGTCCGTTGGGGCCGCTGGTCCCGGCGTTGTTGACCAGGGCGGTGAGGGGGCCGAGTTGTGCGGCCCGGTCGAAGAGGTGCTCGACGTCCGCCTCCTCGGCGGTGTCGGCCCGTACGGTCAGGCAGGTGCGGCCGTGGTCACGGACCTGCGCCGCGACTGCCTCGGCGGCGGCGCCGTCCGTGTGGTAGCCGAGGACGATGTCGTGGCCCTCGCCTGCGAGGCGCCGGCAGATCGCCGCGCCGATGCCGCGGCTTCCGCCGGTGACCACGGTGACGGGCTGTGTCTTCATGTCAGTTCTCCGGGAGTGCGTGGGTGGTCGAGTGGCCGAAGCGTTCGCGGTAGTGGTCGGGGGCGATGCCGAGGTGGCGGTGGAAGGTGCGGCGCATGGTCTCGGCGGTGCCGAAGCCCAGGCGGCGGGCGAGTGCGGCGACCGGTTCGTCGGTCTCGGTGAGGGCCCGTCGGGCCGCTTCCATCCGTACGCGTTCGACGTAGGCGGCCGGTCCCGTGCCGACCTCCGCGGCGAAGCGCCGTTGCAGGTGTCGGGGGCTGAGGCCGGCCCGGGCGGCGAGCTCTGCGAGGCCGTGCCGCCCGCCGGGGTCGTCCTGGACGGCCCGTACGGCTGTGCGTACGGGCCCGCTGGTCGGCTGCGCCGACCACAGGGGGACGCTGAACTGTGACTGGTTGCCGGGCCGGCGCAGGTACAGCACCATCTCGCGGGCTGCCGCCAGGGCGAGCTCCGGCCCGTGGTCGTCCTCCACGAGGGCGAGTGCGAGGTCCATGCCGGCGCTGACGCCGGCGGAGGTCCACACCGGGCCGTCCCGGATGAAGATCGGGTCGCAGTCCACGGTCAGTTCGGGGTGCTCCTGGGCGAGTTGGCGCTCACGGGCCCAGTGGGTGGTGACCCGCCGTCCGGCGAGGAAGCCGGTGGCGGCCAGGAGCAGCGCGCCGCTGCACACCGAGGCGACCCGGCGGGCGCCGGACGCCGCCGCGGTGATCCAGGCGACCAGGGCGGGGTCGTGGCGCGCGTCGTTGACGCCGGGGCCGCCGATCACGACCAGGGTGTCCAGTCCTTCGGGGGCGAGGTCCGCGATCCCGTGGGTGGCGTGCAGCGTCAGCCCGCTGGAGGAGCGGACCGCACCGGCGCGGGGGGCCACCACCGGGCAGTCGTAGCTGCCGACCGCCTCCTGCGCGTAATGGAACACCGCATGGGGGCCGACCAGGTCGACCGACTGGAATCCCTCGAACACCACGAACACCACCTGACGCATGCCTGCCAGGCTGTCCGAGCGGCGTCGACGGCGTCAACGACGAGCACCCCACGGATCGCGCCACGCCCCGCGCGGCGCGCCCCGGGTGCCGTGCGCTCTACCCGGGGTCGGCCCGCGCCCGTCCGGCGGATCATGCCGTCGTAGGCTGGCCGGCATGCACAGCACGCTGACGGAGCACGCCCGCTGCCTCTTCGGAGACGAGTACCGGCCCACGCCGCAGTGCGCGACGCAGCATGCGGAGTCCTTCTTCGTCGAGGAGCTGACCTTCGCGGACGCGGATGCGATTCTCGCCATGCTGAGGGAGCTGTGTCCGCACCTGGTCGACGGGCTCCTGCCGGAGACGAGCCACTAGCCCGGACAGGGCCTAGACGGCGCGCAGCAGGAGCCGGCCGTGGCGGAAGCGCTCGCCCTCGCCGGGCTCACGCAGCAGGCGGGCGTTCTCGGTGAGGCCGGCTTCGCGGGCGAGGTGGGTGAGGTGGTCGACGGGCCAGCGGTAGGCGGTGGTGACCTTGTGGTCGAAGGGGGTGACGGGATCGCCCTCGGACTCGAAGAACCCGAGCAGTGCGTACCCGCCAGGGGCCAGCACGCGGCGGAACTCGGCCAGGTAGGAGGGGAGTTGCTCGGGTGGGGTGTGGATCAGCGAGTACCAGGACACGACCCCGCCCAGCTCTCCGTCGCCCACCGCCAGGGCACCCATCGATCCCGTCCGGAAGCGCAGCCGCGGGTACCGCCGGCGGGCGATGGCGATCAGTGCGGGCGAGAGGTCGATGCCGGAGGCGTCCAGGCCGTGCTCGGCCAGCGCGGCTGTGAGGTAGCCGGGCCCGCAGCCCAGGTCCGCGACCTGGCCGGACCCGGACTCGCGCACCAGGTCGGCGAAGGCGGTGACGAGGGAGCGGTCCAGCGGCAGGTGGGCCAGGCCGTCCCTCACGAAGTCGGCGTAGCGCTCCGCCATCGCGTCGTAGGCGTCGGCGGTCGTGCGCAGGTACGAGGAGGAGGGTGACGAGGATCCGGACACGGGCCACGACTCTAGACCACCCGCGGCCCGGCCGGCCCTGGAGCCCGACCGACCCTGGAGCCCGCCCAGCCCCGGACCGGTAGGCCCTGGCTACCGGCCCCGGAGCGCGCCATGCTGGGCACCATGATCGACCGTGAGGCCCTCGCCGACTTCCTCAGCCGCGCCCGTGCCCGTCTGACGCCCGCCGACCTCGGCCTGCCGCCCGGTGCCCGGCGCCGTACGCCCGGGCTGCGCCGGGAGGAGGTGGCGCAGCTGGCCGGACTGTCGGTGGACTACTACGCGCGACTGGAGCAGCGCCGCGGCCCGCAGCCCTCCCCGCAGTTGCTGGCGGCCCTGGCGCGGGCGCTGCGGCTGAGTGAGGACGAGCGCGACCACCTGTTCCACCTGGCCGGCCACGAGCCGCCGCGCCGCCACGGCGCCCACGCGCACGTGCGGCCCGGACTGCTGCTGATCCTGGACCGCCTGCACGACGTGCCCGCACAGGTGGTCTCGGACGTGGGGGACGTGCTGGCGCAGAACGCGATGGCGGCGGCGGTGTTCGGGGACGCCGGTGGTTCCGGCCGGCGCAACCTGCTGCTGCGCTGGTTCGCCGACCCGGCGAGCCGGGCGCTCTTCCCGCCGGAGGACCACGAGGCCCTGGCCCGCGCCCACGTGGCGGGCCTGCGCGCGGCGCACGCGGCCCGCCCGGGTGATCCGCGGGTGGCCGGACTGCTCGCCGAACTCCTGGCGACGGGACCGGAGTTCGCTGCCCACTGGGGGCGCCATGAGGTGGCGCGCAGGCGCAGTGGGGCCAAACGGGTGTGCCATCCGGTGGTGGGGGAACTGGTGCTGGAGTGCGAGGTGCTGGCCGCGGGCGGGGAGGACCAGTTGCTGCTGGTGCACACGGCCGCGGTGGGCAGCGAGAGCGCCTCGCGGCTGGAGCTGCTGCGGGTGGTCGGTGCCGGGGTGTGACGCCCGGGCGGGCGGGCGGACCGTGCGCCCGCCCGCAGGGTCGGCCGGAGCGTCGGTCCGGTGCGGGCGGGTGTGACCTCGCTCGCGTGCTGCGCCGGCTGCCGCGTGTCCGGCCCGGCGCCCCGTAGGCTGAGCGGGCCGGGGACGGAACAGAACGTCACCAACGCGACACGCCGACACGTCGACACACCGACACCTCGGCACACCGGCACACCGGCACACCGATGGATCGACAGAAGCGGGCAGGCAGGGGCGATGCAGTTCGATGACGAGGGCGACCTCGACACCTCGCAGGTGGACGACCGGCGGGGCATTCCGGGTGGGAAGGTCGCCCTCGGCGGCGGAGCGGTGGGCCTGATCGCGGTGCTGTTCGCGGTCATCCTGGGGGTCGATCCGCAGTTGCTGGGCCTGTCCGACGGCGGTGGCAGCGGCTCCTCCACCACCGGGGCGCGGACGGACAGCGAGGTGCGCGAGTCCTGCAAGAAGGGTGTGGACGCGAACAAGCGTCAGGACTGCCGGATCACGGCGGTGACCAACAGCCTGCAGGAGTTCTGGGGGGCGGAGTTGCCGGCCCGTACGAAGGTGGCGTACAAGCCCGCCCAGACGGTGCTGTTCACCAACCGGGTCTCCACCGCCTGCGGTCTGGCGACGTCGGCGGTGGGCCCGTTCTACTGTCCCGGTGACCGGATGGCGTACTTCGACCTGGGGTTCTTCGACGAGCTGTCCAGCCGCTTCGGCGCCAAGGGCGGCCCGTTCGCGGAGTCGTACGTGGTGGCGCACGAGTACGGGCACCACCTGCAGAACCTGCTCGGCACCATGCAGAAGGTCGGCAACGACCGGCAGGGCGCGGACAGCGCCTCGGTACGCCTGGAACTGCAGGCCGACTGCTACGCCGGGGTCTGGGCGCACCACGCGACCACGACCCCGCAGGCCTCCACCGGCCGTCCGCTGATCTCGGTGCTGACGGATCAGGACATCGCCCAGGGCCTGGACGCGGCGGCGGCGGTGGGTGACGACCGGATCCAGAAGCAGGCCACCGGAAGGATCAACCCCGAGGCGTGGACGCACGGTTCCTCCGCGCAGCGCAAGGCCTGGTTCACGACGGGCTACCGCGGCGGCGACATGACCCAGTGCGACACCTTCTCCGGGCGGATCTGACCTCCCGGAGGGATCCGGCGCGGCCCGCCCGCTCGACCGATCCCCAGGACACCCGCTTGACCAACCCCTTGCACGCCCGGGCCGGAAACGGCCCGGGCGTGCACCGTTCCCGCACGATGGTCCGTCCCGTGTCCTGCGAAAGGAGGCTCATCGCCCGGATTCCTCCAGATATCAGGGCATCTGTCGGACCTTCACCAATCTCCCATCGGATGATCACCCCGCCGCCCGGGTCCGGACCTCCGGCGTACGGAGCGGTCCACTCCAATTCCTTCGCACACCCCCCGGAGTCGAACCGCCCCCAGCAGCGAAAGGCCGCCCCGCCATGCCCCGTCCCGCCGAACGCCCCTCGCCCGACCGCCTGCTGCGCGAGGCCGCCGCGCGCCTGGACCGGCGCCGCTTCCTGACCGTCACCTCGGCCGCCGCCGCGCTCGCCTTCACCGTCAACCTGCCCTCCGCCCACGCCGACACCCCCGAGTTCGCGCCGCGCCTGATCACCGACGACCCGTTCACCCTCGGCGTGGCCTCCGGCGACCCGCTGCCCGACGCCGTCGTGCTGTGGACCCGCCTCGCTCCGCGCCCCCTGGAACCCGGCGGCGGCCTGCCCCCGGCCGGATCCGTCCGGGTCGGCTGGGAGATCGCCCGCGACGAGCGCTTCCGCCGCGTCGAGCGACGCGGCTCCGTCCGCGCCCACGCCGAGTTCAACTACGCCGTCCACGTCGACGTCGACGGCCTCGACGCGGCCCGCGGCTACTTCTACCGCTTCACCGTCGGCGCCTGGACCAGCCCCGTCGGCCGCACCCGCACCGCCCCCGCCCGCACCCGCCGCCCGGAGCGCACCCGCTTCGCCGTCGTCTCCTGCCAGGCGTACGAGGACGGCTACTTCACCGCCTACCGCCACCTCGCCGACGAGGACCTCGACGCCGTCTTCCACGTCGGCGACTACGTCTACGAGTACGGCATCGACGCGGCCGGCGGCGACCGCAAGTACACCGACCGCGTCCTGCCCGCCGCCCTCGACCACGAGACCGTCACCCTGGAGGACTACCGGCTGCGCTACAGCCTCTACAAGAACGACCCCGACCTCCAGGCCGCCCACTCCGCCCACCCCTGGTACGTCACCTGGGACGACCACGAGGTCGAGAACAACTACGCCGCCGGCATCCCCGAGAAGAACCAGGACCCGGCCCCCTTCGTCGCCCGCCGTGCCGCCGCCTACCGCGCCTACTGGGAGAACCAGCCGCTGCGCCTGCCCCAGCCGCGCGGCACCGACCTCACCCTCTACCGGCGGGTCCACTGCGGGCAGCTCGCGCAGTTCGACATCCTCGACACCCGCCAGTACCGCGACGACCAGGCCAACGGCGACGGCTGGCAGTACCCGACACCCGAGTCCCAGGACCCGCGCCGCACCCTGATGGGCGCCACCCAGGAGCGTTGGTTCGCCGAGGGGCTGCGGCGTTCCCGGGCGACCTGGAACGTGGTGCCCCAGCAGGTGGTGTTCTCCCGCCGCAAGAACACCACCGCCGAGCGCTCGAAGCTGTCGATGGACGCCTGGGACGGCTACCCGGCGGCGCGCGAGCGCTTCCTCAAGGCCGTCGACGAGGCCGGTACGAAGAACCTGCTGCTGCTCACCGGAGACGTCCACGTGGCCTACGCGATGGACGTCAAGCGGGACTTCGACGACCCGGGCTCCCGGACGGTCGGCGTGGAGATCGTCGGCACCTCCGTCAGCAGCGACGGCGACGGCGAGGAGAAGCCCTCCAACTGGGCCACGCTGACGGCCGCCAACCCCCACATGAAGTTCTACGACGGCCGCCGCGGCTACACCACCCTGACGTTGGACCGCCACCGGGCCCGCGCCGACTACCGCACCGTCTCCCACATCACCCGCCCCGGCGGAACGGTCTCCACGGCCGCGTCCTTCGTGACCGAGGCCGGCAACCCGGGCCTCCACCCGGCCTGAGGCCGGCCGACGACGAAGCCCCGCCGCCCCGGCTTCCGGGGCGGCGGGGCGGAAGGCTGCCGTAGGTTCAGACCTCGCCGAACTCCCCGGCCCGGACGGCGGCCAGGAAGGACCGCCACGCGTCCGCCGGGAAGGCAAGGCGCGGTCCCTGGGGGTCCTTCGAGTCACGTACGGGGACGAGGCCGGGCATGCTGCCGGACACCTCGACGCACTGACCGCCATTGCTGCCGTAGCTGGATGTGAACCAGTCGGCACGACCACCGACCTCGCCGCTGAGGACCCGGACGGCGGCTTCACCGGCTGCGTGAAGAAGACCAAGAACCGCTCCAAGTTCGTGGAGTTCTGCCGCCATCCGCGCTCGCTGCACCCGCTGGACATGCGCATCGCCTCTCCGTCGGCATGGCCAACCCCGACTTCGTCCAGGCCGAACGGGGCTTCGCCGCTGACACGAAGTCCTTCTCCCCGGTTATCACCATGCGGTGCTGGATCAACCCTGCCTCCGAACCCGACGTCACCTTCGTTCAGGGCGTGCCGGTCGGCGAGGATCCGACCGACCCTGAGGAGTAACGGTCCGGCAGCAGATCGGGACTCTGCGCCTCGGACGCTGCGACACGCCGTGGAGCGAGAAGGCGGGCGCTACGCGGAGCGCTGCCTCCGGAAGGCTGGTGTGTCCGGTGGTGAGGGTCACTCAGGATGGTCGCCCAGTGCGGGACGGTTGGTTGTTCACCGGGGTCGGAGCGGATGGGTTGAGTGCCCTTCGGTGGTCGATACCGGACTCGTCGGCGTAGGTGGGCCGCTGTGCGGGCGGGGCGGAACGCCGGACTCCCCGCCGTCCCGGGGTTTCGGGGTGGCGGGGAGCGGGTTGACGGGCGGCCGGGCTATCTGCGGGCGGCCCGGGTGCGGCGGGTGAGGGAGTCGAGGACGACGGCCGCGAGCAGGACCGCGCCGGTGATCATGTACTGGATGGCCTGGGCCGCGTGGACCATGTCCAGGCCGGTGGTGATGGACTGGATGACCAGGATGCCCAGCAGCGCGGACCAGGTGTTGCCGCGGCCGCCGAAGAGGCTGGTGCCGCCGATGACGGCGGCGGCGATGGCCATCATCAGGACGTTGCCGCTGCCGAGTTGCTTGTCGGCGGAGCCCTGCTGGGAGGCGTAGAAGAGGCCGCCGAGGCCGGCCAGCAGCGCGGAGAGCATGAACACCGTGACCCGGACGCGGGCGACGTTGACGCCGGCGCGCCGGGCCGCCTCGACGCTGCCGCCGAGGGCGAAGATCTGCCGCCCGAAGCGGGTACGGCGCAGGGTGAAGTCGGTGGCGACGACCACGCCGAGCAGGACGACCAGGGACAGCGGCAGGCCGCGGTCCTGGTTGAGGGCGTACGCGGCGGCCAGGGCGAGCACCGCCAGCGCGGCGGTGCGCAGTACCGTGTCGGCGAGCGGCCGGGAGGTCAGGCCGGCGGCGGACCGCCGCCGGGCGGTGCGCAGTTGGGCGAGCAGGTAGAGGGCGGGGGCGAGGACGGCGAGGCCCCAGGCGTAGGCGATGTCGCCGTCGCCGAGGAAGGTGGAGTCGAGGCCGGCGACGATGCCGTCGTGGGGGTTGTTGACGGTGCCGGCGTCGCCGAGGACCCATTCCTGGAGGCCGCTCCAGGCGAGCATGCCGGCGAGGGTGACGACGAAGGCGGGGACGCCGACGCGGGCGAAGAGCAGGCCGTGCAGGGCGCCGATGACGCAGGCGGCGGCGAGGGCGGCGGCGATGGCGAGCCATTCCGGCCAGCCCTGGCGTACGGCGAGGACGGCGGTGATGGCGGAGGACGCGCCGGCGACCGAGCCGAGGGAGAGGTCGATCTCGCCGAGGATGAGGACGAAGACGACGCCGACGGCTATCAGCCCCGGTCCGGCGATGAAGCGGGTGATGTTGGTGAGGTTGTCGGCCTGCAGGAAGTGGTGGGTGACGGACTGGAAGACGATCGCGATGACGACCAGTCCGACGACCACGGGCAGCGACCCCAGTTCGCCGGAGGCGAGCCGGCGCCGGGCGGCGTCGGCTCGTCCGGCCCAGGTCGGGGCGGTGACGTGCAGGCGGGGGTCGGGGGCGGGGGCGGTCATGCGGCGTCCTCCTCCTCGGCGCGGCGGGCCCGGCGGCGGGCGTGGGCGTTGTCGTCGGCGCCGGTGATGGCGGCGACGATCTGTTCCTGGGTGGTGTCGGCGACGGGGAAGACGCCGTTGTTGCGGCCCAGGCGCAGGACGGCGACGGTGTCGGCCACCGCCCGTACGTCGGCCATGTTGTGGCTGATCAGGATCACGGCGAGGCCGCGGTCGCGCAGGCGTTCCACCAGGTCGAGGACCTGGGCGGTCTGTTCGACGCCGAGCGCGGCGGTGGGTTCGTCCAGCAGCACGAGGGACGGTTCGCCGACCAGGGCGCGGGCGATGGCCACGACCTGGCGCTGGCCGCCGGAGAGGGCGGCGACGGGGGCGTGCACGTCGGGGATGCGGATGGCGAGGGTGTCCAGCAGGTCGCGGGCGCGTTGCTCCATGGCGACTTCGTCGAGCAGGGCGTGGCGCAGTTGTTCGCGGCCGAGGAAGAGGTTGGCGATGACGTCGAGGTTGTCGCAGAGAGCGAGGTCCTGGTACACGGTGGCGATGCCGAGGGCGGTGGCGTCCTGGGGGCGGGCCAGGCGCACGGGGGTGCCGCGGAAGGTGATGGTGCCCTCGTCCACGGCGTGGACGCCGGCGATGGTCTTGACGAGGGTGGACTTTCCGGCACCGTTGTCGCCGACGAGGGCGAGGACCTCGCCCGGGTGGACGTCGAGGTCGATGTCGGTGAGGGCCTGGACGGCGCCGAAGCGCTTGGAGACCGAGCGCAGCTGGAGGACGGGTGCGCCTGTCACATGAACCATCCTGAATGTTCGGGGGTGGTGGGCTACTTGAGGCCGGCGGCGGTGCAGGCGGCGGCGTAGTCGGCGGTGCAGATGTCGGAGGCCTTGTAGAGGCCGTCGGCGATCACGGTCTGGGCGATGTTGGCCTTGGTGACGACCTTGGCGTCCAGGAGCTTGGCCGGGATGTTCTTGTCCGTGGAGCTGTCGACGGTGGTGGTGGCCACGGACTTCACGTCCTTGCCCTGGAGGAGGTCGACGGCCAGTTCGGCGGCGGACTCGGCGAGGGGCTTGTAGGCCTTGTAGATGGTGTAGGCCTGGTCGCCGTTGACGACGCGCTGGATGGCGTCGAGGCCGGCGTCCTGGCCGCCGACGGGGACCTTGATGCCGGAGCCCTGGAGCTGGGTGATGATGGCGCCGGCCATGCCGTCGTTGGCGGAGTAGACGGCCTGGAAGCCGTTCTTGCCGAGTTGGGTGACGGCGGCGGCGATCTTCTGGCCGGCGACGGTGGGGTTCCACTGGCCGGACTGCTCGTAGACGACCTTCTTGATCTTGCCGTCGAGGACCTTGTGCGCGCCGCTCTTGAACTGGGCGGCGTTGGGGTCGGCCTCGTCGCCGTTGATCATGACGATGTTCGCGTCGGGAGCCTGGGGGCCCAGGGCGTCCAGCAGGGCCTGGCCCTGGAGCTCGCCGACCTTCTCGTTGTCGAAGGAGACGTAGGCGGAGACGGGGCCGGTGGCCAGGCGGTCGTAGGCGAGGACCTTGACGCCCTTGGCGGCGGCCTCCTGCACCCAGCTCTGGGTGGACTTGGCGTCGAAGGCGTCCAGGATGATGACCTTGACGCCCTGGGTGAGGAGGGTGTCGAACTGCTGCTTCTGCTTGGCGGCGCTGCCCTCGGCGTTGTTGTAGAGCACCTTGCAGCCCGTGCACAGGGACTTGACCTTGGCCTCGATGAAGGGCCGGTCGAAGGACTCGTAGCGCACGGAGGAGGCGTTCTCGGGCAGCAGCAGGCCTATGGAGGTGCTGTCGCCGGAGGCAGCGGAGTCCTTCTTGTCGCCGCCGGCCTTGCCACAGGCGGCGGTCATGGAAAGCGCCAGCGCGAGGCCGACGGTCGGGACGAGTACGCGACGCAGTACGGCGTTCATACGGGTGCCTCTCCCTGGGGCGCCGCGACGGTGCGGCGGGGTGGGGGGAGTCAACCCTGACCGCGTACATGGCGTCAAGAAGTAAAACCAGACTCCGAGCGAACGCCTGCTATTCGTTATCTTCGTGAACGCTTTTGGTTTTCCCGGCGTGTGCGCTTGACATGGCGGTGGTATCGGGATAAAGGCTCGGCTTCTCGGTAGGCGGGGGGGGCGGTGCCGTGCGGCAGGAGTGCCGCGCCGTCCTGCCGGGGAGACGGCGAGGTGCCCGCCGCTCCCCTGATGCGGCGGGCACCTCACGATCGTCGGACAGCCCCGACCTGACGAATCGTCAGGGCCGGTCGAGGGTGATCGAGTTGATCGGTCCGAGGTCGTAGTAGACGCCGTTCTGGGCCGGGATGTCGTACACGCAGTTGCCGCCGCCGCTGCTCTTGCACAGGTGGGCGTGCGCGCCGCCGGTCTGGTTGTTCAGCACCCAGTGGTTGCCGTACTGGCCGCTGAGGTTGTGGGCGCCGTAGCTCCAGTACACGGCGCTGGGGGAGACGGCCGGGTTCTGGTCCTGCGGGTAGACGCAGACGGCGCCGGACGGGCAGCCCGCCCAGTCGCCGGTGACGGCGGCGCCGGCGCCGCCGGTGCCCACGGCGGTCAGTGCGGCGGCCGTGATCGCGACGGCGGTCAGGGTACGGGTGATCCTTCGCATGGTGTACTCCCTCGCTGGTGCGGCGGCCCCCACCTGCGGTCGGGGCCAGTGCTCGCCAGCGTAGGAACGCGCGGGCCAGGGCGGTCCCTGACATCCGACAGGGGCGCGCCGCCGCGCCCCGGGCGCCGGGGGGTGGTACGGGCGTCAGGCGTCGGGGTCCGGTTGCGGGGACGGCGGGTAGGCCGGGCCCGTCTGCCGGAACGCCGGCCCCGCCGCCTCGATGTACGCGCGGAAGGCGGCCCCGGCGGAGCTGACGTGCAGGTCGACGACGACCTCCCCGCCATCGTGGCGGCCGTCCTCCGTGAGGGCCAGGCCGATCAGTGCCAACTCGCCGGCCTGGTCCCTCTGTTCACGTTCCTCCCAGGTCTCCTCGCCGAGTTCGCCCTCGTCGTCGCGTTCCCAGGCCGCCATCGCGGCGCGGGCCAGTTCCGCGGGCAGGCGCACCGTGACCCGGCCGACCTGGTGGTGGACGTGCTCCCCGACCGCGGCCAGCAGCTTCGCCTCCTGCCGGTACAGCGTGTACTGCTCCTGATGCGTCATGAGGGAACTCCTCGTGGGTCGTCGGGCCGCACGCCCGGGGTCAGGCGCAGGCGCTCGGGGCGGGCCGGGGCTCGCAGGCGTTCGGGCGGCAGTTGGTCACGGCGGGCCTGCCAGGCGAGCAGACGGGAACGGTCCTGCTCGTCCCCGGCCCCCTCCCCCTCCGGCGCGGGTGCCTGGCCGGTCTCCCGCAGCAGCACCCGGGCCGGGCGGTCCTCGCCGGCGGGCAGGACGTCCAGTACCAGGAAACGGGTGCCGGGCGGGAACACCACTTCGGGATCACCCTCCTCGGCGATCACGGACGTGCGGCGGCCGGTGGCGGACCACACCAGGAACTCCACGCCCGTGCCCGGCACCACCTCCGCCTCCGCGGTCCCCACCACGGGCGCGGGCTCCACCAGCAGCGCGCCGCGCACGTACTGCGCCAGCACCTCCTCGCCGGCCTCGGCGCCCAGCAGCACCGCGCCCCGGTGGTTGGGCAGCCGCCGCAACCCGGACCCCAGGCAGGCCAGGTACGGGGCCAGCGGCCCGGTGGCGTGGTCGCCGCGGCGGGCGGCCTCGACCAACTCGGCGCGGTGCACCGGGATACCGGTGTCGGCGTGGTGCAGGTAGACCGCCGCCAGGTCGTCCTTCAGGTCGTCCCGCGCCTGGGCGCGCAGCGCCGGCATCCGCAGCGCCGCCTGCTCGGCGCGGCCGGCGTAGCGGTGGAAGTCCGCACCCAGCAGGGCCCGGAAGGCGGCCCGCTCGGCGGGCGTGGACGCGCGGCCGGCGGCGGTGGTGCCGACGGTGGGCGGGACGAGGAGGCGGGGCGCGGCGGCACGACCGGGGGTGTCGGGGGAGTCGGGGACGATGGCGCCCTGCGGCGGGGCCGGGGGTTCGCCGGGGCCCGCCCCTTCGGCCTGCGGGGTGGGCGGGTCCTGCGGGCCGGCCGGTTCGGGGGTCGGTGCGGGGATGTCGGGGGTGGTGCTCTGGGTGGTGACGGTCGCGGCGGTGGCGGGGGTGATGGGTTCGGGCGGGGTGTGCGGTTCGGGGGTCGGTGCGGGGGTGTCGGGGGTGGTGCTCTGGGTGGTGACGGTCGCGGCGGTGGCCGGGGCGATGGGTTCCGGCGGGGTGGGGGTGGCAGGGGTGGCCGGGTGGGTTCGTCGGACGGTGGGGGTGGCGGGCAGGAGCAGCCGCGGGGCGGGGGCGCCCGGTTCGGTGAGGGCGGACACCAGGTCCTCCAGGACGGCGAGGACCTCGGCGGGCGCCGGCAGGTCGGCCGAACCCGCGATCAGGGTCGGCCGGGTCGGGTCCGGGACGAGCAGGCGGGGGCCGCGGTCGTCCGGCACCTGGTCGGGCCGCAGCCACAGCCCGGCCGGAACGGCCTCCAGTCGCCAGCCCGCGACCGGGGCCTGATGGAGCGCCGGCCCGCAGTCGGCGAAGGCCGCGGGCAGGGGGCGCCACGCGGAGGCGATCACCCGCCCCAGCTCGCGGCAGGCGGTCAGCTCGGTCAGCCACGGCTCCCAGCCCGGGGCCCCGTCGGCGCCCAGGACACGGGCGGACCAGCCGCTCGCGGTCCGTGTCGGCAGGCCGACAGCGGCCCGCACGTCGTGGCCCAGGGCCGCCGCGAGCGCCCCGGTCAGGGCTACGAGCTGCGCGGGGTCGGCCCAGGGCGCACTGATCAGCAGCTCGGCGGGACGGGTGCCGGGCGGGCCGGGCCGGGCAGCGGCGACGGCGGCGGCGGCGGCGATTGCGGCGACGTCGGCGGCCGGTGGCAAGGGCGCGTGCGGTCGGCCTACCACCAGCACCGGGGTGCCGGGCGCCGTGGCGGCCCGGAGCAGGGGGTCCGGCACGGCGGCCGGGACGGTCGTGCCGGGGAACCAGAAGCCGTGCGGCAGCACGGCCGTCAGTGCCTCGACCGTGCTCTCCGCGGGCCCGGCCACGGTCGGCTCCCCGGCGCGGGGTGCCGGGGCGCTCGTTCCGACGGGATTGGTGGGAAGGGGAGTTGGGTCCGGTACGGCGGCCTGCTGGGCCGCCTGCCGGGGCACGGGGGCGGCGGGGGAGGGCAGTGGGCCCGCCGCCGGTAGGGCCGGTGTGGCGGGCCGGTGGGTGGGGTCCGCTTCGAGGGGGTGCGGGGCGCCGAGGTGCTCGCCGGACGCTCCCGCCGTGGTCGTCGCGGGTGGCGTCGGTGTGGCCGCCACAGCGGCTGCGGTGACCGCCACGGCTGCTGTCGTGCCGTTCCCGGTGCTGCCGGTGCCCGCGCCCCCGGGCGCCGCGCCGGTGCCCGCGCGCCCGGGCGCCGTGCCCGTGCCTGCTCGGGGCAGCGGCCACACGGGCCCGAGTCGGCGGGTGCGTCCGTCCGGGGTGAACAGCCACCAGGAGGACGGCTCGGCGTCGGTGGCACCGCTGGTCAGCAGGGTGCCGTCGGGGCGCAGGGTGACGAGCCCGTCCGGAGCGACGATGCTGGTGGCGGCCAGTTCGGCGAGCCGTTGTGCGGGCCGGCGCCCGGAGGCGGGTGGCGCCGCGAGGGCGGAGGCGGCCAGGACCAGGGTGGCGGCGTTGCGGTCGGCGGCGGTGCGGGCGAGGTCGTCGAGGCGGCCGAGCAGGACGGGTTGGGGATCGGGGGCCGCGGCCAGCACCGTGACGGTGCCGGGTACGGCTTCCAGCGCGGCCAGCGCGTCGGTGAGCGCGGCGGGCAGCGCAGCCGCGTCGGTGCCGGACGCGATGACGAAGTGCGCTCCCACCTCGTGCAGCGCGGCCGGGCCCGCCGGTTCGGCCGCCGTGTCCTTGTCCGTGCGCCGGCGGTTCAGCCAGCGGCGTGCCCCGGAGGCCTGTTCGATGGTGCTCACTGACGCGACTCCCCTTCCCCGTCCGCGCTGCCCCCGCCGTCCCCGTCGTCGACGAGCGCGGTCTGCACCTGTACGGTCCGGCGTCGGGTGATGTGCAGGGCCCGGCCCGGGGGCAGCGCCCGCGGCTTGGTGTTGCCGAACAGGAAGCCCTCGCTGGGCGGGCAGGACAGCAGCAGCGCCGGGGTGTTGACCTCTTCGAGCTTGCGCAGCAGCTGGTCGGAGGAGGCCCGCCCGACGCCGTTGGCGCTGCGGGCCACGATCAGGTGCAGGCCCAGTTCGGCGCCCTGCGCCAGGTACTCCAGCAGCGGCGCGAACGGGTGGGCTTGCATGCCGCCGGGGGAGCCGGAGACCAGTTCGTAGTCGTCGACCAGGATGAACAGTTCGGGGCCCTCCCACCAGTCCCGCAGCCGCAGCCGCTCGGGGGCGATGTCCGCCCCGGGCAGCCGGTTGGCCATCGCCCGGGCCGCGCCGTCGACGATCTGGCGCAGCACGTCCACGGCGACGGCGTGCCCGAGCCGGTACTCCGGCGGCACCGCGCCCTGGAGGACGCGCCGGTAGTCGACCAGCATGATCCGCGCCTCGTCGGGCCGGTAGGCGCCGGTGATGCCGGCGGCCACCAGCTTGAGCAGGTTGGTCTTGCCGGCCTCGCTGTCGCCGACGACGACCAGGTGCGGGGACTCCTCGAAGTCGTGCCAGAGGGTGTCCATCGAGACGTCCTGCAGGCCCAACGGCACCCGCAGCCGGCCCTGGGGGGCGGGCAGCGCGGCGGCGGGCAGGTGCAGCGGCAGCATCCGGACCTCGGGCGCGCGCGGGCCGGTCCAGTGCTCGGCGACGGCGTCGACCAGGTCCGCGACGCCCTCGCCCAGGTCCTCGGTGGCGCCGCGGCCGTCCAGGCGGGGCAGTGCGGTGAGGAAGTGCAGTTCCTCACCGGTGAGCCCGCGTCCGGGGATCTTGGGCACGGTCGCCGCGATGCGCATGCCGATCGCGGAGTCGACCGGGTCGCCCAGCCGGAGCTCGAAGCGGGTGCCCAGCAGGTCGCGCAGCGCGCCGCTGACCTCGCCCCACCGGGTGGTGCCCACCACCAGGTGGATGCCGTAGTTCAGGCCGCGCTGGGCGATCAGGGTCAGCGCCGGCGCCAGGTCGGGGAACTCCTGGCGCACGGTGTTCCAGCCGTCGACGACCAGGAACACGTCACCGTGGCCCTCCCCGGGCAGCGCGCCCTCGGCCAGGGCGCGCCGGAACGCGGCCACCGAGTCGAGGCCCAGTTCGGCGAAGCTCTGCTCGCGCCGGGCCAGGATGGCGTTGACCTCGGCGACCGTGCGCACCACCCGCTCCGGGTCGTGCCGGCCGGTCACCGCGCCCACGTGCGGCAGGCCGCGCAGCGAGGAGAGCGTGCCGCCGCCGAAGTCCAGGCAGTAGAACTGCACTTCGCGCGGGGTGTGGGTGAGCGCCAGCGCCGCGACCAGGGTGCGCAGCAGGGTGGACTTGCCGCTCTGCGGCCCGCCCGCGACCCCCACGTGCCCGCCCGCCCCGGACAGGTCCGCCACCAGCAGGTCGCGCACCTGCTGGAAGGGCTTGTCCACCACGCCGACCGGCACCCGCAGCGCGCCGCGGCCCGGATCGTCCTCGGCGGTCAGCCCGCATCCGGGCACCGGCGCCAGCGGCGCCAGCAGCTGGTCCAGGGTCGGCGGCACACCCAGCGGGGGCAGCCACACCGGGTGGGCCGGCGGACCGGCGTCCACCAGCTTCTCGGCCGCGATCTCCAGCAGGCTGCGACCGGACGCCTCCTCCTCCTGCGCCTCCTGCACCTCCGCCGGGAGGACGGCGGGCTGACGCGGCGCCACGTACTCGGTGCCGTACGCCGCGACCTGCCCGGCCGCGGCCTGACGGCGGGCCGCGACCGGGCGCGGCGCCCGGTAGGGCCCGGAGACGTACGCGGCCTTGAACCTGGTCAGCGTCGCGATGTCACTGCGCAGGAACCCGTTGCCCGGCTGCGAGGGCAGGTGGTAGGCGTCCGGGACGCCCAGCACGCCCCGGCTCTCCATCGCGGAGAAGGTGCGCAGGCCGATCCGGTAGGACAGGTGCGACTCCAGGGCGTGCATCCGCCCCTCGTCCAGGCGCTGGGAGGCCAGCAGCAGGTGCACCCCCAGCGAGCGCCCCAGTCGTCCGATCATGATGAACAGGTCCATGAAGTCCCGGTGCGCGGCCAGCAGTTCGGAGAACTCGTCGACCACCACGAACAGCGTCGCCAGCGGCTCCAGCGCCGCCCCGCCGGCCCGGGCCCGCTCGTAGTCGAGCAGCGAGCTGTAGTTGCCCGCCGCCCGCAGCAGCTCCTGACGGCGCACCAGCTCCCCGTGCAGGGCGTCGCGCATCCGGTCCACCAGCGCCGCCTCGTCGGCCAGGTTGGTGATCACCGCCGAGGTGTGCGGCAGCCGCTCCAGCCCCAGGAACGTCGCCCCGCCCTTGAAGTCCACCAGCACGAAGTTCAGCACCTCGGAGGAGTGGGTCATCGCCAGCGCCAGCACCAGCGTGCGCAGCAGCTCCGACTTGCCCGACCCGGTCGCCCCGATCAGCATCCCGTGCGGCCCCATGCCGCCCTGCGCCGACTCCTTGATGTCCAGCTCCACCGGCGTGCCGTCGGCGGCGATCCCCAGCGGCACCCGCAGCCGGTCGGCGACGCCGCGCGCCCAGCCCGCCGCCACGTCGTGCCCGTGCAGGTCGCGGACGCCCAGCAGCGACGCCAGGTCGAAGTCCCCGGCGAGCGGCTCGCCGCCCTCCGAGCCGTCCCCGATCCGGTACGGCGCCATCAGCGCCGCGAGCCGCCGCGCCGCCGGCAGCGACAGCGCGTCCGGCCGCCCCAGGTCGGTCTCCTCGTCCCGGTGGTTGCGGTCCGCACCGACCATCGCCAGCCGGCCCTCGTCGATCCGCAGCCGCAACCGGTGCCGCAGCGGCTTCCACTCCAGCGCCTCACCCAGGTCCAGCAGCACCGCGTTGCGCCACCCCGCGAGCGCCGCCCGGCTGCCCGCGCCCACCGGCACACCGTCCAGCACGACCACCGTGAACGGCTCGTCCCGGCCCGGCTGCGCGTCGGGCTCCCACGGCCCGCGCCCCGCGAACTCCGCCCCCAGCACCTGCTCCAGCTCCGCCACCGACCCGGCCATCAGCCGCACCGGCCCCAGCGCGTCGGTCTCCACCGGGTGCAGCGCGTGCGGCAGCCACTTCACCCACTCCCACGCCCGGCGCTGCCCGGCCTCGCACACCACGGCGATCCGCAGGTCCTGCGGCGCGTGGAACAGCGCCAGCTGCGCCAGCATCGCCCGTGCCAGCGCCCGCGCCGCCTCCCGCTCGTCCGCGCGCACCAGCACCTGGGCGTAGCCGCGCACGTACACCGCGATCGGCTGGTCCGCGACCGTGCCGTAGGCGTGGATGAACCGGCGCAGCGCGTGCGCGCACAGCGGCTCCAGGTCCTCCACCGGCTTGGTCGCCAACGGCGCCAGCCGCACCGCCAGCCGCTGGTGTCCCACGCCGACCCGCACGTCCCCGAAGTCCGGGTGCGCGGCGCGCCGCTCCCACAGCCGCGAGGTGCGCACCAGCGAGGCCAGCGAGCCCGGCGCCGGGTGCCGCCAGGCCAGCGCCTCCTGCTGGCGCACGATGTGCCCGCGCACCTGACGGCGCATCTGCGCCAGGTAGCGCAGGTAGTCGCGCCGCTCGGCGCGCAGCTCCCGCTTGCGGTCGCTGGAACCGCGCAGCAGCGACGTCACCAGCATGCCCACCGCGGAGAGGCCCATCATGCCCATCGCGACGTACGTCATGATCCCGCCGCCCTCACCCGGGCGCAGGAACACGAACACCATCGACAGCGAGCTCAGCGCCATCGGCGCCATCGTGATCATGCTCGACATGCCGCTCTGCGACTGCGGCAGGACCGGCGGCTCCTGCAACTGGATCTCGCCGTCGGGCATCGCCGGCCCGGGGCGCCGCGGCGCACGCTCGACCACTACCACACTCAACGAAAGCGCTCCTCGCACCCGGGAAGGACGGCGGCGAAGTGCCCCGCCGCGCGGGACGCCGTCCTCCTGGGGCGACGGACGGCACCCCCTCCGGGGTTCAGCCGGGCCCCCGCTCGACCCGTTCGGACCGGATTTGAACCCCGCACCCGCCCCGGCCCGTCCCCCGGGAAGGAGGCCGCCCCGCGGGCGGTACGGCAACCGCCGCACGGGCGGGTACGGCAAGCGCCGCACGCGAGCACGAGGAGAACCTTGAACGGGAGCACCACCGGGACCACGGCAACCGGACTGTGCCGACTGAGGTTCCACGCACCCGACACGGTGTTCGAACTCGTCGTCCCCGCCGACGTCCCCCTCGCCGACCTGCTGCCCGCCGTCCTCGACCACGCCGGCGACGACCTCGACGAACAGGGCGCCGAACACGACGGCTGGATCCTCCAACGCCTCGGCCAGGCCCCCCTGGACGAGGAACTCGGCGCCGACGCCCTCGGCCTGCGCGACGGCGAGGACCTCCACCTGCGCCCCCGCCGCGACCCGCTCCCCGAGGTCCACTACGACGACCTCCCCGACGGCCTCGCCACCGGCATGCGCGAACGCGCCGACACCTGGCGCCCCGTCCTCACCCACCACACCGCCCTCGCCCTGGCCGTCACCGTCCTGGCCGGCGGCCTGGCCCTCCTGCTGCTGCCCGGCCCGCCCCAACTGCGGGCCGGTGCCGCCGCCGTCACCGCCCTGTTCCTGCTGCTGGGCGCCCTCAGCGCCTCCCGCGCCGTCGGCGACGCCGGCGCCGGCACCGCCCTGGGCGCCACCGCCGTGTCCTACCTCGCCCTGGCCGGAGCCCTCCTCACCCCCGACACCGGACCCTCCGCCGCCGGCGCCCGCCTGCTCGCCGGCGGCTGCGCCGGCGCCGGAGCCGCCGTCCTGGCCATGGCCGCCGTCGGCTGCGCCGCCCCGCTCTTCCTCGGCCTGGTCCTGTTCGCCCTGCACGTCACCGCGGCCGGTGCCCTGCTGCTGGCCGGACTCACCGTGCCCGCCACCGCCGCCGCCCTGGCCGTCGCCCCCGTCGCCACCGCCGCTTTCCTGCCGGGTGTGTGCTTCCGCCTGTCCGGACTGCGCCTGCCCGCCCTGCCCCGCAACGCCGAGGAACTCCAGGAAGGCATCGAAGCCGTCCCCGCCGCCACCGTCCGCGCCCGAAGCACCGTCGCCGACGGCTTCCTGACGGCCTTCCACCTCGCCCTCGCCCCCGTTCTCCTCCTCGCCCTGACCGCCCTCAGCGGGCAGGAGGGCTGGGCCCCCACCGCCCTGACCTGCACCCTGGCCCTGCTCCTCGCCCTGCACGCCCGCGGCATCGGCTCCGTCCCCCAGCGGCTGGCCGTCCTCGTCCCCGCCGTCTGGGGCCCCGTGCTGCTCACCGCCCGCCTCGCCACCGAGCTGGCCCCCGCCGCCCGCACCGGCCTGCTCGCCGCGCTGCTGGCCGCGGCCGCCCTGCTGGCCGCCGCCTCCTGGACCGTCCCCGGCCGACGGCTGCTGCCCTACTGGGGCCGCGCCGCCGACCTCCTGCACACCCTCGCGGCCGTCGCCGTCCTCCCGCTCGCCCTCGCCGCGGCCGGCGCCTTCCAGGCGCTGCGCGCCCTCGCGGGCTGAGCCCGAACGACCCGCCGTACCCGCTGAGCCCGAACGACCCGCCGTACCCGCCGTACCCGCTGAGCCCCGCCACCGAGGAGAACCGCCACCATGCAGTCGAAGCGCGACCAGGTGCAGGCCCACCTGTTCGTGATGGGCCGCCTCGCCACCGGCATGCTCCGAGGCGAGCCCGACGCCCCCGACGTCCCCACCGGGCGCACCTCCCGAGGCATCGTCACCGGTCTGGTCGTCGCCGCCCTCGCCGCCCTGATCGCCGCCGTCTACGGCGTCCTCGTCCCCGGCGGTGCCACCGGCTGGAAGAAGCCCGGCACCCTCGTCCTGGTCAAGGAGAGCGGCGCCCGCTACCTCTACGTCGACGGCGCCCTCCACCCCGTGCTCAACGAGGCCACCGCCCGCCTGCTCGCCGGCGACCAGCTCACCGTCGACCAGGTCAGCGTCCACTCCCTGGCCGACACCCCGCGCGGCACCCCCCTGGGCATCCCCGGCGCCCCCGACGGCCTGCCGCAGCCCGAGCGCCTGGCCACCGCCCCCTGGCTCGCCTGCGCGAGCTGGCAGCCCGACCCCTCCGGCACCCGCCGCCCCCGCCTGGCCCTGGCCATCGACCCCACCACCCAGGGCACCGCCCTCACCGACCGTCAGGCCTTCCTGGTCGCCGCCCCCGACGGCACCCAGCACCTGCTGTGGCACGGGCGCCGACTGCGCCTGGACACCCGCAACGGCGCCCGCCAGGCCCTCGGTCAGGCCGCCGTCACCCCCCAGCCCGTCACCCAGGCCTTCCTCGACGCCCTGCCCGCCGGCCCCGACCTGGCCGGCCCCGACCTCGACCAGCGCGGCACCCCCGGCCCCGACCTCGCCACCCGCCCCACCCGGGTCGGCCAGCTCTTCACCGGCCCCGGCGGCGACCCGTACCTGCTCACCCCAGCCGGACTCACCCCGCTCACCCCGATGGCCCTGCAGCTGGTCCTCGCCGACCCCCGCACCCAGGAGAGCGCCTACCAGAAGGCCGCCGCCACCCCCACCGCCATCGGCGCCGCCGACCTCGCCGCCCACACCGCGCCCACCACCCCCGCCCCGGCCGCCGCCCTGCCCAGCACCGTGCCCGAACTCGTCACCGCCCCCCAGGGCCGCGACCTGTGCACCGAACTGCGCCCCGGCGACCCCGGCCCCACCACCACCCTGACCCTCGTCGACGACACCGCCGTCCAGGGCCCCGGCCCCGCCGCCCAGCCCGGCATCGAGGCCGCCTGCACCCCCGCCGACACCATCGCCGTACGCCCCGGCGGCGGCGCCCTGGTGCGCGCCCTGTCCACCGCCGGCACCGGCGCCACGCTGTACCTGGTCACCGACAACGGCGCCAAGTACCCGCTCGCCTCACCGGCCGTCGCCAAGCAGCTCGGCTACGCCGACGTCACCCCCGCGGGCGTGCCCGCCGCCCTGCTGGCCCTGCTGCCCACCGGCCCCAGCCTCGACCCCGCCGCCCTCACCGGCTCCGCCCCGAGTACCGCCGCGAGCCCCGCCGCCACCGCCCTACCGGGCCCCGCGTGCGCCCGTTGAACCAACGCTCCCCACGACCCCGTTGACCTGAAATGAACCCGGGAATCCGAATCCGGGCCGAGGAAAGGAACCACCGTGAACCTGAAGGTGAACGACAACGCCGTCCAGGGCACCCACGCCACCCTGGAGGAACAGATCGAGTCGATGATGCGGGCCGCCGCGCGGATCCACGACATCAACACCGAGGTCCAGCAGCACTTCCAGGCCGCGTGCAGCACGAAGTACACGGACAACCTCAACGCCTGGGAGGGCAAGTACGCGAACCTCCAGAGCGCCTACCGGACCTTCCAGGAGGCCTTCGCCGCCGGGCACCGGCAGGTCAACAACGCCCACGACGAGGCCACCGGGGTCGGCGGCGGCTGGGGCGGCGGGCACTCCGACAGCGTCTACAAGGGCCTCAACCCCTGACCCGGCCCGCCTGACCCGAAGTTCCACCAGCACCACCACCACCACGACTCACAGCGAGGAACCCCGATGGCGAACATCCTGCTCAACCACGCCAACATCGACCAGGCAGCCGACGAGATGGAGCAGGCCAGCCGGGCCATGGCAGAGGCCATGACCAGCTGCATGGCGGCCATCAAGAGCAACCAGGAGCACCTCAGCGGCAGCCTCGCCCAGGCCGCCGAGGCGTTCAACACGGTGCTGTCCAACAACAACACCGACATGAACAACGAGATCGCCGCCGGCGTCGAGGCCCTGCGCACCATGCACGGCCTGCTGCGCGACGCCGACAAGCGGGCCGCCGCGGGTATCGGCTGATGGCCACGCCCACCGAGCCGGACTACAACCACACCCTCAGCGTCAAGCACGACGACCTCAAGTACTTCGCGGACACCGAGCTCGGCGCCTTCCTCAAGGACCTGGCGGGCAACCCCGGCTACCGGGCGATGCTCTCCTTCGCCGGCGAGGGCGGCGGCGACTACTCCACGCTGCTGCTGGGGCACGGCTCGCCGGCGGCGCTGTCCATCGCGACCAAGATCCAGACCGACTTCAAGACCCTCGCCGGGGGCATCTCCACGGACCTCAAGACCATGGGCACCCAGATGACCGAGGGCCAGCTGAGGATCCGGCTCGCGCTGACCCTCATGGAGGCCGCCCACGAGGAGGCCATGACGGCCGCCGACATGATGGCGATCCTCGGCAAGGTCTCGTCCGCCACCCCGCCCAAGACCAGCACGTCGTCCTAGCGCCACCCCCGCCCCGGCCCGACCGCCCGACACCCTTTGGAGAAACGAACCCCCATGGCCGATCTGAACTGGGAGAGCGTGCTCGGCTTCTTCGCCTCCGAGGCCCAGCGCAGCTCCAAGATCGTCACCAGGGACCAGGTCGCGGGACCCTCCAAGGACAAGCCCTGGCTGCGCCCGATCGACAAGCTGGTCTTCGACTTCAACAACTTCTACAACGGCACCACGGACAAGGGCGCGGTCTCGGGGATGGGCACCCCCGACGTCTGGTGGGCGTGGAACTACATGCACGGCACGTTGGCGCACAGCATCCGGATCACGGTGAGCGTCAACTACACGGACTGGGGCAACGACGCGGACAAGCCGCTGTCCCAGTTCATCCACCAGCACGAGGGGATCTTCGCGCCGCTGGGCTCGGGCGGGCCCGGGAACGACACGGTCAAGCCCGAGAGCCTGCGGTACGCCGCGGACGGCATCGCCCAGGTGCGGGCGTGGCTGGACCTCTGGCACCCGCGGGTGCAGCACTGGGCGGAGCTGGTCAACGGGCCGGACAGCAACTGGCAGGGTGACGCGGCCGGGGAGTTCAAGGTGCTGCTCAAGCAGTACGCGCTGGAGCTGGAGACCGTCCGCGTCCAGCTGGAGAACAGCCCGTACGAGGCCGACCTCAGGGCGGTGGCCGACCTGCTCCCCGCCACCGTCGACAAGCTCCACACCGTCCACCAGCGCTGGTGGGACAGCGGGAAGCTGTGGCCCTCGCACGCCATCTACGAGGCCCTGTCGACGGCCCTGGTGGGTGTCGTGCCGCAATTGGACTCCACCGCGCACGCCATCAGCTCGATCACCACCCCCCTCGGCGACCCCCGGGAACAGGGCTTCTACGACCAGCTGGAGCTCAAGGCCAAGTCCATTTGGCTGGACAACGTCAAGAAGTACCTCGACGACCGGTCCTACGCCTTCCAGACGGAGGATCCCAACACGGCCGCGGTGACCCTGCGCAAGGTGGGTGACCCGATGCTCGTCCTGCAGGACGCCTTCAACCGGCTGGACGCCGACTTCGGCTTCGGCTACCGCAACGCCACCCTTGACCTGCCCACCGGCCCGCCCACCGGCGCCGGGGACGGCGGAAAGGACGGGGGCAAGGACGGCGGCAAGGACGGCAACATCGACCTGGGCGGCGGCAGCGGCGGCGGGGGCGACGGCAAGGACGGCAACGGCAAGTTCGACCTGGGCGGCGGCTCAGGCGGTGCCGGTGGCGGTGCGGGGGGCGGCAAGGGCGGCGACAAGACCCACCTGCCGCCACCGCCCCCCGTCATCGGCCCCGGCGGTGGCGGCGGCTCCGGCATCGGCGACGGCGCCGGCACACCGATCCTCGACAAGGACCACAAGCCCGTCCTGGGCGCCGACAAGAAGCCGGTGCTGCTGCCCCCGGGCGGCTACATCGGCAAGGACGGCCAGGTCTACGACGCCAACGGCCAGAAGGTGATCGGCAAGGACGGCAAGCCCGTCGTCGTCCCGCCGGGCTCGGACGTGCCGCCCGGCACCGGCGGCGGCATCTACGGGACCAACGCCAAGGTGCCCAAGGGCTCCAGGGTCCGCGAGGACGGGACGGTCATCGGGCCCGACGGCAAGGAGGTCCTGGACCGCGACGGCAACCCGGTGGTGCTGGCCAAGGGCGGCTCCATCGCCGCCGACGGCACCCTGCTGGACTCCACCGGCCACCCGATCTCCGACGTCTCCCAGCGCTACACCGACCGCCAGCACGCGATCGACACGATCATGGGCAGCGGGGGCGGCGGCGGGGGTGGGGGCGGCGGTATCGGGTCGGGCGGCGGCACCCGGCTGCCGACCACCGGCTCCGACTGGAAGCTGGACCTGGGCAGCGCCTTCGACGACCACGGCTCGGACGCGGGCGCCGGCGGGCTGGGCGCCTACTCGGGCCTGCTGGGCGGCGGGGGAGCGGGCGGCATCGGCGGGGGCGGCGTCGGGTCGGGCGGCGGCCAGTTGCCCAAGCTGGTCAGCTCCGGCGGCGGGCTGAGCGCGCGGGCCGTCGAGAACAGCGGCGGGCTGGCTCCGGGCGGCAAGGCGGCGGCCGCCGCAGCGGCCGAGGCCGCCGCAGCCGAGAAGGCGGCCATGCAGAAGGCCTCCGCGATGTCCGCCGAGGAGGCCGCGATGCGTGGCCGCTCGATGCAGACCAGCGGCGGCGGGATGCCGATGGGGCCGATGGGCGGCGGTGGCATGGGCGCCGGCCAGGGGGAGAAGGACCGCCAGCGCACCACCTGGCTGGCGGAGGACGAAGAGGTGTGGGGCACCGACACCGGTGCGGTCAGCGGAGTGATCGGCCGCTGAACCGGCGGCCGGACCGGGCTCCGGACGACGCGTGACGACCCCACCGAGGAACGAGGAACAGGAAAGACATGTCGTACTCCTTCGAGGACCAACTCAACCAGGCCATCGCCTCGTTGGCGGAGCAGCAGGAGAGGCTGGCCGAGTCCACCCGCCGGATGCAGTCGATGACCGCGACCGCGACCAGCAAGGACCGGATGGTCACCGCGAAGGTCGGCCCGCAGGGTGAACTGCTCGCGCTGAGCTTCCACACCACCGCCTACCAGTCCATGGCCCCGGCCGAGTTGAGCGCAGTGCTCAAGGACGTCTTCAACGAGGCCAAGGCTCGGATGGGCGATCAGCTCACCGCCGAGATGCGCGGCTTCGAGGGCGTCGGCGAGACGCTGCGGATGGGCTTCACCGGTGAACGCGGTGACGAGGAGGACCTCTTCGGGGGCGGGGCGGGCCTGGACCTGGACGCACTGCTCGCCCCGCTCACCGCGATGCGCCCCGGCGCCGACCGGACCGCCAAGTCCCGCAAGCAGGAGGAGTTCAATGGCTAAGACGCTGCGCAAGGAAGAGGGCGCCAAGGAGGCGTTCAGCAACTTCGAGGACGTGGCCGCCCTGGTCAAGAAGATCCACGGGGAGGTGAAGGACATCAACGAGTGGAACGTCCAGGCCGGCGGCGGCGACGACATCGGCAAGCAGTACCACGAGAAGATCGACAAGCCGACCGCGGACCTCACCACGCTGACGGGCCAGATCTACAACAAGATCATGGCGATGTCCCAGCACGGCAAGGACACCGTCGACCTCCTGGACGCCACCGACGAGCACAACGTGGGCCTGGCGTGAGCCTCCGTCCGTAAACCCCCGGCCCTCGGGCACCACCGCCCGAACGCCCCCGTACCGCCCGAACCATCAGCCCCGCCTCCGGAGGCCCTGCGCCATGCCCCACTCCTCGGTCCACGTCTCCCCGGGTCTGGCGCAGTTCTTCCACATCATCAGCGGCATGCCCTGGCCGGAGTCCGACGAGGGGAAGCTGCGCGACGTCCGGGACGACTACCAGGCACTTGCCGAGGATCTGCCCAAGCTGAGCGGGTACATCCTCGACGCGGTGCAGAACTGCGACAAGCGGTTGGAGGGCGAGGCCGCCCAGGCGTTCCGCAAGGAGTGGGGCCGCTTCGTCAACACGGACGAGGCCAACGACCCGCTCCGCAAGGCCGGTGAACTCTGCACCCAGCTCGCCGAGTTGGCGGGCAAGGTGGCCAACACCGTCGAGTACACCAAGTGGATGGCGATCGGCCAGCTCGTCCAACTGCTCTTCGAGATCGCCCTGGCCATCGCCTGGTCCGTGTTCACCGGCGGCGGCTCGATGGTGGCGCTGGAGTTCAAGAAGATCCTGACCCGGCAGTTCCTGCTCTGGCTCGTCAAGAAGCTCCTCACGCTGATCGCCATGCACACCTTCGGCGGCATCGTCGGCGGCCTGATGCTGGACGCGATCATCCAGGGCATCCAGTTCCAGCACGGTGACCGCCACGAGTGGGACAAGGACCTCACCAAGCAGGCGGCGATCTTCGGCGCGATCAGCGGCGCGATCGGCGGACCGCTCAGCCTGCTGGGCATGGGACTGGGCAAGCTGCTCGGCCCGCGGCTGAGCAAGCTGTTCGTGGAGAGCGCCCTCAAGGACGTCATCAAGGGCCTGACCGGGGGCGTCGGCAAGGACCTGGCCGGCGGTGTGGCGGGCGGCGCGCTCAAGGGGATCGGCAAGGAGCTGGGGGAGGGCGCTGCGGCGGGCGCGCTCAAGGGGATCGGCAAGGACCTCGGAGAGGGCGTGGCCGGCGGCGCGCTCAAG
Source organism: Kitasatospora sp. NPDC056076 (assembly GCF_042266305.1). Taxonomy (NCBI): domain Bacteria; kingdom Bacillati; phylum Actinomycetota; class Actinomycetes; order Kitasatosporales; family Streptomycetaceae; genus Kitasatospora; species Kitasatospora sp. NPDC056076. Next base: position 35,674 of record NZ_JBHJWG010000059.1, read on the forward strand.
GGCGCGGGCAAGGAGGCCGGCGAGGGCTTCGGCCGTCTGCTCGGCAACGAGGCGGCCGAGCGGTTCGCCAACGGCATCACCACCCTCCTCAAGGAGAACTCCCAGTACCTCGCCAAGGGCTTCAAGGGCGGGCGCAAGGTGGGCGCCGCGATGGGCCAGAAGTTCGTGCGCCAGCTCGGCGAGCTCTTCGAGAAGGAGCTCGGCGCGGAGATCGGCGGACAACTCGCCCGCGACATGGGCGAGCAGATCGGCAAGCAGTTCGTCCAGCACTCGCTCAAGACGGTGGCCAAGGAGAGCAGCCAGGAGGCGCTCAAGGAGGCCTTGGAGAACCTCGCCAAGGACAGCGGCAAGGTCGCCCTCACGCCCGAACTCAAGCTGCTGGTCGAGAAGATGCCCGAACTCGCCGGCGGCATCAACAAGATGGACAAGATGTTCCACCTCGGGGCAGTCCTGGGCAGCCAGTTCGAGTCGGGCATCAACCAGTACCTCACCGAGGGCATCTACAACACGATCTACAACGGCGAGTGGTCGGCCAGCGGGATGAGCTTCGTCGGCGGCTTCATGATGGCCGGCATGCGGCACATGATCATGGGCCTCGCCTCGCCGCTGACCCTGCGCTACGCCGACTACGTCCGAGGCCTGGAGAGCTCTCGGATCACCGAGGAGAACGGCGGGTTCTACGGCCCGACCGACATCCGGACCTTCCTGTCGGTGATCAGCAACATGGGCGGCCACGCGGCGCCCTTCCCGGTGCCCCGCCCCGGCCACATCGACCAGATCGGCGGTACGCGGCTGTCGGGCGGTGACGGCGCCTCGATCAAGTCCGACGGCGTCTCGATCAGGACCGAGGGCGCCGGCTCGCTGTCCGGCTCCACCCTGCTGGACTCCGGCAGCCACCACCCGGAGGAGAACGGCGACGGCGTCCTCGCCGACCCCGCGGGCAAGAGCAGCTTCCACTCCTCGGTCGACGGCGGCTGGGACCCCAAGGCCCCGGTCCGGCCGGTCGAGACCCAGTCCCGCGGCGACGAGCGCAACGCCGCGTCCGGGCCGCCCAAGCCTCCAGCCGCGTCGGGAGGCCAGGGCGAGCGGGACACCGTCGTCCCGCCGCCCGTGCCGAGGAAGACGGACGGCGGGGCGGAGAACACCACCACCACCACCGGGGGCGGCCGGCGGAACGCGGACGGCGGAGCCAAGGCGGGCAACGGCGGCGAGCGCGGCAGCACCGCGACGGCCTCCGCCGACGCCAACGGCCAGAGCGGCGCCGTCAAGCCCCAGGCACAGCCGCAGGCGCAGCCCAAGCCGGACCCGTCGCGCCGCACCACCGTCGTCGACGAGCACGGCGAGGCGCCCCTGCACGAGTCCACGACCACGCGCACCGGCGGCACCGTGAACGGCACCCAGCCGCAGCCGCAGGAGGGCGGCTCCCACCGCAGCCCGGCCGCCTCGCCGCCACCACCGCCGATCCGCACCAGCGCCGGCGGCCCCGGCGACGGCGCGGTGCCGGCCACCCCCAACCGCCCCGACCCGAACCACACCGATCCGAACCGCCCCGACCCCAACCACAGCGACCCCAACCACAGCGACCCCAACCGCCCCGACCCGAAGACTCCCCAGGGCCCGGGCCCCGACCCGCAGGTCCCGCCGCCGCCCGCCACCCCGCCGCGCGACCCGAAGCCCAACGGCCCGGGCCCCGACCCGCACACCCCTGACACCCCGCCGTCCTCCTCCGCCACCTCCGCCGGCCACCTCTACCACCAGGTCGACGCCCCCGAGCACGCCAAGGCGCCCGCCGGCGACGAACGGCGCACCGCCTGGCGGGACAAGCAGCAGTCCCTCGCCGACGACCACGACGCCCGGCTCGCCGAGGCCGAGCGGCAGGAGGCGGACCGCCGTGCGATCGAGGACCGGCTGACGGAGGGCGCCGCCCTCCTGCCCCGGGAACTGCGCGCCCTGGTGACGCCCGACTCGCCGGTGTGGCGCCGGGCCGCGGAGACGATGCGGGAGGACCTCGAAGCGCGCCCGCACGAGCGGGAGGAGATCCTCGCCGGTGCCACGGACCGCTTGGAGCTGACCGGCGCCCGCGAACTCGCGCTCACCTTCGCCGTCGGCCGCTTCGAGCGGCTGCTGGCCGACCGCGGCCTGGGCCCGGAGCACTCCGGCGACCACACCCTCACCGGGATCCGCCGCGACGCCTCGGAGAAGTTCCGGGCCGACGCCGAGCAGGACATCGCCCAGCTGTTCACCGCCCGCACCGACCTCACCCCCGAGCGCAACGCCCTGGCCGCCCGGGCCCTGGAGCGCCGCCTGCGCGAGGCCGGCCGGGAGCTGGACGTCCGCCAGGCGCGGGCCCAAGCGCTTGAGCAGGTCGACCGGGTGGTCGACGACGCCCACGACCGATGGTCGGCGGACGAGCTCTCCGACCGCGACCGCGCCCTGCTGGAGGCCGCCGGCCTGACCGGGGACGTCCGGCTGACACCCGAGGCCCGCGACCAGCTGGCCGAGGCCCTGCGGGAGCGGCTGGCGGACCTGCACGGAGGCGACGAGGGCCCCTCCCCGCGGATCGAGGAGGAGGGCGGCGAGGACCTCGCCCCCGTCGACCCGACCCGCCTGGGCCGCACCCGGCTCGAAGCGGACTTCCAGGAGGCCCTGGAACGCCACCGGGCCGGGCTGTCCCACGACTTCACCGTCCAGGCCGTGCGCGAGGCCGGGCTCAAGCGCTCCGTCGACGCGGTGGACGACGCCGCCGCGGCGTGGAAGGACACCGCCGCCGACCAGTTCGGCCCCGAGGCGCTGCGCGAGCTCGGCCTGGCCGACGGCCCGTCCGCGCGCGCGGTGGCCGCCGCCCGCGCGGATCTGGCCCGCCGCGTCGACCGCCTGGTCGCCGAGCACACCGCCGCCGACCGCGACCCCGCCCACCTCAAGGCGGAACTGGACAAGCTCACCTCCCGGGCCGAGGCCAACCGCCTGCTGGCCCTGCACGGTGCCCGGGAGGAGGCGCTGCGCGCCGCCGAGGACAGCGCCCGGACCCACGTCCCGCGCGACCTGGGCGGCCCGGAGAGCGCCACCGAGCACGCCACCGAGCACGACGGCGACGCCGCCGCCTCCGTCGAGATGGCCCTGGGCCCGGTGCGCGGCACCCGCACCGACCGCACCGAACCGCCCGCCACCGACGCCGCCCGCCGGGTCCGCGAGGGCTACACCGAGCGCGTCCGCGCCGCCTTCGAGGAGACCTTCCGCTCCCTGCTGCGCGATCCGGGCGCCGACCACCGCGCCGAGCTGCCCGAACAGGTGGCCCGCTGGCGCGCCGAGCGCGACCGGCTGACCGAGGGCCTGGCGGAGCACGTCGCCTTCGAACGCGCCGTGCTGCCGGCCCGCGAGCGCGCCGCGGCCGGCTACGACCGCCTCGCCGAGGACCGCCGGGTGCCGGAGGCGGAGATCCGCAAGCTCAAGAGCGAGTACGGCGACGACTTCTTCGACGCCTACCGGGAGCACTGGGCGCCCGAGGACCTCGACGGCGAGCGCTGGCGCGGCCACGAGGCCACCCACGAGAACGTCTTCGGCCGCCGCCCCGAGCCCACGCCGGAGCCCTCGCGCGAGCCTGCGAACGAGTCTTCGCACGAGCCCGCGAACGAGTCCTCGCGCGAGCCGGAGCCGACCCCCGTACCCGAGGAGAAGCCCACCCAGGACACCCCGTCGGGCCCGCTCACCCGCCCCACCGACAGCGCCTCCGACACCCCCGAGACCCCCGACACCGCCCCCAGGACGCCGGCCGCCGCACCGCCCGCCCAGCCGCCCGCCGTGCCGCCCACGGCCGTACCGCCCACGGACCCGCGCCCGCTGCTGCCCGCCTCCGCCTGGGCCGACATCCGCACCCTCGCACCGTCCGCCCGCATGGACACCGTCCGCTTCGACGCCCGCGTGCGCGGCCAGGACAACCCGGGCGCCATCGCCGGCCCCAAGGTGCGCGAGCAGTACGAGAACCGGGTACGGCGCCCCGGCGGCCTGCCCCGCTCCCAGCGCAGCCTCGGCGACCTGCACGGCGCCGACACCGCGATCACCTACGACGTGCGGCGCTTCGAGGCCCAACCGGACCACTGGGTCACCGAGTTCACCCTGAACCTCCACCTCAAGGGACCGGACGGCAAACCCCTCCCCGAGGCCGCCGCCACCCGCGTGCTCGACCGCGCCCGCGCCGTCGTCGCCGACCGCTTCAACGAACGCCACCGCCTGCCCGGCGGCGACCAGGTCCACCTGCGCCTGGAGAGCGCCCCGAAGGCCGCCGGCGCGCACCAGAGCATCACCGTCCTGCCCGGCACCGGCCGCAGCGACCAGCTCCACTGGTACGACGGCAGCGCCCCCGGCGTGCTGCTGCACGAAGTGCTGCACTTCCTCGGCCTGCCCGACGAGTACGTCGAACCGGCCGCCAGGCCCGGCGACGCCTTCGCCCTGCGCCGCCGCGACCGCTGGGCCGGCGAGAACGGCGTCATGGGCACCGCCGCCCACCGCGACGACTTCACCGTCCTGCCCCGCCACCTCCAGCGCATCGAGGAGGTCCTCCACTCGGGTCCCGTCCTGCGCGACCTGACCCACGGCCAGTACCTCACCCACCAGGAGAGCGAGGTGAGGTCCCCGGCGGCCGTCCATGACGAGCCGACCGTCGGAGAGCACCCCTCACACGGGGAACCGCCTGCCGCGCCGTTGCCTCCCGTCGACCCGACGGCGGTTGACGTGGCTCGCCGGCATCTCGGCGCCGCGTCGCGGAACCCGGCCCTGTTCGAGTACATGGGGTGGCTCAGGAACCGCGGTTTCACGAGCAAGCGTGACGAGGAAGGCATGATCAAGGACCGGGAGGGGCCGGACTACGAGTCGCTGCTGCTCGATGTGCAGAGGTTCCTCGACCATGCGCAGACGCTGCGTCCGGCGGGGGAGGGGCCGGGTCAGCCCCTGAGCGTGTACCGGGCGGTGCGGATGGATCCGCAGTCGCGTGAGCGGGAGTCCTTCACCGAGTTGTTGCCGGCGTCGACGTCGTTCAGTCGGGAGTTCGTGCAGGAGTGGATGTCGAACGGTGGTGGTGCGGACAACTACGCGTTGTTCGAGATCAAGGTGCCGTTGGAGCACCCGATGCTGGCGTTGTCGTTCCCGCCAGGTCACGTCCGGGCGGAAGGTGATCCGGCGCCGGTGAACGAGAACCAGTCGGAGGTGACGCTGGGTCCGTCCCGGCTGTCGGTGACCGGCCGTGACGACTCGGGCGGCTACCACGTCATCAAGGTCGACGCCTCACCGATGACGGTGGACGACATCCGCACCGAGGTCGCCGACTGGTCGAGCAGCATGTCGATGACGGAGGCCTTCCAGCGCTTCACCGACTTCTACACGTCGGAGTCGCTGCTCGCCGCCTACCCCAAGGACCTCGGGTCTCAGCACCGCATCACCGAGACGTGGTCGTCGGACGGCCTCACGAAGACCGTCAAGATCGAGTACCCGCACGAGAGCCTGCAAGGCCAGTACGTCCAGGTGGAGGTCCGGCACGAGGGCGAGTCCGTGTCGGTCACCCTGCGCACCACCGAGGACGCGGTCGAGGGCGACGAAGCCCCTGTGCGTATTCGGGCGGCCTACAGCGGCAAGACCATCGGGGAGGTGTTCGGCAGCCTTCGCACTCGGAAGCTGCAGGAGAACTCCAGCTTCGAGTCGATCGAGCTTCCCTTCGACTGGTACGCCCCTGAGTTGACGGAGGGTAACGACCTTCATGAGATGGTCTCGGCGCCGTTGCCTGCGGCCGATCCGTTCGTGGCGGACCTGGCGCGTCAGCACCTCGATGCCGCGAAGCAGGACCAGGCCCTGTTCGAGTTCATGGGGCGGATCAAGGCCGGTGCGTTCACGAGCCGGCGTGACGACGAGGGCATGCTCAGGGTGCGGGAGGGGGAGCGTTACGAGTCGCTGTTGGGCGACGTGCAGCGGTTCCTGGACCACGCGCAGGCGTTGAACCAGGCCGGCACGCACCCGGCTGGGCAGTCCCTGAGCCTGTTCCGGGCGGTGAAGTTGGACGCCCGGTCGCGTGAGCGGGAGTCCTTCACGGAGCTGTTGCCGGCGTCGACGTCGTTCAGCCGGGAGTTCGTGCAGGAGTGGATGTCCAATGGTGGTGGTGCGGACAACTACGCGCTGTTCGAGATCAAGGTGCCGTTGGAGCACCCGATGCTGGCGCTGTCGTTCCCGCCCGGTCACGTCCGGGCGGAAGGTGACCCGGATCCCGTGAACGAGAACCAGTCGGAGGTGACGCTGGGCCCCAGCCGCCTGACGGTGACCGGCCGTGACGACTCGGGCGGCTACCACGTCATCAAGGTCGACGCCTCACCGATGACGGTGGACGACATCCGCAGCGAGGTCGCCAACTGGTCCAGCGGCACGTCGATGGCGGACGCGTTCCGGGGCTTCGCCGACTTCTACAGCCCGGAGTCACTGCGCGCCGCCTACTCCTTCGACTTCAATCCCCAGCACAGCATCACCGAGTCGTGGTCGCAGGACCGCCGCACGAAGACCGTCCGGATCGAGCACTCCCACCCGGACCTGAACGGGCAGTTCGCCGAGGCGACGATCCGGCACGAGGACGACGGGTCCGTATCGATCCGCTGGGGCACCAGCGACGACACCGAGCCGCGCGAGCCGATGGTCTTCAACGCCGACAACATCGGCAACGTCAGCGGCGGCCTTCGTTCGCAGACGCTGACCGAGAACCCGAGCTTCGAGTCCCTCGACCTCCCCGTCGACTGGTACAGCCCGGACTACGACTGGCACGAGCCGGAGGCGGCGTCCGCGGAGGACGCCGATCACCACCTGACGGACCTCGACGGCAACGACTTCCACCAGCCCGCAGCTTCGCCGTTGCCCGCCGCCGATCCCCTCGCGGTGGACCTGGCCCGCCAGCACCTCGACGCTGCGAACCAGAACCAGGCCCTGTTCGAGTTCATGGGGCGGATCAAGGCCGGTGCGTTCACGAGCCGGCGTGACGACGAAGGCATGCTCAGGGTCCGGGAGGGGGAGCGCTACGACTCCCTGCTGCACGACGTGCAGACGTTCCTCGACCACGCGCAGGCGCTGCGCCCGGCGGGTGAGCAGTCAGGGCAGTCCCTGAGCCTGTTCCGGGCGGTGCGGATGGATCCGCAGTCCCGGGAGCGGGAGTCCTTCACCGAGCTGCTGCCCGCTTCGACGTCGTTCAGCCGGGAGTTCGTACAGGAGTGGATGTCCAATGGTGGTGGTGCGGACAACTACGCGCTGTTCGACATCAAGGTGCCGTTGGAGCACCCGATGCTGGCCCTGTCGTTCCCGCCCGGCCATGCCAGGACGGAGCACGACCCGCAGCCGGTGAACGAGGCGCAGTCGGAGGTGACGCTCGGCCCCAGCCGCCTGACGGTGACCGGCCGTGACGACTCGGGCGGCTACCACGTGATCAAGGTCGACGCCGAGCCCATGACGGTGGACGACATTCGCAGCGAGGTCGCCAACTGGTCCAGCGGCACGTCGATGGCGGACGCGTTCCGGGGCTTCGCCGACTTCTACAGCCCGGAGTCACTGCGCGCCGCCTATCCCCACGACTTCAACCCGCAGCACCGCATCACGGAGACGTCGTCGCCGGACGGCCTCACCAGGACCGTCAGGATCGAGCACTCCCACCCGGATCTCAACGGGCAGTTCACCGAAGTGACGATCCGCCATGAAGGCGAATCCGTCTCGATCCTGTGGCGCTCCAGCGACGACACCGAGCCGCGCGAGCCGATGCGCTACACCGCCGAGAACATCGGCGAGGTGAGCGGGAGCCTTCGTTCGCAGACGCTGACCGAGAACCCCAGCTTCGAGTCCCTCGACCTCCCTTGGGAGTGGTACAGCCCCGACTACGACTGGCACGACCCGGAGGCGGCGTCCGCGGAGGACGCCGACCACCACCTGACGGACCTCGACGGCGACGACCTCCACCAGCCCGCCGCCGCACCGCCGTTGCCCGCCGCCGATCCGTTCGTGGTGGACCTGGCGCGTCAGCACCTCGATGCCGCGAAGCAGGACCAGGCCCTGTTCGAGTTCATGGGGCGGATCAAGGCGGGTGCGTTCACGAGTCGGCGTGACGACGAGGGCATGCTCAAGGTGCGGGAGGGGGAGCGTTACGAGTCGCTGTTGGTCGATGTGCAGCGGTTCCTGGACCACGCGCGGGCGTTGCGTCCGGCGGGGGAGGGGTCGGGTCGGTCGCTGAGCCTGTTCCGGGCGGTGAAGTTGGACGCCCAGTCGCGTGAGCGGGAGTCCTTCACGGAGCTGTTGCCGGCGTCGACGTCGTTCAGCCGGGAGTTCGTGCAGGAGTGGATGTCGAACGGCGGTGGTGCGGACAACTACGCGTTGTTCGAGATCAA
>NZ_JBHJWG010000060.1:0-15619 GCF_042266305.1 Kitasatospora sp. NPDC056076
GCGGTGGGCCGTTGCGAGCCCGGCTACCGGCCGTCAGCCGTCGGCCGCCGCGCTCGGCTCCGACGGCGGCACCACGGCCGTCGCCGCGCCGCCGGTGACCCGCAGCAGCTCCTGGTACGTCATCGGCACCACGGTGTGCGGGTGCCCGGCCGCCGCCCACAGCACCTCGTACTGCCGCAGCGCGGTGTCGACGACGGTCCGCAGCGGCGCCGGGTGCCTGGTGGGGGCGACGCCGCCGATGGCCTGGCCGGTGGCCTCGCGGACCTGGTCGGCGGAGGCCCGGGTGATCCGGCCCGCGCCCAACTCCGCCGCCAGGTGGGCGGTGTCGACCCGGTGGGCGCCGCTGGTCATCACCAGCAGGGGTTCGCCGTCGCAGGTGAACACCAGGCTGTTGGCGATCGCCCCGACCTCGCAGCCGAGGGCGGCAGCGGCCTCGGCCGCCGTGCGGGCGGAGTCGGGCAGGACGAGGATCTCACCGGTGACGCCGGCGGCCGCCAGTGCCTCGGCGACCGCGACGCTTCGTGCGGGAAGGAGTGAACTCATCGCCCCATCATGCCTTTCCGCGTCCGGAAGCCACCCCGGACGCCATTCCGGAAGCCGTTCCGGAAGCGGCGCGGGCGGCCGCGCGGGCGGCGGCGCTGAGCACCGCCCGTACGCCGGCCGTGAGCACCGAGGCGTCGCGTCCGACGCCCCAGACCACCGCGCCGTCGCCCGCCCGGGCCTCGACGTAGGCGATCGCGTCCGGGCTGCCCCCGACCTTGTGCTCGGTGAAGGAGAGCACCTCCACCCCCACCGCGTCCGCGACGGCGTCCACCGGACCGGCGCCGCGGCCCGGGCGGCCGTCCACCTCGGCCCGGCCGCCGTCGACCCGCCAGGCGCGGGCGGCACCGGCGTCCAGGTACTCGCCCCGGAACACCGCGTACAGCTCCTCGCCGGTCACCTCCCGCCCGCTGTCGTCGGCGGCCTCCTGGACGACCCGGGCGAACTCGATCTGCAGCCGCCGGGGCAGCTCCAGTCCGGCGGCGCTCTGCAGCAGGTAGGCGATGCCGCCCTTGCCGGACTGGCTGTTGACCCGGATCACCGCCTCGTAGTCGCGCCCGAGGTCGGCCGGGTCGATCGGCAGGTACGGCACCGACCAGGGCGCCTCCCGTTCGGGCAGGCCGAGTTCGGCGGCGGTCCGCGCGTGCCGGGCGAAGCCCTTCTTGATGGCGTCCTGGTGGGTGCCGGAGAAGGCGGTGTGCACCAGGTCCCCCGCGTAGGGGTGGCGTTCGTGCACGGGCAGCCGGTTGCAGTGTTCGACGGTGCGGCGGATCGTGTCGATGTCGGACAGGTCGAGCATCGGGTCGACGCCCTGGGTGTGCAGGTTGAGCGCCAGGGTGACCAGGTCGACGTTGCCGGTGCGCTCGCCGTTGCCGAACAGGCAGCCCTCGACCCGCTGGGCGCCGGCCAGCACGGCCAGTTCGGCGCAGGCGACGCCGGTGCCCCGGTCGTTGTGGGGGTGGACGGAGAGGATCACGCTGTCGCGCCGGACCAGGTGGCGGTCGAGGTACTCGATCTGGTCGGCGTAGACGTTGGGGGTGGCGATCTCGACGGTGGCCGGCAGGTTGTGGACCACCGGCCGGTCGGGACTCGCGTCCCACAGCTCGGTCAGGCCGTTGCAGACCTCCAGCACGTAGTCCGGTTCGGTCAGGTTGAACACCTCGGGCGAGAACTGGAACCGCAGGCCGTCCCGGTCGCCCCCGAGCCGGGCCATCCGTTCGGCGGCGGCGGTGATCAGCGCCCGCAGCTCGGCCCGGTCCTTGCCGAGGACGACGTCCCGCCACAGCGGGGCGGTGGCGGTGTAGAGGTGGACGAGGACGCGCGGCAGGCCCTCGACGGCCTCGAAGGTGCGGTCGATCAGGTCGGCCCGGGCGGCGGTGAAGACGACCACGGTGACGTCCTCCGGCACCGCCCCGGGCGTCTCGGCGAGCCGGCGCACGAACGCGAAGTCGGTGCGGCTGGCGGAGGGGTAGCCGACCTCGATCTCCTTGAAGCCCATGGCCAGGAAGAGGTCGAACATCCGCTGCTTGCGCGCCGGGTCCATCGGCTCGGCGAGCGCCTGGTTGCCGTCGCGCAGGTCGACGGGCACCCAGAGCGGGGCCCGCTCGGTCCGGCGGCCGGGCCAGCGGCGCAGCAGGGCGGGCACCTGGACCCGCTCGTGGGCGGGGCGGTAGCGGTGGGAGGGCATGGCGCCGCCGCGCTGGGGGTTCCAGGCGGGGGCGTCGGCCGGGGTGGGGCCGGCGGGGGCGTGCAGGGTCGGGAATCGCATCGGGCGTCCTCGGGGGTCCTCGACTCGGTTACCGGAACCGGGCGGCGGGATCGGATCATCGGGATCGGGATCGGGATCGGGATCGCGACCGGATGCTCGGGATCGGATCGGGATCGGATTCCCGCGCTCTGGTTCCGGGGACCGGCAGGACGGCGCCCCGCAGCGGGGTGCCGGTCAGGTCACGCCCCGCTGCGGCCACCAAGAAGGAGAGCGCTCCACGGCTGCATGCCGGGTAGGGTAACCATGACCGAAGTCCTCAGACAACCTGACAGGTGACGACGATGCCCCCGCTCCGCCCCTCCCACCTCGCCGCCCAGGCCGCCGAACTGATCGAGCGGCGGATCCGGTCGGGCGAGTGGCCGGTCGGCGGCCGGCTGCCCGGCGAGGTCGCGCTCGCCAAGGAGCTGGGCGTCGGCCGCTCCACCGTCCGGGAGGCGCTGCGCACCCTCGCCGCGGCCGGAATGGTGCACGCCCGCCAGGGCGCCGGGGTGTTCGTGACGTCCGACCGCCCGACCGCCGGGGACTGGGCCACCCGGCTGCGGGCCGCCGAGCTGGCGCACGTCTACGAGGTGCGGACGATGGTCGAGGTGCAGGCCGCCCGGCTGGCCGCCGAGCGCCGCACGGAGACCGACCTGGCCGCCGTGGACGCCGCACTGGCCGCACGCCTGGCGGCCGGCGGCGCGGACGACGCGGTCTTCGTGGACGCCGACATCGCGCTGCACACGGCGATCGTGGCCGCCGCCCACAACCCCGTCCTGGACGACCTCTTCGCCCAGTTCGCGCCGGTGCTGCGGGAGCACCTGGTGGCCCTGGTCGGACTGTTCGGCCTGCGCGAGGGGGATCCGAACCAGGGGTACGACTCGCACGCGGAGCTGGTGCGGGCGCTGCACGAGGGCGATCCGGCGGCGGCGGGGCGGGTGCTGGCGGCGGAGCTGGAGTCGACGCGCTCGCGGCTGCTCAGCCCGCACTGAACCCAGCGGCGGGCGGCCCCGTTGAACCCACCGGCGGATGCTCCCCTCGAAGTCACCGGCGGGGGGCCCTCGCTGAACCCACCGGCGGGCGCGGGCCGTCTTCCGGAGGGGGCGTCACACAGTTTTCACACCGCGGCCACCCAACGGCCCGAGGTGGGGGCGACACTGTGTCAGGCAGGAGCAAACCCGGCTGCTTCGGACACAAACGGTCAACGCGGGGGTGACATTGTGTCCGGCTGGTGCACAAGCACCACGCAGGTGGCACACGGGCTTTCACTCCAATCACACGATATGGCTAGTATCGCTTCGTCAAAAGCCCGTGCCCGGACGGCCCGCCCCTCACCGGCCGGCCGCCAGTCCCAAGGAGTCTGCTCTGCGCGCGCGTGCGAATCGGCGGCCCCCGACGCCGAAGACCCCCCGCAGGCGTCCACGCCTGTCCCTGCGGACGGCGCTGCTCGTCCTGGCCGTCGTCCCCAGCCTGGCCCTGGTCGCCCTCTGGGCGGTGACCAGCGGTGAGACCGTCTTCGACTTCCAGCGCCAGGCCGCCCAGGGCATGCTCGCCCAGAAGGCCGGCCAGCCGTCCAACATCGTCTACTACAACCTCCAGGAGGAGCGCCGGCTCAGCGCCGAGGCGCTCGCCCGGCCCGGCAGCAACGCCGACCAGCTGCGCCACCAGCGGCAGCTGACCGACGACGCGGTGCGCCAGTTCCAGGCGCTGTCCGGCGAGACCGCCGACAACGCCCCCGACGACGTCCGCACCGCCGTCGCCGAAGCCCGGCAGGCCATGGGCAAACTGGCCGAGGAACGGGCCGCCGTCGACAAGGGCGCCCTCGACCAGCAGGCCGTCTTCACGTACTACACCGACCTCATCGCCGTCGACCTGCGGCTGTTCACCGCGCTCAGCCACGTCGACGCGGGCGAGGTCACCTGGGTGTCCAAGACCCTGGTCAACTCCTTCTGGGCCAAGGAGATGCTGGCCCGCGAGGACGCCGTCCTGGCCCGCGGCTGGCCCACCGGCCGGCTCAGCACCGCCGACTACCAGCAGGTCCAGCAGCTGATCGGCGCCCAGGACCACCTGTTCACCGTCCAGGTCGTCCCGTACGTCCCGGACGGCGAGGCCGCCGCCTGGCACGACCTGATGAACAGCCCCGCCTGGCAGGCCAAGACCGCCGTCGAGCAGCAGCTCACCCGGCCCACCGCCGCCGAGTCCAACGGCACCGTCAAACTGCCCGCCGCCCAGGACCAGTGGCGCCAGGCCGTCGACCAGCTCAACCCCCAGCTGGTCAAGGCCATCGAGGCCCGCACCGGCGCCATCGTCGAGGTCGGCAAGGGCACCATCCTCGGCCTGCTCACCCGCGTCGTGCTGACCGCCGTGGTCGGCCTGATCACCGTCATCGCGGTGGTCATCGCCTCCTGGCGGCTCAGCCGCTCGCTGCGCCGCCGCATCAAGGAACTCCACACCCAGGCCGAGGAGATGGAGCGCACCCTGCCCGAGGTGGTCGACCGCCTCGGCCGCGGCGAACAGGTCGACACCGAGGCCGCGAGCCGCGCCGTCACCACCGGCGAGCACGGCAACGGCACCGACGAACTCGCCCGCCTCGGCCAGGCCCTCAACCTGGCCCGCTCCGCCGCCCTGGAGGCCGCCGTCCGGCAGGCCGACCAGCACCGCGGCTTCGAACGGCTGCTCCAGCGCATCGCCCGCCGCACCCAGCTGCTGATCGGGCGCCAGCTGCGCAAGCTCGACGAACTGGAGCGCAAGCACGAGGACCCGGAGGTCCTGGAGGGCCTGTTCGACCTCGACCACCTCACCGCCCGCCTGCGCCGCTACGAGGAGAACCTCGTCATCATGGCCGGCGGCCAGCCCCAGCGGCGCTGGCGCAAGCCCGTCCCGCTGCTGGACGTGCTGCGCTCCGCCCAGGGCGAGGTGCAGGACTACCGGCGGATCATGATCGACGTCGAGGGCCACCCCTGGCTCTCCGAACGGGCCGTCGGGCCGGTCGCCCACGTGCTCGCCGAGCTGATGGAGAACGCCACCACCTTCTCCAAGCCGCCCACCCCGGTCGAGGTCCGGGCCGCCATGGTCGGCCGCGGCCTCGCGGTCGAGATCGAGGACCGCGGCCTCGGCATGGACCCGGAACAGTACGACGCGGCCAACGAGCTGATGAGCCGCCCGCCGCGCACCGACGTGCTCGCCCGGGCCGACGACATCCGGCTCGGCTTCCACGTCGTCGCCCGGCTCGCCTCGCTCACCGGACTCAGGATCGAGTTCCGGCCGTCCGCCTTCGGCGGCACCAGGGTGGTCGTGCTCGTCCCCGACGAGCTGGTCATCGACGGCGACGCCGGACTCCCGGACGCCGCCCCCGTCGAACCCATCCCGCTGGTCCGGCGCTCCCGCCGGGCGGTGCGCTCCGCCTCCGACGAGGCGGCCCAGCCGGCCGTCGCGGTCGGGCCGCCGGTCGCACCGGTGGACTCCTTCGAGCAGCTGCCGGTGGGGGCCGGCGGGGTCGGCCTCGGGGCCGGCGTCGGCGCACCGGTCGCGACCGCCGCTCCGGCGCAGTGCGTCGCCCCGGCCTTCCAGGAGCCGGGGCCGCTGGAAACCCCGCTCCCGGAACCACCGTTCTCGGAAGCGCCGTTCCCGGAACCACCGTTCTCGGAGGCCCCGTTCCCGGAGGCCCCGTTCCCGGCGCAGCCCCGTCAGCAGGCGTCGCCGCAGCCGTACGGGCAGCCGCAGCCGTTCGAGCAGGCGCCGTCGTACGAGCAGCCGATCCAGCACAGCTCCCCCGTCGACCCGGCCCCGGCCTACGCCGCCGCACCGGCCGGGGCGCAGCCCGCCACCGGCACCGCCACCCCCGCGCCGGAGGCCCCCGCCTACCCGGACATCGCCTACGCCCGGGTCACCGAGGCCGAGGCCCCGTACGCCGACGAGCAGTACCGCCCGGCCGACCACTACCGGCTGGCCGAGCGGCGCCGGCACCGCGAGTACCCCTCCGCCGTGCCGGTGAGCCAGGTCGAGGGCGGCCAGCCGCCGCTGCCCCAGCGCGTCCGCCAGGCCAGCCTGGCCGCCGAGCTGCGGGTGCCCCCGCCGACCCGGCAGGAGTGGGTCGACCCGGCGGCCGGGCAGCCCAGCGTCGGGCAGCCCGCCGCCCCGCCCGAGCACCCCCAGGGCGCCGAGCGTCCCGAGCACCCCGAGCGCGCCGAACGGCCCGTCCGCCGTTCCGGCGCCACCATCGGCGCCTTCCAGCGGCAGTCCCGCGCCGCCCGCTCCCAGGACAGCGGCGAACACCCGTTGCCCGCCCGCCCCACCCCGCCGGCTCCCCCCGCTCCGCCCGCCGGTCCCCCCGCCCCCGCGTCGGCGCCCTCCCCCTGGGCCCTGCCGGCCGCGGACCCCCGAACCACACGAACGGATGACCAGTGATGAACCGCACGATCGCCACCCACCAGGACCTGGACTGGCTGCTGGACGGACTCGTCGACTCGGTGCCCGGGACCCGCAACGCCGTCCTGCTCTCCGACGACGGCCTCGTGGTCAGCCACTCCCGCACCATCGAGCGCGCCGACGCCGAGCGCCTCGCCGCCGTGGCCACCGGCCAGCAGTCGCTCGCCCGGGGCGTCGGCCAGCTCTTCGACGGCGGGCCGGTGCACCAGGTGATCGTCGAGCTCGCCGAGTGCTGGCTGTTCGTCATCGCCGCCGCCCAGGGCACCCACCTGGCCGTGGTCGCCTCCCAGGAGGTCGACGCCGAGGTGATGTCCGTCGCCATGCACACCCTGGTGCAGCAGGTCGGCCAGAAGCTCACCACCCCGGCCCGCGCCGAGGGCGCCCCCGCGTCCTTCGACGTCTTCGCCTCCCGGACCCGGGGCTGACCGGGGTGGGGCCGCACACCGGCGAGGAGGACCCGCGGGCCCGCGGCCGGACGCCGCACTGGAGTGAGCTGGAGGAACCGTACGCCGAGGACGAGACCGGCGTCATGGTCCGCCCGTACACCATCACCCGCGGCCGGACCGCGCCCGAGCGCGACGACCTCACCCTGATCACCGTGCTCACCACGGCCGAGGAGGAGGCCGACGCGGCCCTGGCGCGGGGCAGCCGCACCGGCGCCCGCGGCCTCCAGCCCGAACACCGGCTGATCCTCGACCGCTGCCGCCGCCCGGCCGCCGTCGCCGAGGTCGCGGCCGGCCTGGACCTCCCGGTCTCGGTCACCAAGATCCTGCTGGGCGACCTCGTCGCCCAGGGCCTGCTGAAGGCCCGGGCACCCCTCTCGGTCGCCCGCGCCGCCGGGGGCGTGGACCTCGGCCTGCTCACGGCCGTACGCGAAGGACTCCGGAGACTCTGAACCATGGCAACACCCCACTCCCCCGCACCCGTTGCCGCCTCCGCGGCCCCCGCCGCCCCCGCCGCGGCCCCCGCCGCGGTCAAGATCCTGATCGCGGGTGGCTTCGGCGTCGGCAAGACCACCCTGGTCGGCTCGGTCAGCGAGGTCACCCCGCTGCGCACCGAGGAGTACCTGACCACGGCCAGCGTCGGCGTCGACGACCTGGACGGCGTCGACCAGAAGGACACCACCACCGTCGCCCTCGACTTCGGCCGGATCACCGTCAGCCCCGAGCTGGTGGTCTACCTGTTCGGCACGCCCGGCCAGGAGCGCTTCTGGTTCATGTGGAACGACCTGGTCAACGGCGCCCTCGGCGGCATCGTCATCGCCGACACCCGGCGGCTCGACACCAGCTTCGCCTCGATCGACTTCTTCGAGAGCCGCGGCATCCCGTTCGTGGTCGCCATCAACTGCTTCCACAGCCACAACACCCGTACCCCGGAGGAGATCCGGGCCGCGCTCGACCTCGACCCGCAGGTCCCGATGCTGATCGGCGACGTGCGCGAGCGCGGCTTCGGCCGCGACCTGCTGCTCGCCCTGGTCGACCACCTGATGGACCTCGCCGCCACCCCCGTCGGCTGAGCCCGTTCGAGCCCCCGCTCGAGCCCCGTACTCTGGAGCACCCTTCCATGACCACACCCCTGCGCGTCCTCGTCCACGGCGGCGGCATCGGCGGCCTCACCCTCGCCACCGCCCTCGCCCGGCGCGGTCACCACGTCGACGTCGCCGAACTGCGCGACGAGCTGGAGGCCCTGGGCGTCGGCATCATCCAGCCGTCCAACGCCCTGCACGTGATGCGCGAGATCGGCGTGCTGGACGAGTGCCTCGCCGTCGGCTTCGAGTGGGAGGTGCTGACCATCTGCGACCCGGCCGGCACCACCCTCGCGCAGATCCCCCAGCCCCGGATGGGCGACGCCCCCTCCAACAACGGCATACCGCGCCCCGCCCTGGCCCGGGTGCTGGCCGCCGCCGCCACCTCGGCCGGCGCCGAGGTCCGCTTCGGGACCACCATCGCGTCGGTGGCGGACGACGGCACCGGGGTCGACGTCACCCTCACCGACGGCCACGGCGGCCGCTACGACCTGGTCGTCGGCTTCGACGGCATCGGCTCGCCGCTGCGCCGGCACCTGTACGGCGACGCGTACGCCCCCGAGTACACCGGCTTCGCCAACTGGCGCGTCACACTGCCGCGTTCGCCCGAGGTCAAGGGCGTGGTGATGTCCGCCGGCAACCTGAAGGCCAAGGCGCTGCTCACCCCGATCAGCGAGGAACTCATGTACCTGGGCTCGGTGTTCGCCGAGGCCGAGGACTTCCGCCCGGACCCGGACCGCGCCCACGAGCAGCTCCACGAGCGGCTGGCCGGCTTCGGCGGCCCCATCGCCGAGGCCCTCGCCCAGGTCACCGACCCGGCCGCCGTGGTCTACTCCCGGATCTCCCAGGTCACCGTCGAGGAGCCCTGGCACGTCGGCCGCGTCGTCCTCGCCGGCGACGCCGCCCACGCCTCCACCCCGCACCTCGCCCAGGGCGCCGCGATGGCCGTCGAGGACGCCCTCGTCCTCGCCGAGAGCCTCGACGCGGCGTCCGACGTCCCGGCCGCCCTCACCGCCTGGGAGGCGCGCCGCCGCCCGCGCGCCATGTGGGTGCAGTCGCTGTCCCGCGCCGTCCTCAAGCAGGAGACCGGCACGCCGACCACCCCGGAGGAGGACGAGCTGCTCAAGATCGGCATCCCGGGCGCCGCGCACGTCCTCGTCAAGCCGTACTGAGGCGGTCGCCTCGCGTCGTGACCCCGCGCCCTGCCGGAACCGTCCGGCGGGGCGCGGCCGTTCGCGCTCCTCGGCCGCTGTCCCGGGTCCTGTCCTCGGACTCGGTTCCCGGGTGCGATCCCTGGACGGGGACGGGACGTCCCGGGGATCCCAAGGCGTAGCGGGACACCGGGTCCGGGCCGGATAGTCGGGCCCCGTACGGATCCAGCACCCGAGGACGAGGAACACACGATGCGCCCCATCACCCGCAAGGCAGCGATGATCGGCTCGACCCTGGCCCTGGCCCTGTCCGGCATCGCGCTCGGCTCGGCCCCTGCCTCGGCCGCGACCACCTGCTACGCGGCCAGCTGCACCGGCCTGGACCCGGCGAGCACCGTCTGCCAGAACGACGCCACCACGCTGCTGACCGCCGACACCGGCGTCGAACTGCGCTACAGCCGCACCTGCCGCGCCGTCTGGGCCCGGATGAAGGGCGCCAGCGCGGGCCACAAGTACGTCGTCCACAACACCAACAACGAGGAGCGGACCGTCACCGCCGGCAGCTCGGGCGGGACGGTCTACACCGCGATGGTCAACGACGCCGACATCTACGCCTACGCCGCCGACTACCGGCCCGACGGCACCATGGCCTCCTCCACCCTCTGGTCCTGACCCGACCCGACCCGCGCGCCGCGGTCCCCCTGACGGGGACCGCGGCGGCGGCACGGGCCGTCGCGGGGCTCGCGCCCGCGCGGGGCGATAGCAGGCTGGTGGTCATGACCGGCTCCTACCACGTCTGCTTCACCGTGCCCGACCTCGACTCGGCCATGGCCGACCTCACCGCCGCCGGGGTGCGGTGGCGGGAACCGGCCAACGGGAGGAGCGGCGACTGGGACTACCGGATCGTCGCCGCCTGGAAACCGGACGGCACGCCGATGCCCGCGATCAGCGGGTGATCTCCTTGCGCCGCTGCCAGACCGCCCGCGAGATCCGGGCCAGCAGGCGGGCCGCCGGGTCGGTGCGGTCGGTGCCGTCGGCGAGCGGGCCGGTGTAGCAGACGGCGATCAGGTACGGCGGGCAGTCGTACGGGTGGACCAGGCCGACGCAGTGCCGGGCGCCGGGCACCCAGCCGTTCTTGAACGCGATCCGGGTGCCCGGCGGGACACCGGCCGCGAGGTCGACCCGGTAGTCGTTGCGTTCCAGCAGCGCCAGCAACTCCGGCTCGTCGGCGAGCGAGTGCAGCAGGCGGACCAGGTCACGGGCGCTCACCCGGTTGTGCACGCCCGCCGCGCGCGCCGCGTAGTCCTCGATCCCGCGCGGGCTGGAGCTGCGGGTGGCCCCCGCCCGGCGCCACACCTCGGCCACCGTCCGCTGGTCGGTGCGGGCCAGGCAGAGGTTGGTGGCCAGGTTGGAGGAGTGGGTGATCATCCGCTCGGCCAGCAGCCGCAGCGGCACGTGGGTGCCCAGCAGTTCCCAGGGCAGCGGATCACTGTCCCATTCGGGATCGTTGCCGAACTCCCCGCCGACGACGGACTCGAAGCGGTTCACCACCGGCACCTCGGCGTCGAGGTCCACCCCGCCGCGGGCCAGCGCCGCCAGGACCGCGACCTTCATCGTGCTCGCGGCGTCGTGCAGTTCGTCCGGCGCGCGCAGCAGGACCGGCTCCGCGTCGCCCGCCCAGGGGGCCACCACCACAGACAGCATGGAGGAAGAGTAGGGGATGTCCGCCCCGGAACCGGTGACCGCCGATACACGAACGTGACGCTCTCCGGCGGAACCTGACGTGATCGATGGACGGATGAGACGCTCCCCGGACGTGAACCTGACCTCCCGTTCCTACAGTGCCGTCCATGTCACCCACACATGACCGGACCAGGAACCGGACACGCACTCACCTCGCCCTGACGACCGCCGTGTTGGCCGCCGGGCTCGCCCTGGCCGCACCCGCCGCAGCCGACCCGGTGGACGGCGCGACGGCCGACCCGGCGACCGGCGCCGCCACGAGCCGGGTCGCCGTCCACCCGTCGGCGGTCACGGCCGCGCAGCAGCAGGCCGTCCTGGCGTACTGGACCCCGGAACGGATGGCCGCCCTGAACCAGCCGTCCTCCGGCAACCCGCCCAGGAGCGGCCCGGACGGCGGCCCGTGGACCGGGTCCGACACCCTGAGCAGAACAGTGGGCAGGCTCTTCTTCACCAACCACGGTGAGGACGAGAGCTGCACCGCGACCGTCGTGAACAGCGCGAACCGCAGCACCGTCGTCACGGCGGCGCACTGCGTCAACAGCACCGACCTCCTCGGTGACAACAACGAGTGGCTGTCGAACGAGATGTTCGTCCCCGGCTACCACGACGGCCTCGCCCCGTACGGCAAGTTCGTCGCCCGGGCCGGGATCGCCGACACCACCTGGCTGCTCAACGACCAGCAGAACGGCCTGCGGTTCGACGCCTACGACCAGGCGTTCCTGGTCCTGAACCGCAACGCCGAGGGCCGGCGCGTCCAGGACGCCGTCGGCGCCGCACAGCGGATCGGCTTCGACCGGCCGGGCAACGCCACGGTCCACCAGTTCGGCTATCCGCGGGAGTCTTCGGGCGATCCCGCGCGCTCGGGCCTGCCCGAGTTCACCGGGGCCAGGCTCGCCCACTGCACCGGGCAGACCCTCGAGTACCCCGGCACCAAGGACCACCCGGAGCCCCGGGGCCTGTGGGGCGCCCCCTGCGTCATGGGCGGCGGCTCCAGCGGCGGTCCCCGCATCGCCGACTTCGACCCGTCCGCCGGGATCGGCACCGTGGTGGGCGACAACACCCAGGCGGGCTTCTTCGACTCCTCGGGCCAGGTCTGCGAGCGCGGCACCCCCTCGTGCACCCGGCACCTCGTCGGCCCGCAGTTCACCTCCGCGATCACCAAACCGCTCTACCAGGCCGCCCAGGGCGCCCGGGCCGACGGCTGAGCCGTACGGGAGGACAGCGGACTGGAGTGGGAAGTCGGACCGGCCGACTTCCCACTCCGGGGCGCCCCGCGCTCAGGCGCCGTCCCGGCGGCGCCGACGGCGCTCGTGGAGCAGGACCAGCCCACCGCCGACCAGGAGCAGCCCGACACCGGCCGCGGCCGCGAACCCGACGCCGTCCCCGGCCCCGGTGGAGGCGAGTGCACCCCCAGGGGTCGCCGAGGGGCTCCCGCTCGGGGCCGGACTCCGGCTCGGGCCCGACGTGGCACTCGGACCGGACGTCGCGCTCGGGCTCGGGCTCGGGCTCGGGCCGGACGTCGTGGTCGGTGTTGCCGTCGGCCTCGCCGAGTCGCTCGGGGTCGTGGTCGGGGACGGCGAGGAGGTGGGCACCGGCGAGGACGTGGGCGAGGGCGAGGAGGTGGGCGCGGTCCAACTCACCGCCGCTCGCGTGATGGTGTGAACTTTGTTGAGGCCTGCGAGGATCACGGGCTCGCTGTCCGGACTGACGACCACCAGGCCCGCCCGGGCCGGCACCAGCCCCGCCACGCTGACGGTTCCGCTGCCCGGCTTCGCGCCCGCCGGGACCTTCACGAAGAGCGGGTCACCGTTCCCGGCCGGGCGGATCAACGCGCCGTCGCCGTCCGAGAGGACGTTGCCCGCCCGGTCGGTGAGCACGACACCGGCCGCGACCGCTGCCGGGTCGAGGAGCCCGGCAGCCTGATCGCCGGTGGTGGTGACCGTGATCGGCCCGAGCAGCGACCCGGCGCTCCCGGTCACCGTGCCGGGAACGAGGGCCAGCGGAGCGGCCGGTTCCTCGACATCGACGGCGTGCGAGACGAGGTAGTCGACGAGCCTGTCGGGCACGGGGCTGTTCACGACCCCCTTGACGTTGTTGGTGAGGCGCCAGATGGCGGCCTGGGTCGCCACGGCTGCCTGCGACGCCGTGAGCTCGCCCTGCACGAGTTTCCCGAGCTCACCGGCGGTGACCGACGGGTACCCGTGCTGCATGATCCAACTGACCTTCCCGGCCCGGCCCTTCAACGTCGGCACGTCGGACGTCCGGCCCACCTCGTACGGCGAACCGAGTTTCATCGTGCCCCGGGCGTCGAGGGAGTAGCCGAACACGGCGGTCGGAGGATCCAAGGTCCTCAGCTCCATCAGGCCTCCTTCGGCCCCGTCCCCCTCGCTGTCGCCGAAGGACACGAACTCACCACGGCCGACGAGCCTGCTGGCCGACACGTGCGCGGGGTGAACAGCGGGCCCGTCCGCACCGGCGGCCTCCGTCGGTGCGAGCCCCCCGACCGCCAGCACTCCGGTCGCGAGCACGGCGGCCGCCGCACGAACTGCGTGCTTCCACTTCACTGCTGGTTCTTCTCCTGTGTGAGTTCCGGGGCCCGCTCTATGCACCCATAGGCCCGGCCTATGGCCCGGCGGCCCACCCGACCGGCATCCGCAACCACGGCGAGCGGTCCTGGGCCTGCCCCTGCGGACACGAACGAACCTAGCGGCGCCCGGCCCGGCCGACGCCCGGTTCCGACCGGCACTGCCTGCACCACTCGGCTGCAACTTCCTGCGACCCCCGGGACGTTGGTCCCGGCCGATCGGGGCGGAGGTCCCTGGGGAGCCCCCGGCGACTGTTGGACGCTCTCTCCTGCGGCGCCCCGACCCGGGCCGCCGTCTCCGCTCCGACGATCTCCGAGGGCACCCGCGTGGAAGGCAACGCACTGGCAGTACTGGGCGTCAGCGCCCGGGAGGAGTCGGTCTACCGGCTACTCCTGCGCTCCCCCGGCATCGGAATCGCCGCGATCGCCCTCGCCTGCGGACTCGACCACGACGCCGCCCGGGCCGCCGTGACCGGGCTCCGCGAGCTCGGCCTGGCGACCGCCCTGAACGGCCGGCCCGCCTTCGACGGCGTCGACCCGCAGGCCGCCGTCGAACGGCTGGCTCGGCGCCGGCTCGACGGGCTCCAGGACGAGATCCGGCGGGTCGTCTCCGCTCGCCACCTGGTGGACGGCCTGCTGGAGGACCAGCGGGCGGGGAGGCAGCGGGCGGGGCGGCAGGGGGCGAGCGGCGAGCTCCGGTACGTCGAGGGCATCGACCAAGTGATCGCCTGCGTCGACGAGTTGTCGTTCTTCGCCCGCGAGGAACGGCTCACCACCCACCCGGGGCCGATCATCTCCGCCGCCCTCGACGCCGTCCGGGCCTCCGACCTCAAGTACCTGCGGCGCGGCCTGCGGATGCGGACCATCCTGCACGCCAGCGCCCTCGACAGCCACCGGATCAGCCGCTTCGCGACCGAACTGGCCGAACAGGGCGCCGAGGTCCGCGGCACCGCCGCACCGCTGGAACGGATGGTGGTCTTCGACCGCCGCACCGCCCTGGTGGCCACCGACCCGCAGGACATCACCCGGGGCGCCCTGGTCATCCGCCAACCGGGCCTGCTGTCGCACCTGTTGGCCCTGTTCGAGCGCCGCTGGTCGCAGTCCTGCGGCATCGGGGAGCGGCTGCCGAGCGGGGTCGAGCGGGAGGTGCTGCGGGCCATGGCCCGGGTCGACAAGGACGAGGCCGGCGCCCGCGCCCTGGACATGTCGCTGCGGACCTACCGCGGCCACGTCGCCGCACTGATGCGCCGCCTGGACGCCCCGAACCGCTTCCAGGCCGCGCTGGCCGCCCGGAACCGGAACTGGCTCTGACCGTACGTACGGCTACTCGGCGCACAGTCGCCGGGCAGCGGACCGCAGCACGCCCGACCATGGCCGCGGAGCCGGTCGGACCCGGCCTCGGCTCCCCGGACCCCCGGACCGGACCCCGGACCCCGACAGGAGACCTGCGATGACCCGTCCCACCCCTCGTGCCCGCACGGCAGCCCTGGTGTGCGTTCCCCTGCTCGCCCTCGGCACCCTGCTGGCGGCCGCCGCCCCGGGATGGGCGGCGGCCGCGCCGTCCGCCCGGAGCCAGCGCGCCCTGGTCAACCTCGGCACCGTGAAGTGGTTCAACACCGAGAAGGGGTACGGCTTCATCACGCCGGACGTCCCCGGCCCGGACGTCTTCGTCCACTACTCGTCCGTTGTCGGCAGCGGCTTCCTGGGCCTGAGAGAGGGCGAGCGGGTCGAGTACCAGGTGGTACAGGGCCCCAAGGGTCCGCAGGCCGTCGACGTCATCCCGTTCGGCTGAGGATCACCGGAGTGGGGGGGGGGGGGGGGGGGGCCTGAAAAAAAAACCCCCCCGCCGCCCGGGCAGCAGCACCGGACCCCCGGGAGGGGCAGGCGCACGGCGAGGCGGG
>NZ_JBHJWG010000060.1:15629-40768 GCF_042266305.1 Kitasatospora sp. NPDC056076
GGGGGGCGGTTCCCCTGTGGTTCGGGGGCCCCCGGGGGCCGCGCCCCCTCGCGTAACCCCGGTGGGGCTGCGCACCCCGGTGGGGGTCGGCGGGGGGGCCCGACTCCCCACTCCTCCCCCCGTCGCCCGTTCCAGCGCTCCAGCACCAGGTGCAGGGCCTCGCTCATCAGCAGCAGGAACTCCGCGGAGGCGTCGAAGCGGGCACCCGCCGGGGTGGCCGGACCGAGGACCTCCACCCCGCGCCGCGTCGCCGCGATCAGTTCCTCGTTCATCCGCAGCGCGGCGAGGGCGGAGCGGAGCCAGATGTCGTCGCCCATGACGTAGCGCTCGCGGCGTTCGCCGGGTGTGCGCTCGCGCCGGACCATCCCCTGCTGTTCGAGGAAGTTGACGGCGGAGGAGACGGAGGCCGGGCTGACCCGGAGGCGGCCGACCAGCTCCGCGGCGGTGGCGGCACCGGAGTCGGCTACGCACAGGCAGGCCAGCACGCGGGCCGCCATCCTGGGCAGCCCCTGCCGTTCGAGCAGCGCGGTGAAGAACTCCTCGAACTCCCGGAGCTGCCGGGGATCGCGCCCGTCACCGTCGTCGGGAGCCGCCGGCTCCGGCGGACGCTCCGGCCTCCGGCGGCGCGCGCGGTCCCGGGTGGACTCCTGCGCCTGGTCGGCCCGGTAGTCCTCGGGACCGCCGTTGCGGGTGACCTCCCGCAGGACGGTCGAGGCCGGGCGCCCGAGCCGTCGCCCGATCCCGCCGTAGCCGAGGCCTTCGGCCAGCCCCTCGGCGATGGTCCGGCGCTCCTCGTCGGTGAGCCTGCCTCCGGGCATCAGCTGCCGCTCCTTCCCGTCCGTCCGCACACTCCGCACACTCCGCGCGGTTCCGCTCCGCAGTATGCGTTCACCGCCACACCATTGCAATGCCCACTCCCGTCATCCATTGCATTCAGCACCACAGCCATTGCAATGAAAGCCCTCGCTTCCCAGCATTTGCAGCACATCTTGCCATTCCAACGTCGTTGACGATTTCCTGAACGCAATGTAGCTTCAACATTGTTCAGCAATCACCGAACACTCATGCAGGGGGAGATCCGCCATGGTCATGGCCGGGAGCAACAGCGGCTTCTCGGAAGCGGGACTGCGCCGGGTGCACGACGTGCTGGCGCGCCACGTGGACTCCGGCCGGATCCCGGGGGTCGTCGCCCTCGTGAGCCGGGGCGGGGAGGCGCACGTCGAAGCGCTCGGGACGATGGAGCACGGCGGGGGCGCCCCGATGCGCCGGGACACGGTCTTCCGGATGGCCTCGACGTCCAAGCCGGTCTCGGTGGCGGCCGCGGTGGCCCTGCTCGACACCTGTGAACTGCGGCTGGACGACCTGGTGGAGCAGTGGCTGCCGGAGCTCGCCGACCGGCGGGTGCTCAAGCGGCTCGACGGCCCGCTGGACGACACGGTCGCGGCCAAGCGGCCGATCACCGTGCGCGACGTGCTGACCAGCACCTTCGGGCTCGGCATGGATCTGACCGCGCTGGGCACGCCGATCATGAACGCGGTCTTCGAGCAGGGGCTCACGCCCGATCTGCCGGTGCCGATGCCCGAGCCCGACGAGTGGCTGCGCCGCCTCGGCACGCTCCCGCTGATGCACCAGCCCGGCGAGAGCTGGCAGTACCACATCGCCAGCGACCTGCTCGGTGTGCTCGTCGCCCGGGTCACGGGGCGTCCGTTCGAGGAGGTCCTGCGCGAACGCGTCCTCGACCCGCTGGGCATGTCGGACACCGGGTTCCACGTGCCCGCCGACAAGCTCGACCGGCTGCCCCCGCTCTACGCCCCCGACCCGCGGAGCGGGGAGTTCACCGTCTGGGACGAGCCCGCGGACGGACGGTGGAGCAGCCCTCCGGCGTTCCCGGGCGGCGGTGGCGGCCTGGCCTCCACCGCCGACGACTACCACGCCTACTTCCGGATGCTGCTGAACCACGGGATGCACGGGAGCGAGCGGGTCCTGTCCCGTCCGGCGGTCGAGCTGATGACCACCAACCGCCTCTCCCCCGAGCAGACCGCCGCCCGGACCGCACTGGCCCGCGACAACGTCCACCTGTCGTACGGCCAGGGGCAGCACGGCGGTTGGGGCTTCGGGATGGCGGTGCGCAGCTACCGCGGCGACTACGCGCCGGTCGGCCAGTTCGGCTGGGACGGCGGCAGCGGCACCTCGACGTACGCCGACCCGGAGAACGGGGTCGTCGGTCTCCTCCTCACCCAGGTCGGGATGTCCGTACCGCACTCGGCGCGGCTGATCCACGACTTCTGGACGACGGTCTACCAGGCCGTCGAGGACTGACGCACCGGCACCGGTGCCCGTGTGCAGGAGGAGTGGGAGGTCGGACCCGCCGACTTCCCACTCCCCAAGGGGTTCCGGGCGGGCTCAGCTACTGCTGGGCTTCGGGGCCGGGAGGGTGGCCGAGCCGGTCAGCAGGGGCCACTCCTTGTGGAACGGCGGGAAGGGCAGGCTCTTCTCGAAGAGCGGGGTGCCGAAGATCTTGAGGTGGGCGGTCAGCGCGCCGTTCAGGTCGACGCCGCCGACCAGGGCCCAACTGCCCTTCACCTCGGGCCCCTTGCCGGGCAGGTCGACGGCGAGGGAGCCGTCGGCCTTGGCGCTGAGGTAGGGGGCGACAGCGGCCTGGACACCGACGGTGTCGTAGAGGCCGACGCTGGCCTCGACGCCGAGGGCCGCGCGGACGGACGCCTTGCCGTTGAGGCGGACGTGCACCGGGGACACCTTGGTGTCGGCGCTGGTGACCGGGGTCCAGCCCTTGCCGCCGGTGTAGTCGGCGCGCACGGCCCAGGTGCCGGTGGCGTCCTGCTCGGTCTCCAGGTGGACCTGGCCGTCGGCACTGACCTCCAGGTAGCAGGTGAGGCCGAGGTTGACGACGACCGGCAGACCCGCGACGGTCAGCACCGGGCTGGCCTGCAGCTTGGCGAAGGGGACCCGGATCGGGGCCGCGCCGGTGTTGCGGGCGACGTCGCCGGTGACCTTCCAGTGCGCCTGGGCGCCCAGGTCGAAGCCGATCGAGGCGGTGCGCGGGCTGGTGGCCTGCGCGCCGTGGTAGGCGAAGTGGACGGCCGGGTGCAGCTGGAGGGAGCCGGAGGCGTCCAGGCTCGCGCCCTCGGGCAGCGGGACGGGGGCCTTGACGTCGATCCCCAGGGTGCCGGAAGCGTCGGCCTTCACGCCGTTGCCGTCGATGCCGGCGGTGGCCTTGAGGTCCTTGACCAGCGGGGTCACCTGGATGCCGTGCACGTCGATCGGCACCTGGCCGTCCGCCTCGGTGCCACCGAGGAGTTCGGTGAGGGTGGCGGGCCGGGTGGTGAGGTTGACGGTGTTGCCCGCTCCCGGGGTGGCGCCGGTGACGGCGACCAGGGCGCCCTGCGGGGCGGCGGCGGTGGGCGGGCTGGCGAGCAGCTGGCCGGGCTGCACGGCGGCGGCCGCGGCGGTGGTGGTGGCGGCGGTCGTTGCGGTGCCCGACGGGGTCGCGCTCGTGCTCGGCGCAGGGGTCGGTACGGCACTCGACGAAGCGCTCGGCGAAGCGCTCGGCGAAGCGCTCGACGGGGTGCTCGGCGAGGTGCTCGGGGCCGCGCTCGCGCCACCGGCGGTGAGCACGGCCGTGCCCTTCCCCGGGTCGTACGCGGTGAGCTGGAGGGCCTTGGTCGCGGCCGCGACCGCGCCGCCGTCCTTGCCCGGGGTGCCGATGGCGGCCTGCTGGTCGCCGGCCGGCGCCACCGTGACGTTGCCGGTGCCGGAGCCGGCGGTCGGTGTCGGACGGGCGGAGGCGGCACCGGCCCGGGCGCGGGGCGCGCCGGAGCCGGGGGCGCCGCCCGCCGGGCCGCCCCCGGCGGTGGTGGCGCCGGTGTCGGCGGTGCTGGTGGCGGCGGCCGGTTCGATGGCGGCCTGCGGGGTGCTGCCGGAGCCGGTGGGCCCGCACGCGGCCGTTCCGGCGAGGATGAGGGTGAGCAGGGCTGCGGGCGCGGCCCGGCCTATCGAGGGTTTGAACACGCGGCGTCATGTTACTGACGAGGAATAAGTTTGTCGAAGACAGGCCAACGGAATCCCCCGGCACCCTGAAACCGCAGGTCAGACCAGCCGCGCGACAGGCAGTCGACCGTCCGGCAGTGTACCCGCCGCGAGGCCCCCGACCGCCGCGGCGAGCTCCCCGAGATAGCGGGAGCGCCCGGTCGGCTCGGCCCCGAGGCTGCGCACGTACGGCCCGTCCCACTGGGCGTCGAGCAGCCGCCCGCCCGCGGCGCCGAACCGGGCCCCGAGGTCGGCGACGGCGATCCGGGCGGCGTCCGGGCGGCGGTGGAACATCGAGTCCAGGCTGAGCGCCGCCCCGACGGCCACCCCGAAGACCCCGCCGATCAGCTCCTCGCCCTCCCACACCTCGACGCTGTGCGCCGCGCCGAGCCGGTGCAGCTCGACCAGCACGGACCGTAACTCCTCGGTGAGCCAGGCGGGTTGGCGCCCCTCGGCGCAGGCCGCGAGGACCGCGCCGAAGGCCCGGTCCGCAGTCGTCCACCACTCCGGGACACCACTCGCACCGCCGCCCGCACCGCCCGCACCGCCCTGGCCGCCCGCGCCGCCCGCGCCGTCCGCGCCGCCCGCGGCGCCCGCGGCGCGCAGCCGCCGGGCGAGCCGGCGGGGCAGCCGGACGGCGCCGGGCCGCAGCACCGGCCTCGGGTCGGGTGACCACCACGCCAGCGCGTACGGGTCCGCCCCGCCGGGCAGCAGGGCCACCTCACCGGCCTCGACGGCGTCCCCGTGCAGCGCCTCGTTGTAGGCGGCCGCGTAGTCGTCGGCGGCGGGCAGCGGGAACAGTCCGCGCCGGTAGGCCGACAGCAGCGTCTGCGGCCCGAGCACCCCGCCGAAGGCCACCGGCCCCTCCGTCGGCGCGCGGTGGAGGTCGAGGGCGTCGAAGTCCGGCACCGTCCGGGTCACAGGAATCCCTCGTCGGTCAGCCGCGCCAGGTAGTGGTCCAGCAACCCGGCGTCCACGTCCGGCAGTTCGATGCCGCTGCCGTCCAGGGCGGCTTCCGTGTTGAGCCGGTCGAAGCGGGGGAACACCGGCTGGAAGTACAGCTCGCTGATGGACAGCCGGGAGCCCGGCGCCCGGTCGACGAACAGCGGCACGAACGGCGTGACGGGGTGGGTCGGGTGTCCGGCGGCGAACCGGACCAGCCGTTGCACCCAGTGCCGGTACGGGAGTTCGGCGATCCGGTGGCCGCGCGCCCGGAGCCGGTCGGCGAGTTCGGGGAGCCCGGCCGGGTTCGGCGAGGTGAGGTGGTAGACCTCGCCGTCGGCGGGCGCGTGCGCGGCGATGTGGGCGACCGCCCGGGCGAAGCGGTCGGCCGGCACGAAGTCCAGCGGCAGCCGGACGTCCGGGCAACTGCCGCTGTCGGCGAAGTACTTGATCAGCGCGCAGAGTTCGGTGCCGGTGTTCATCACCCCGGTGGCGAGGTCCCCGGTGACGTCGTTGGTGCGCAGCACGGTGACCGGCAGTCCGCTCGCGGCCGCGTTGTGCAGCAGCTGTTCGGCGACCCACTTGCTCTCCACATAGCCCACGCCGAGCCGTTCGGGGTGGGCCAGCGGCGTGCGCTCGGTGACCTCGCGGACGCCGGCCGCGCCGAACCCGGCCAGCACGGCGAGGGTGGAGAGGTAGTGCACGGGCACGCCCCGGCTGTGTCCGGCGAGCCGGACCACCTCCCGGGTGCCGTCGACGTTGGGCGCGCGC
This sequence comes from Kitasatospora sp. NPDC056076, assembly GCF_042266305.1. Taxonomy (NCBI): domain Bacteria; kingdom Bacillati; phylum Actinomycetota; class Actinomycetes; order Kitasatosporales; family Streptomycetaceae; genus Kitasatospora; species Kitasatospora sp. NPDC056076. Next base: position 21,390 of record NZ_JBHJWG010000060.1, read on the forward strand.
AGCTGGTGGTACGGGTAGAGGAAGTTGACCAGCCCGCCGAGGTGGTACACCGCGTCCAGGTGGCGGGCCAGCCAGTCGAACTGATGCTCCGTCAGACCGAGTCGCTCGGCGGCCAGGTCGCCGACCAGCGGAACCACCCGGGCGTCCGCCAGGTCGTGCCGCAGGAACCGCTGCTGGGTGGCGCGTAGCCGTTCCAAGGCGTGTTCCTGGTCCGGCGCGCGGACCAGGCAGTGGATCCGCGCCCCGGTGGTGGCGAGCAGTTCGTGCAGCAGGTGGGCGCCGCAGAAGCCGGTCGCTCCGGTGAGCAGGATCTCGGCGGGTTCGGCCCGGGAGGGCGCGGGGCTCCAGGACTGGCCGACGGGGTGGGTGAGCCGGGCCTCGGCCTGCCAGTCGACGGCGGCCTCCCCCGGGGCGGTGCCGCTGCGGGCGGCCTGGAGGGCAGCGGTGAAGTCGCGCAGCACGGGCGAGCGCAGCAGCGCCCGGGTGAGGGTGCGGACGTGGCCGACGTCCAGGCCGAACATCATCCGGGCCCGGGCGAGCATCTCCATGGCGAGCAGCGAGGTGCCGCCGAGGGCGAAGAAGTCGTCGTCGGGGCGGACGAGTTCGGCGCCGAGCAGTTCCGCCCAGAGGTGGCCGACGGCGGCCTCGACGGCGCTCGGCTCCCCCTCGCCCGCTCGGCCCGGGACCGGTTCGCCCGGGACCGGTTCGCCTGCGGACACGGCCGGCACGTCGGCCCGGACCGGGGCCCGCGGCAGCGCGCGCCGGTCGATCTTCCCCGCCGCCGTGAGCGGCATGGCCTCCAGTGCGACGTACTCCGCCGGGACGAGGTACTCCGGCAGCCGCTCCGCGAGGAACGCCCGCAGCCCCTCCGGCCGCTCCGCCCGGTCACCGAGCGTGTAGTACGCGACGAGCAGGCGGCTGCCGTCCGGAGCGCTGCCGTCGGCCGCGACCCGGGCCTGCCGCACCGCCGGGTGGCCGGCCAGCACCGCCTCGATCTCGGCCGGGTCGACCCGGTGGCCGCGCACCTTCACCTGGTCGTCGAAGCGCCCGAGGAGTTCCAGCTGCCCGTCGGCGCGCCAGCGCCCGGCGTCGCCGGTGCGGTACATCCGCTCGCCGGGCAGCGGCGCGTACGGGTCGGGCGGGAACGATTCGGCGGTGAGCCCGGCCTGCCCCCAGTAGCCGCGGGCCAGGCCCGGCCCGCCCAGGTGGATCTCCCCCCGCTCGCCGGGCCGTACCGGGCGCAGCCGCCCGTCCAGCACGTGCACCCGCACCCCCGGCAGCGGGCGGCCGATCGGCACGTGGGCGGCCGGGGAGTCCAGCAGCCCGGGGGTGAGTTCGCAGTGCAGGGAGGTGACGGCCGCCTCCGTCACGCCGTAGGCGTTGAGCAGCCGTACGCCCGGCAGCCGCTCCGCGCTGGCCAGGCAGTCGTCGGCGTGCACCACGTCCCCGCCGACCACCACCAGCCGCAGCCCGGCCGGGGCCGGTCCGCCGGGCGGCAGCAGGTCGAGCACGTGGTGCCAGTACGCGGGTGTGAAGTCGGCGACCGCCAGGCCGAGCCCGGGCAGCCGGCGGACCAGTTCGGTCGGCGCCCAGGTGTCGCGGCCGCCGAGCACCACCGTCGCCCCGGCGAGCAGCGCCGAGAACACCTGCTCCAGCGCGGTGTCGGCGCCGAGTGCGGCCAGCTGGAGCACCCGCTCGCCGGGGGCGAGGCCGTAGGCGCCGACCACCCGGTCGAGGGTGAACAGCAGCGAACGGTGGGTGACCGGGACGCCCTTGGGCCGGCCGGTGGTGCCGGAGGTGTAGATCAGGTAGGCGAGGTCGTCGGGGGTGGCACGGTCGTCGGGGGTGGCGAGGTCGTCGCGGGCGGCGAGGTCGGTGGCGCCGTCCCCCGCCCCGGCCGGCAGCGGACCGCCGATGTCCACCCCCACCCGCTCCACCCCGTCGAACCCGTGCCCGTCCGTGACCGCCACCCGCGCCCCCGAGTCCGCCACCAGCCCCGCGAGCCGCCGCTGCGGGTGCGCCGGGTCCAGCGGTAGGAAGGCCCCGCCCGCCTTGAGCACCCCCAGCCAGGCCACCACCAGCTCCACCCCGCGCCCCAGGCAGACCGGCACCACCTGCTCCGGCCCCACCCCCCGGGCCCGCAGCTCGGCCGCCAGCCGGTCACTGTGCGCGTCCAGCGCGCGGTAGCTCAGCGTGCCCTCCTCGCTCACCACGGCGACCGCCGACGGGTCGTGCGCGGCCCGGGTGCGGAACAGTCCGTGCACGGTGTCCGCGAAGCCGGCCCGGGCACCGGCGGCGCCGCGCCGCGGCGCGGCCGACCCGTTGCGCTCCACCCAGGCCCGGCACTGCTCCCGCCCGTCCGGCCCGTACACCTGGCGCCAACCGTCGGGCAGGGTCAAGTCCCCAGGCCAGAGCGCGTACTGGCCGTCGTCGTTCCGTACCACGGCGTGACGCCCGGACCTCACATCCGCGCGTACGCCCCGTGCGCTGTCGACTGCGTCGTCCACCGGCTTGACCTCGTGCTGAAGCGGCAGAATGCTGGGAGGTGCGACATTTCCGACTATACGCACTCAGGGGACTCCTACAACGTCCGTCGCACAGCCCGCCGGACGCCGCTCCCCCGTGGGCCGACCGGCCCCGGAGGGCCGTCCGCAAGACCCGCCCTCGCCCGAACTCCCCCGCCCGACCGGCGGGGTGGTGTCGCGGAGGAGGTAGCCTCGTTGACTCGCCGGCGACAACGCCTGATGGTCTGTTACCTGCTCTGGATGGTGCTGTTCACCGGCATCTACTTCGCCGACCCCGGGCTGCGGATCATCTGGTGGACGGGCATGGGCCTCGGCGGCGTCGCCGCCGTGGTGGTCGGCGTCCGGCTCAACCGACCCCGCCACCCGACGTCCTGGTACGTCCTGGCACTGGCCAACCTCAGCTTCACCATCGGCGAGGCGGTCCAGGCCCTGCAGCTCGACATCCTGCACCTGAACAACCCGTTCCCGTCCGTCGCCGACGGCTTCTACCTGGCCGAGTTCCTGCTCTACGCGGTCGGCCTGGTCGGCTTCATCCGCTGGCGCACCGCCCGCCAGGACCGCGCCGGCCTGCTGGACGCCCTGATCATCACCCTCGGCCTGGCCCTGCTGGTCTGGATCTACCTGATCCTCCCGTACGCCCGGAACCCGGACCTCAGCTGGATCCAGAAGGCCGTCTCGATCGCCTACCCGCTCGGCGACGTGGTCGTCCTCGCCCTGCTGCTACGGCTGTTGACCCCGCGCGGCGGCAACTCCCGCTCGCTGCAACTGCTCACCGTCGGCGCCCTGGGCCTGCTCACCTCCGACATCCTCTACGGGCTGATCCAGCTGCACGGCACCTGGCGGATCGGCACCGGGGTCGAACTCGGCTGGGCCGCCTTCTACACCGCCTGGGGCGCGGCCGCCCTGCACCCCTCGATGGTCGAGCTGACCCGGCCCGTCCCCACCCAGCAGCCGGACCTCTCCGCCGGCCGGCTCACCCTGCTGACCCTCGCCTCGCTGATCGCGCCCGGCATGCTGATCATCGAGTCCCTGGCCGGGAACACCAGCAACGCGGGCGTGATCGGCGCCTTCTCCGCCCTGCTCTACCTGCTGGTGCTGGCCCGGCTGGCCGTGGTGGTGGTCGCCCGCCGCGAGGCGGTGGCCCGGGAGCGGACGCTGCGCGAGGCGGGCGCGCGGCTGACCGCCGCCGTCACCGTGGCGGAGGTCGCCGACGCCGTCCAGTCCGCCGCCGCGACCCTGATGCCCGCCGAGCGGGGGCACGTCGCCCTGCTCGCGGTCACCGAATCGGGGGTGCTGCACGTCCGCCGGGCCGGCAACCACAAGGACGACCGCCGGGACGCCGCCTCGCCGACCACCGGGCACGACCGGGACGACCGGGACGACCGGCGTGACCACGACGACCGGGACGACCACGACGACCGGGCCAACCAGCGCGACCACGACGAGCACGGCGAAGCCCTCGCCCGCCTCGCCGCCCACCGCGAGACCCGCCTGCTGCCCGTCGGCTCCGACGACCTCCCCGCCCACCTCGGCGGCATGCCCGCCGCCCTGGTCAGCCCGCTGATGCTGGCCGAACGCCCCTCCGGCGACCCGCTCATCGGCGCCCTGGTCGTCACCGGCACCGAGCAGGAACTGACCAGCCTCTGGGGCTCGCTGGAGATCCTCGCCGCCCAGGCCGCCCTGGCCGTGGAGCGCGTGGTGCTGAGCCAGGAGGTCACCCGCCGCAACAGCGAGCTGTACTTCCGCGCCCTGGTGCAGAACGCCAGCGACGTCATCCTGATCCTGGACGCCGACGACGGCATCCGCTACGCCTCCTCCTCCGCGGAGCGCGTCCTGGGCCACCCCGACCTGAACGGCACCCGGCTGACCGACCTCGTCCCGCCCGAGGACAGCCGGGAGGTCGGCGGCGCGCTGGCCCGGATGCGCGGCTCCGCCGAGCCGCCCCGCGGCGACCAGCCGCGCGAGCACTGGCGGTTGCTGCGCCAGGACCGCACCCCGATCGAGGCCGAGGTCCGCTACACCGACCTGCGCGACGACCCGACCGTCGGCGGCCTGGTGCTCACCCTGCGCGACGTCACCGAGCAGCGCCAGATGGAGCGCGAGCTGACCCACCGGGCCTTCCACGACTCGCTGACCGGCCTCGCCAACCGGGTGCTGTTCCAGGACCGGGTCGGCCACGCGCTCTCCCGCGGCGAGCGCAGCGGCGCCGTCACCGGGGTGCTGTTCATCGACCTGGACGACTTCAAGGTGGTCAACGACACCCAGGGCCACGCGGTCGGCGACGAACTGCTGGTCGCCGTCTCGCTGCGGGTCTCCACCGCGCTGCGCAGCTCCGACACCGCGGCCCGGCTCGGCGGCGACGAGTTCGCCGTCCTGGTCGAGGACGCGTCGTGCCCGAGCGACGTGGACACCATCGCGGCCGGCGTGCTCGCGGTGTTCACCGAACCGTTCAAGCTCAGCGCCGGCGCCGTCCGGGTCAGCGCCAGCATCGGGGTGTCCACCACCGAGGACAGCGTGGACTCCGCCGAGCTGCTGGCCCACGCCGACCTCGCGCTCTACTCGGCGAAGGCGGCTGGCCGCCGCCAGTGGTGCCACTACCGGCCCGCCCTGCAGACCGGGATGGTGGAGCGGCACGAGATGAACGAGAACCTGGACTCCGCCATCGCCGAATCGGCCTTCCAGCTGTACTACCAGCCGATCGTCGACCTGCGCACGGGCGACCTGGTGGCCTTCGAGGCCCTCGTCCGCTGGCCGCACGACCAGCGCGGCATGGTGCTGCCCGACGAGTTCATCGCCCTCGCCGAGGAGAGCGGCCAGATCGTCCCGCTCGGCGCCTGGGTCCTCGAACGCGCCGCCGAGGAGGCCGCCGCCTGGCACTCCGCGAGCTCCGCCGCCCGCTCCGCCACCGGCCGCCCCCCGCTGCGCGTCAACGTCAACGTCTCCGCCCGCCAGTTCCGCGACGCCGGCTTCGTCGACGTGGTCCGGCACGCCCTGGACACCTCCGGCATCGACCCGCGCACCCTCGTCCTGGAACTCACCGAATCCGTCCTGATGCGCCGCGACGACCGGCTGCGCGCCGACATGGCCGTCCTCGGCGACCTCGGCATCGGCCTCGCCATCGACGACTTCGGCACCGGCTACTCCTCGCTCTCCTACCTGCGGGAGTTCCCGATCTCCCTGCTGAAGATCGACAAGTCCTTCATCGACGGACTCGGCCTCTCCGCCCAGCAGTACGCCCTGGTCGAGGGCATCACCCGGATCGCCGACACCCTCGGCGTCCAGGTCATCGCCGAGGGCATCGAACACCCCGACCAACGCGACCTGCTCGCCGCCATGGGCTGCCCCCTGGGCCAGGGCTACCTCTTCGCCCACCCCATGGACGGCGCCCAGGCCCGCGCCCTGGTCCGGCGCACCACCTTCGAGCCGGCCTGAGGCGGACGAGCCGAGGGCCCGTCAGCAGGGCGGTGCCGTCCGGCGGCCGACAGCCGTTTCCCCCTTTTCTCGACAAACCATCACCAATCAGCGCCCCGGCCGAGCGATCCGTTACGGAATCTTCATCCCAGCCGGCCATGGACGGCCCGCCGGGAATGAGAGATTGTCATTCGAACTTGGAGAAGTCTTTACCAACCACGGCCATCCCTTGAGAGAGTCCTGATGTCACGACACCCTCGGGCGCACCTCCGGGTCGCACCCGCCCCCGAGGAGTCGACGGCCGAACCCGGAAGGCGCGCCGGCGCACAACGTGACGGGGGTAACACCATGCAGAAACGGCGCAGTCCCTGGGCAGTCGCCTACTTCCTGATCGGGATCGTGTGCGCCCTGGTCGCGGTCTCCACGGCCGCGTTCGCCAACCGGGTCGACGACCTGATCCCGATCGTCCTCACCGGAGTTCCCGCGCTGTTCCTGACAGTTCGTGCTCCGATGTACGGGGTTTCCTTCGGGCCGAAGGGAGTGAAGTACTCGGGACTGCTCCGGGCACGGTCGTACGAATGGTCCGAGATCGAGAGGGTGGAATGCGCCACGCTCCCGGGCACGCTCTTCTCCTCCGACCTCCCCGCACTGGTGCTCGCCGGCGGAAAGTCCGACCAACTGCCGATGCTGGCCGGCTACGGCTCGGGATCGACGGTGAACAGGCGGGTGGAAGCCCTGGTCGCCGACATCGAGAAGGTTCGGGCCGCCGCGCACGAGGCCTGAGACGGTGCTCGCCCACTGCCATCACCGAACTCGCCGAGATTCCGGAGAACTTCCGGACCGTGCCATGCGAAACTGGCGCAATGGAGCACCTGGTGGAATTCAAGGTCGCGATCGAGAACCGTAGCGACCGGCGCACGGAAATGATGCTCGAACCCGAGGGCAGCGACTTCTGGATGGAGCCCGGCGACACGTTCGTCGTGCACAGCAAGGAGCCGCCCACCGCCGAATTCCCCTTCACCGTCCAGGTGACGAACGACGGCATATCGGTCTGGGCCGCCCACGGCTGGGTGTCCACCCCGGGCGGCGAGGATCTCGACACCGGGCACAACAGGCCCGATGACGCCCATCCGGAACTGAAACGGTACGCGGACGACGACCGGGCCCGGGAAGGTTTCTTCCGAAGGCTGTTCTCCCGCCGCCGGAACGCACACGAACGAGGAAACTGACGTGCACGCCCGATTCATCGGCCTGGACTCCTGGTCCCCGCCACTGCACACCATCGAGCTCCAGGCCGGCAGCCGGTACCTGGACCTCCACAACGACACCGCGCTGCTGGGATTCCGGCTGGGCGGGCACCCGAAGCTCACCCTCACCGTCGACTTCCGGCACGACCGGCACGGGCCGTTCGCGCTGGAGTTCCGGGATGTCGGCGAACTGCGCATGGAACAGGACTCGGTCAGTTCCGACGGCCGGGTCGGCATACCCGACGTCGAGCCCGAGGGCATCGACATGATCGAGTACTACGAGTACGGCCGCGAGCTGCCGCCGGTCTTCGAGATCCTCTCGCCCAACTTCCGCCTCAGGTTCCGGGCCTGGGAGGTCGCGTACATCACCGAAGACGGGGACGGCGCCGGCACGGCCGGACCCCAGCAGCACCACCACAGCTGAAGGACATCATGGAATTCATCGCTTCCGCCCTCCTGGCCATCGGCCGCGGGCTCGTCACCCTCCTCGGCTGGGTCGCGACCATCGACGGCATCCGGGGCTTCATCGAGGACGTCAAGAAGCAGAAGTGACCCGGCCCCCGCCCCAACGAGTCGACACCTCCCAATGAAACCTGACCGCTGTGCACGCCAACTCGCCGACATTCCAGGGGAGTTCACTCTCACGAGTGATTGTCGAAGCTCCGCACACTGACCGACACTCGAAGCATCCGGAGAGCTCGTGGGGGCTCTCCCGGCGCAAGGAGTGACGCCATGACCGCAGTCGAATCCTCCGCCTCCGAGATCCCGCAGATCGCGGGCCACTCGCAGCCCACCGGCCACGGCCAGGACCTCGCGGCGATCGGCGGCAACGTCGGTACCGTGAACCGGGCCTGGTGGACCTGGACCCCCTCGCACGGGACGTTCAACCTCCAGCTGTCCTGGAACGTCATCGGGATCGACTCCACCGTCGTGATCACCGCCTCCGAGATCGACTCCAACGGGAACCGCTTCGTGGGCGCCGCCGCCTTCCAGGTGTCGAGCATCGCCCCCGGCAACGGGATCGTGACCTTCAAGATCGACATCGCCTGGGGCAGTTCGCTGCCGATGCGCACCGACGTCGTGGTCCTCAACTGAGCTTCCCCGCACGGCGGAAGAGCTGATCGGCACCCCGGAGCCCGGGCGCACGGAGACCCACCGTGCGCCCGGGCTCCGGCACGTTCCGGCCTCCCCCGCGCATCAGCCCGGGGATGTAAACCCGTGGACCAATGCGTCCTGCCCGGAGATCAACCGGCGGGCTGATGCCGCTCCCCCGCGCCCCGTGACAGCGTCCTCCGCATGGACACCACGCCGTTCACCGGCCCCACCGGACTGACCCGCCGTCGCATGCTGGGCACCGCGCTGGCCCTGGGCGCCGCCGCCCCGCTCGGTCTGGCCTCCACCGCCCGGGCCGACGCCCCCACCACCCCGGGCAGCCCGACGCCCGGCCGGCTCACCCTGCCCGCGCCCACCGGCCCGCACCGCATCGGCACGGTCGCCCTGCACCTGCGCGACACCTCCCGGCCGGACCCGTTCGCCGGCCCCGGCCGGTACCGCGAGCTGATGGCCAGCGTCTGGTACCCCGCCCGAGCGGCCGAGGAACTCCCGCTCGCCCCCTGGCTGAGCGACGGCGCCCTCAAGGCGTTCCTGGACGACGCCGGCTACAAGATCCCGCTCAGCGCCGCCCCGCTCACCGCCGCCCGCCAGGGCGCACCCGTCCACCGCCCGGGCCACCGCGCCGGCCGCTGGCTGCCCGTCGTCGTCTACTCGCACGGCGCCCACGCCCACCGGGCCGTCAACACGGTCATCGTCCAGGAACTCGCCAGCCACGGCTACGTCGTGGTCACCGTCGACCACACCTGGGACGCGTTCACCGAGTTCCCCGACGGCCGGGTGCTCACCCCGTGGATCGAGGGCGCCCCCAGGATCGGCCCGAACGACTGCGCCGCCGACGCCCGCTTCGTCCTGGACTGCGTCGAGGAACTCGCCGCCGGGCGCAACCCCGACGTCGACGGGAAGGCACTTCCCGAGGGCCTCCTCGGCGCCCCCGACCCGCTCGACGTCGGCATGTTCGGCTGGTCCAAGGGGGGTTCGGCCACCGCCGCCGTCCTCATGGCCGACCGCCGCGTCCGGGCCGGGCTGGCCATCGACGGTCCGATGGCGGCGATCACCGTCACCGACCTGGACCGGCCGTTCATGATGATCACCGCCGAGTTCGGCCGCGACCGGAACCCGGACGCCGTCACCTTCTGGAACCACCTGCGCGGCTGGCACCTCAACATCCAGGCCGACGGCGTCCGCCACAACTCCTACGAGGACGCGGCCGTCCTGATGCCGCAACTCGGTGCGCTGCTCGGCATCCCCGTCGAGCAGATCCAGCAGATGGTCGGCACCCTCCCCGCCGACCGCTCCACCCGCATCCAGCAGTCCTACCCGCTCGCCTTCTTCGACGCCCACCTCCGCCACCGCCGCAGCGCCCTCCTCGACGGGCCCTCGCCGACGTTCCCGGAGGTCAGGTTCCTCCCCTGACGAGCAGGACGGGCGGCCGCCCCGGGGGTGCGGCCGCCCACCGGGGACCGAGACCATCGGACCGGGACCACCGGGCCGGGATGCCGTACTACGGCGTCCCGGCCCGGATCTCGTCCAGGGACTCCGCGAGCACGCCCCGCGCCCGGGTGAACCAGTCGGCGATCACCGCGGTCTCCTCCGGCGTGTAGTCGGCGAACAGCGCGCCGATCCGCTCGTAGAACGGTCCGTAGACCTGGAGGATGCGCTGCTGCGCGTCGTCCGCCATCACCACCCGCACCCGCCGGCGGTCGCCGGGGTCGGCCTCCCGGCTCGCGTACCCGGCCTTCTCCAGCCGGTTGAGGACGCCGGTCACGGCCCCGGTGGTCAGCTGGGCGCGCTCGGCGAGGTCGCCGGCGGCCAGGGGCTCACCGGCCAGGGCGGCCTCGATGACGAAGCCGAGGCAGGTCAGGTCGGTCACGTTGAGCCCGAGCCGGGCGGCGATGTCCTGCTGGCCGAACTGGGCCAACGCGATCATCCGGTCCATCGCGTACAGCGCCTGCTCGGGCGTCGCCCGGGGGCGCGGCTTGCCCTTCACCCAGGATCTCCTTAGCATCTAAGTTACTTATCTCGTGAGATAAACGAACCGGTACCGGCCGTCCACCGCCACCCGTCCATCTCACACCACAGGAGGATCCATGAGCGCCCACGGTGACCACGACATGGGACACACCGTCGCCGGCTGGACCGGCACCGCCCTCGCCACCGCGGGCTTCGCCGTCGCCGGCACGGCCCTCGTCCTCGGCTCGCCCCCCGGGCTCTGGGCCGGCGCAGCCCTCACCGCCCTCGGCGCACTCGCCGCCTGGCTGCTCCACCTCGCCGGCTGGGGCAAACCCACCGGCCCGCGCCCACCCCACGTCCGCCACTGGCGCACCCCCGACCCCGCCGCCCGCAACGGCGGCCACCCCCACTGCCTCGGCTGCCGCCTCGCCCGCCGCCACCCCCACCCGGCCACCACCGGGACACCCACCACCGCACCCGGCCGCCCCCGAGCCCGCGCCAACGCCTGAGGCCCGCCCGGGCGAGCTTCTCGGGCGGGGCTTCCTGGGACGGTCCGCGACGTCCCACAACAAGAACATCCCGTCGCAGGCCGGCTCCACCGACACCAAGGGCTTCTTCCGGACCGGCCGGTACTGGGCCGACCGCACGGTGGCCCCCGTCGAGCACCTTGCTCGACGGGGGCCACCGTGCGTCCTGCGTCGGTCAGACCGACATGCCACGGGCGGCGGTGAATGGCGTCACGAGCTCTCCTCCGACCCCTCGGAGAAGTCCTCGCCCACCTCACGGATCTCCGGGTCACCGTTCGCCGCGGCCCGCGCGACCAGCTCCCGGATCCCCTCCCGATCGCCCAGGAAGTCGAGCAACTCGGCCAGCCGGCGCCAATCGTCCGCATCAGCGGCCGACAGCCGCTCCTCCACGAGCCGCCGCACCGCCGGCCTCGTCACCTGGGGGTTCCTGGACGCGATCGCCTTCCTTGCCTCCAGTGCGAACTTGGGTGACATCGAGATGTCGACCAACTGTCCGAGCAACGGAACCACATCGTCCGGAAGTCTCTGGAGGAACGCCAGCGCTGTTCCCCGCTCCCAGGTCGATCCTTGAAGCGCAGCCACCAGAACGTCCTGGCGCGCACCCGCGTTCCGATAGAAGTCCGCGCGCGCCCTCGCGACCTGCTGTTCAGCTGCCACGACCAGCGCCCAAAGGTCTTGGTCGGACTTCGAACTGTCCACTGTTCCTCCCTGATCAGTGCTGGACAGCGGAGTTCGTCCAGTTCATTCCCTTGAGCAGCTCGTTGAAGTCAGCCAGAGGCATCTTCCTGGTCGGGTAGAGCGTAATGTGCCCGGCGGGAGCCGTCCCACCGACGTCGGTCCCGTCTGCGATCATGCCGACCCCGTCGGGCAGCGGCGTGGTCGGGTTCCGGACCTTGCCCCTCAATCCTTCCTGGCGCAGTGCGCCGACACTCCCGAAGGTCGACACCCCGTCCACGTTGAGTGCTTGGAGGTCCTCGGCGGTAGGCGGGTGGACGAATCCATCAGCATCGACCACCATGTCACCGCCCTTGCCATCCTTCGGCCGGACCTTCGGAGTACCAGCGGCGAAGCACTCGGGGATTCCTCCCGTGTTGTGAACCAGGACCGGCACATCACCGGCCAACACGTAGTACGTGTGGAGGTCGGCGATGGTGAGGTCGTAGGCGACCTGCGGGGCCGTCTCGTAGTTCCGCACTGTCCGGACGGTAAGAGTCCGACCATCTGCGGTACGGACCTTGTCTCCGGGGCGGAGGTTCGCAGCGTCGGTCCAGAGGCGTGTGGACTCGTCCCAGAACGGGTGGTGCTGGGTGCTGGTGAGCTCTTCCACCGCTCCGGATCCACCTGCAGGGTCACTGCCTTGCAGAGCCAGGTCGGTGAACTCGCTGTCGTCGGGAGTACGGATCGTGCGGGTGACGGGCTTGGACTCGGTCCTGCCGGTGGCCGGGTCGGTGGCTTCGACCTGGTCGCCGATCTGGAGGTCTTCGATCGGCTTGGTCGTGCCGTCCGCCAGAAGTACCTTGGTGCCGGGCAAGAAGCTGTGCGTGGCGGCGAGGAGTGGGTTCTTGCATGCGGCTGCGGCCTCCTCCTCCGCCTTCTCCAAGTCCTTCGCAGCGGCCGCCGCCGTCTTCTCGGCCTTTCCGGCCGCGCCCACTGCGCGTCCGCCGGGGATCAGGCCCACGAGGCCCTCGGCGGCGTCCAGGTAGTGGCCGTCCTTGATGTCCATGCCGGCGCCCACGACGGTGCCGAGGGCGTTCAGGCCCGGAATGTAGGTCGTGGCATCGGCAGCCTCGCGGACGTTGCCCCAGAGCGTTCCGCCCCTGGTGATGAGGAAGTAGTGCGGGCTGACGATGTTCGGGTACTTCTTGGTGCCCGAATCCGAGCTCCAGTACTCCTCCGTCCAGGCGCCGTGGCCTTCCGGCTTGAACGTCTCCGTGATGATGTCCCCGTGAGCGGTCTCGCAGGTGCCGAAGCCGCCGCACACGCCCTCGGGGCGGAGACCACTCGGGTCGCTCAGGTTGGTGGGGTCGTTGGTGCTGTAGGCGTAGCCGTTCCACTGTTGGGGGTTGGCCGGGTCGATGACGGGGTCGGGGTTGAGGAAGCGGCCGGTGCCGGGCTGGTACTGGCGGGCGCCCAGGTTGGTGAAGCCGGTCGCGTCGTCCTTGAGGCCGCCGACGTAACCCTTGTCGCCGGCCCAGGCGTTGCCGCTGCCGGAGCCGCGCAGGACGCCGAAGGGGTCGGTCCACCGGCGGTTCACGTTGGTGGTGGCCGAGTCGATGGACAGGGTGCCGCTGTTGTGGTGGTCGGAGAACTGGTACGTCAGCGCGTTCGCGCCCTGGCGGACGAGGGTGACGCCGCCGGGGAGGGCGTAGTAGCGGGTGCCGGTGCTGGCCTTGGCGCCGGTGTCGTAGGTGAGTTCGTCGCCGGCGCCGAGGTTGACGGTGACCTTGCCGGGGTTGCGGCGGACCAGCTGGTTGCCGTCCGCGTCGTAGACGTAGGAGGTGGTGGCGCCGCCCTGCTTCATCGTGGCGAGCTTGCCCTCGACGTCCCAGGTCAGGTCCGCGCCGTTGGCCGCGTCCACCGCGTTCCAGGTGTGGGAGTCCCACTTCGGGGCCCAGCCGGGTGCGTACACCATGAACTTGCCGTCGTCCTGGACGACCGCGAAGTACTTGCTGTTCGGCCCGACCCACGACTGCGAGGACCACAACGGAACCCGCTGGGGGTCGTAGACCACGAAGTTGCCGTCGTCCTGCATCGTCGCCCACGCACCCGGGTGGTTGGCCGTGTTCGTCGACCACGTCACCACACCGGTCCGCAGCGAGGTCAGCACCAGGTTGCCGTCCGACTGCATGGTGAGCTGCACGCTGCTGGAGCGCACCGACTCGCCCGGGTTGAGCACGAAGCCCGCGCCCAGGGTCTTGTTCGCGCCCGGGTTGGCGATCTTCGTCGTGTTGCCCGCCGCGTCGTACTGGTAACTCCCCGGCGTGCTGCCGTTGTTCGGGAACGTCGACTTCACGGCCGACGGCGCGTGCGGACCACCCGCACCCGTCCCCGTGTTGCGGCTCCCCGCGGCAGGCACGTCCTGGCCGATGGTCAGGTCCTTGGACTGGTCGCCGGTCGGGTTGTGCATGACCAGCTTGGTCCGGTTGCCGACCGCGTCGTAGGTGTAGTCCTGCCAGTACGGCGCACTGCCGCCCACGGTGGTGGTACCCGCCGTCGAAGCCCCGCTGGTGGGCGTCGCGTTGGCGCACGAGCCCTGTCCGGCGAGGGACGGGGTGGGCTGGTTGAGCCGCCCGGTGTCCGACCACGCGGTCGTGAGACGCCCCAGGTAGTCGTAGGTGAAGCACTGCAGGTCGGTCCGGTCCGGGCTGTTGTCCGGGATCGTGCGCACCGCCGTGATCCGGCCTGCCGGGTTGTAGGCGTAGGTGGTGTTCTGGACTGTGCCGGTGGTGGCCGTCTGCTTGTCCACGTACTGCGTCAGCAGGCGCCCGGTCGACTCGTCGTAGGTGTTCGTCGAGACGACCTGGGTCCCCCAAGGGTTCATCGTGTCACGGATGTTGCGCCCGTAAGCGTCCCAGTCCGCCTGCCGCAGGTAGGTGTACCCGGCGCCGCTCATATCGTTGAGCTGCCCGAACTCCTCGTAGTTGTAAGTGACCGCCTCCTGCGCCAGATCACCCGCCGCGGCACGCGTCTCCGACACCAGCGAACCACTGACCGGATTGAAGGCAGCCGAGTAGTCGAAGCTCACCTGACCACTGGCGCCGATCTCACTGCCGGGGATCGACACGGTCGACTTCGTCGCCCGGTACGCCACGTCGTACTCACCGACCGACTTGGTGTACGCCGAACCACCCGCCCCGCCCACGTACCGCGTCGAAGAGCTCAACTGCCCCTTCGCCACCGTGTCGTACGCGTAGCCGGTCAACTGGTTCGCCGGAGCGACCGAACCGTTGAACGTCCCCGTCTTGCGACCCAGCAGGTCGTAGGTGATCGCCACCGTCTGACCACGCGCGTCCGTCGTCGACGCCAACCGCCCCGCACCGTCGTAGGCCTGGGTCAGGACGCCGGTGTCCGGGTCGTCGGCCTTCACCTGGCGACCGCGCTGGTCGTACGTGTAACTCCAGGTGTTCCCCGCCGCGTCCACCCGACTGGCGGGCTTTCCGGCCGGGGTGAAGGTGTAGTTGGTGACGTCCGCGTCGCCCGGGTTCCCGGTCGCCGCGGCCGTCCGGTACTGCCACACCTGCGTCTTGCGCCCGCGGGCGTCGGTGACCGTGCTGGTCGCGGTGGCTCCGGCCGGCGGCGTGACGTCCACCCGGTCAGCGCCGGGGTAGGCCGTCGTCGTCGTGGTCTGCGGCTTGCCCAGCGCCACGAACTGCGTGCTCACGGCACGCCCCTGGCCGTCGAACTGCACCACGCTCTGGTTCGGGACCATCGCGCCGTCCGGGATCCACCGGGTCGTGTTCGGCTTGTTGGTGTCCTCGTAGTAGGCGTTGTAGGCGCGGCCCACCCGCCCCTGGGAGTCGTAGAACGTGTCGGCGACGATCCGGCCCTGGTAGGCGGAGATCGCCGGGTCGGTCTGGGTCTGGATCAGCCGGGCCGAGCCGTCCAGGATCTGCGTGGACGTGCCGTACGCCGTGCCGCCCGGCCGCAGGGCCTTGGTCGTGACGGTGGAGGGCGCGCTGGTGCCGTTCACCGCGTAGTCGTACGTGAAGTTGGCTCCGGCCCCGGTGTCCCGGCCCGGCAGCCAGACCGCCTTCAAGCGCCCCAGACCGTCGTACGCCTTGGTCGTGGTGCGACCGTTGGCATCGGCCGAGGTGAGCGCCATGGCGCGGGCGGGGTTGAGCGTGACGGTGCTGGTACGGGCAGTGCCCGCGTCCGGCGCGCCGGCCGGGGCCGGGGTCCCGGTGACCACCTTGTTCGGCAGCTCACCCGGGTTGGCCGAGCTGTACGCCGTGGTGGTGACCGCGCCGTTCGGGTTGGCGCTGTCGGTGACCGTCGGGTCCGTCACCGAGGCGATCCGGCCGTACTGGTCGTACGTGCTCGTGCTCGTGGTGACGTACTGCGCCACGCCGTTGGCGTCGTAGCCGTCCAGCACCTGGGTCCCGGTCACGTCCGCCTTCGTGCCGGCGCTGCCGAAGCCCTGGCCGTCGAAGAGCGTGCGGGTGTCGGACACCGTGGTGGCCGACGTCGGGCCGGCCGTGCAGGCGTTGACGCCGGAGACGACGAGCACGTCGGAGACCAGTGCGGTCATCTGCGGGTTGCCACCGGTCGCGTAGGTCTGGCGGGTGCAGACGTCCGGGGTGCCGTCCGCGGTGCTCAGCGAGCTGGTGACCCGGTTGTTGTTGACCGGGTCGGTGCTCGTCACCGTCGTGGTGGTGCGGGTGCCGGTCGTGGTGACCGCCGTCGCGGCCTTGGTGGCCTTGGTGGATCCGTACCGGGCCACGAGATCCGGCAGGCCGCTGCGGGCGTGCGTGGCCGTGGCGGACGGGTTCTCGTAGGTGTCGACCTCGTAGCCGAGCGGCGAGCCGGCGTCGGCCGAGGCGTCCGCGTAGGTGTCGGTCTCCAGGATCTGCCCGGAGAGCCAGTCGGAGTCGGGTCGGCCGCCACTCTTCACGCCGGCGACCGTGGCGCCCTTGGGCTTGCCGTCGGCCTTGAGGTCGCCGTCCATGCCCTGGTAGTAGCTGGTCGTCGACTTGGCCTGCGGCCCGTCCTTGCCCGAACCCTTCACCGCGGTCACGCTCGCGAAACCGCGGAACTGGTCCCAGGTCCGGTAGTCGGACTCGACCAGCGCGCCGTCGTTGCGGTGCCAGGCCGCCGGGCCGTAGCTGTAACTCACGGTCGTCGGCACCGAACCGGAGACCAGGTTGCCGTTCGGGTCCACGGTCACCGTGTCGACCGGGTAGCGCAGGAACCAGTCGTCCACCGTGGACTGCACCTGCGTGTCGAACCACTTCACGTTGAAGCACGGCAGGGTGTCACCGTCGGCCGACGTCGGCATTCGCCCCGCCGTGCGCGAGCACTGCTCCTGCTTGTAGGAGACGACGATGCTGCCACCGGTCTCCGTGGTGATCACCGCCATGCGCGGCCGGTTGTAGCGCGGACGCGCCGGCACCAGGCCGTCCACCCGGTTGGGCAGCAGCTGATCCGTGAACGTCACCACCGGAAGCACCTGCTCGGCCTGCCCGTTGGCGGTGTCCTTGCCGGTGTGCTTCACCGACTGCAGCCAGGCGATCGGCGCGTTCTCCGTCGCGTTCTGCGGCTTCTTGAACACATGGGTGAAGTCGTAACGGTCCACCGGACGGTAGGAGCCGCCCGAACGGATGGACGTGGTCGCGGCGTTGAGCCACTTCGTCGACCAGAAGCTGGGCCCGTAGTTGGCACAGCTGTCGTTCTGCGCGCACTGCTTGTCCAGCGGGACGTCCGGCCAGTTGGCGGCGTTCGCCGCCGTACGCTGCGCCGGATCGCACGCCGCCGCGTCCGACACGCACCGCTCACCCGAGTCGAAGTCGACCCGCGCCGCGGACTGGTACGAACCGCCCGCACCCAACTGGTCCGACAGCAACTGCCCGTAGGTGATCGCGGCCAGCACCCCACCACGCGTGTACGCGGTGTTCGTACCCTTGCCCGCGTTCTGCGCGCCACCGCGCGCGTACCAGTTGGTCTCGGGCGTGTAGGCGTACGTGGTCAGATTGCCGTGCGCGTCGACCACGTAGTCGAGGTTCCACCGCCACGCGGTCTGGCAGAAGGAGCCCTTGCCCTTCGACCCGTCGTAGCACGGGTCGCCCGGGTTCGGCGAGTACACCGGAACCGTCCACGCCGACTTGCTCTCCGGACCCGCCTTGCTCGGCGAACCGTCCGCCGCCGGAAGCTGGTTGAGCCCGAAGTAGTACACCGTCCCCGAGGTGTCCGTCACCTTCAGATAGGAACCGTTCCAGGTGCCGTTGTTGGCGCCGGTCAGGAACTCGACCTTCGTCCCGTCGTCACCCTTGAGCCGCCACTTGCACCGCGACTGCTCATCGGTCGCGGACCCGGCGACGCACGACGAGTCCTCCGGCACCAGCTCACCCGAGTGACCACCCAACGACAACGTCAGGTTCGGACCACCCCAGCACTGATCGCCCGAACCGGGAATGCCCGCCTTGTCACAGCCCCGGTAGGAGCGCTCGACGAAGCCGACGTTCACGTCCCAGCCGTCGCCGATCCAGGAGGCCTGGGCGTTCGTCGACGCCGTCTTCCCGTCCACCGACGCCGAGTCGTACTCCAGGGAGAACGCCGGCGGGTTCCCGATCAGGGCCGGGGGGAGCTGGATCGGGTAGCTGTACGTGAACGACCCCGACGAGCTCCCCGCCGCCCAACTCTGGCTCGACGAGAGAGGTGTGGCACTGTACGTGCCGGTTCCGCTCGACGGCGCGGCGTCCAACGCCAGCAGCACCTTCGGCGCGGACTCCGCGACGCCGGCCGACAACGACTCGGCCCGCTGCCGAGCCGTCGTGGCCTTCGCGGCCGGCAGGTCGACGTCCGCGACCAGCCGCTTCGACTTCTCGTCGTAGTGCGACGCCACCGGCGTCCTGACCCGGCAACCGTCGGCGTCCGGCGTGCTCAGCGCACACTCCGGCAGCGCCACCAGCCGCGCCCGGTTCCCGAAGTCCCCACCGTAGCCCAGGGTGTGCGGATCGATTCCGACCCGCACCTTGTCGGTGTCCCCCGCCTCGTCGCGCGAGAGGGCGACCAGGGTGCCCGTCACACCGGCGGCGGTCGCGGCCGCGCGGTCGGCGACCCGCACCTGCACCTGCCCTGCGGGAACGGCCCCCTTCGACGCGACCGGTGCCAGCCAGACCGGGAGGTCGCCCGCCTGCTTGGCCCCGCCCTCGTCCAGGCCCACCACCGCGGTGCCGGACTTCGGCTGCGGCGTGGACTTCGGCGGCACCCAGTCCGGCGAACCGGTCGGCGGGGTGGACGACTTCGGCGTGTCCGCCTTCCCGGGCACGGAGGCGGTGCGCGGCAGCGGCGTGTTCGGCGGCGACCACACCTGGCCTTTGTCCCCGGAGGCGGCCACTGCGAGGGCCGGCACCACGGGCGACAGCATCGAACTCAGGATCGCCAACGAACTCACGACGGCCACCCGGGATCTTGCCCTGACCGGCGGCGGCCCCTCCCGGCCGGCTGTTCGCCGTAGGTGGAAGCGGATTCTGTTCTTCAACATCATGATCCCCCAGCTGAGTTGTCACGTACGACATGGCGCGGACAAGCAACTCCGGCAGGAGGATAGGGCGCTAACGATCCAGCGGTCGAGCGGCTTGAGGATCTCCTGAGGGCGTGATTCACATCACGCTGAACGAAATCGGTGGACGGTCCGTCAAAGCGGGCATCAGTTTTGCTTATGTGATTGACGACGAATCAGTAATGCGGCAGCTTGCTGAAATACCTCTGCGGACGATCCGAATGTCCGCAGCCGGACATACCCACCTCTCCTCGAAAGGGCTTCACCATGCCCGCTCCGTCCGGAGCCTCCTTCGGTATGCGCAGAACCGGGCATCCGCCCCGGCGTTCCCACGCCGTCGCGGTCGCCCTCGTACTCGCACTGACCTCCGTCGGGCCGATCGCGCCAC